>CAZFBU010000024.1:4886-8249 GCA_964517175.1 uncultured Saprospiraceae bacterium
ATGATTTTCAATCAAAATAAGCTCTGGGTTGGTTTGCTCATTGGTTTGGCGGTGCCATTTGTGGGTTACGCGCTGTTACTCATCGTTTACGAACAACTGGATGCGCTGAATGCCACCAGCAGCATCGGTTTTTCGGATAACTTCCGGGAACGCACCATTGGCGTCGTTGCTATCTGCCTGAATCTTATCCCAATCAATATCTTCCAGCGGCGACGCTCCGGAGAGTCGGTGCGCGGGCTGGCGATTGTCACGGTGCTCTACGCCATCGGCTGGGTAATCTACTACGGAGCCTTCATCTTCAATTAAGCAACGTTCCTGCATGAAAAACTACCAATTACCAGGTGGACAAACCAGAAGCCATCCGAAGTGTTGTATAAAAGAATATTCGTTGCAAAGCGTATGGATTTAACTTGTCTGTGGATAAATTTTAATATCTGGACAAAAAATGTACATTTGCAGCATCAAATAAAATCGAATACTGATGGCAAACGCTTTCTTCCAGGTGCCTGTCGTTGCGAACGAGCCGGTTCTGAACTATGCACCCGGTTCGCCCGAACGAGCAACGCTCCAGGCTACAATCAAAGAACTCAAATCGCAGGAAATTACCGTCCCGATGTATATCAACGGGGAGGAAATCACAACGAATAACAAGGTGGCAATCCGTCCGCCCCATGAGCTGAAACACACGCTGGGGCACTTCTGCAAAGGAGATGCCGCTCACGTCAACGCCGCTGTTAATGCAGCGCTTGGCGCACAAAAAGCCTGGGAAAATATGCCCTGGCAGGAGCGAGCCGCCATATTTCTGAAAGCCGCCGATCTGCTATCCGGTCCTTACCGCGCCAAAGTAAACGCAGCGACAATGCTCTGCCAGTCGAAAAACGCTTTTCAGGCTGAAATTGACGCCGCAGCAGAATTGATAGACTTTCTCCGTTTCAATGTGCAATACATGACAGAAATCTATGCGCAGCAGCCCAATAGCTCAAAAAACGTATGGAATCGTCTGGAATATCGGTCTTTGGAGGGTTTTGTTTTTGCGATTACGCCGTTTAATTTCACGGCAATTTCCGGCAATCTGCCTTCGGCGCCGGCAATCATGGGCAATACCGTCATCTGGAAACCGGCCGAAACTCAAATATATTCGGCAGCCGTCGTGATGGAAGTATTTCAGAAGGCTGGCCTGCCGCCCGGCGTCATCAATCTGCTCTACGTGGATGGTCCGTTGGCGGGCGATATTATTTTTAATCATGCAGACTTTGCAGGGCTGCACTTTACGGGCAGTACCGGCGTATTTCAAAATCTATGGGCAACTATCGGCAAAAATATTTCAAAGTATAAATCCTATCCCAGAATTGTCGGCGAAACCGGCGGCAAGGATTTTGTGATGGTGCACCCTTCCGCCAATGCGGATGAAGTAGTGACGGCGCTGGCGCGCGGCGCTTTTGAATACCAGGGGCAAAAATGCTCGGCGGCTTCCAGGGCTTACATCCCGTCAGAACTTTGGGGTGAAGTGAAGGAAAAGCTGGTTGATATGGTCAAATCCTTCAAAATGGGATCAACCGAAGATTTCTCGAATTTCATTAATGCTGTGATTGACGAGCGCGCCTTCGATAAAATCTCCAATTACATTGCGGAAGCAAAAAAAGATAAAGACGCAGAAATCATCGTAGGTGGCGGCTGTGACAAAACGCATGGTTACTTCATCGAACCAACGGTCATCGTTGCCAAAGATCCAAAATACCGCACCATGTGCGAAGAAATTTTCGGACCGGTACTGACTATTTACGTCTATGAGGGTAAAGACTACGAAGCGACGCTGGAATTACTGGACGGTACTTCGCCTTATGCCCTGACGGGATCCATTTTTGCGAAAGACCGCAGCGCCATCGTACTGGCAACGGAAAAACTGCGGCACGCTGCCGGTAACTTTTACATCAATGACAAGCCAACCGGAGCGGTGGTCGGGCAGCAACCATTCGGCGGGGCGCGCGGTTCCGGCACGAATGATAAAGCGGGTTCCATATTGAACCTCTATCGCTGGATTTCGCCACGTACCATCAAGGAAAACTTTGTGCCGCCGACGGACTATCGGTATCCGTTTATGGCGGAAGAATAGTTCCAAACCGAAAGGAACAATCTTGCTAATAAGAAGCTTCGAAGGGTGTCATGCATAAGCGCGGCGCCCTTGTTTCGTTTTTGTTGCGAACCGAGCACTTGCCTGAAAAACCAAATATGTCATTACACCTCTGAGCGGAGAAATGCAAACATTCGTTGGGCGGTGCGATCAGAAGCGCCTGCATTGCCCAGTTTCTCCCGCAATTGGGCGTAGCCATTTTTGATGGCGGCAACATTTTCCGGCTTTAGTATTTCGGCTAGTTCCATTCGCAAATTGTGTGTATTCAATTCGTTTTGGATCAATTCTTTCACCAACGGCTGATCTACGATCAGGTTGACCAGAGAAATATACTTGATGCGCCTTCCCACCAGCCGCCGGGCAATGGCATAGGAAATAGCGCTGCCCCGGTAGCAAACAATTTCGGGTACGCCAAACAGAGCGGTTTCCAGCGTTGCAGTGCCGGAAGTAACGAGGGCCGCCTGAGCGTGGCTCAGTAGGCTGTAGGTCTGATTTTCAACAAGTTGTACATCAGCGTGATTGGTTTTTGCTAAAATGGACTCGTAAAAAGACCGATCTTGCGATGGTGCGCCGGCAATGACGAACTGGTACTCGGGAAATGCGGGCACAACGGTCAGCATCAGCGTCAGCATGCGGCTTATTTCCTGCCTGCGGCTGCCGGGCAGCAGGGCAATGATGGGGCGTTCGTCGAGGTTGTTTTTCTGTCGGAAATGCGGCTCCGGCTCAAAAGATTCGACCACATCCAGCAACGGATGTCCCACAAAATCAACTTCGTAGTCGTATTTTTCGTAAAATGCCGGCTCAAAAGGCAGAATCACATACATGCGGTCCACCGATTTTTTAATATCGTGCACCCGGCTGGCGTGCCAGGCCCAAAGCTGGGGCGAAATATAGTACAACACCTTGAAATTCTGCGCTTTCGCCCATTTGGCAATGCGTAGATTGAAACCAGGATAGTCGATGAGGATAAGTGCGTCCGGTTGAAAATCAAGAATGTCGGCTTTACAAAATTCGATATTGCGCAGGATCGTCCGCAAATTCATCAACACTTCGACAAATCCCATGAAAGCCAGGTCGCGGTAGTGCATTTGCAGATCGCCGCCCGCTGCCTGCATCAGGTCGCCGCCCCAAACGCGAAACGTTGCCGCCGGGTCTTGCCGCCGCAGCGCCTTCATCAGGTTGGAACCATGCAGATCACCCGAAGCTTCTCCGGCGATGATGTAGTATTTCAT
>CAZFBU010000024.1:8349-25824 GCA_964517175.1 uncultured Saprospiraceae bacterium
GGTTGGAACCATGCAGATCACCCGAAGCTTCTCCGGCGATGATGTAGTATTTCATAAGCAGACAAAAAAAATGATGATGATGAAAATCCCAACGCCCCATTATCTTCACATTGCAGGACGGATGCTACTTTTCAACGCCGTTGATTTCTATTTCCTTTGGAATAAAGGGCGAAGCGTCCCCGCCACCGATGATAATCTCGCGCACAATGGTAGAACTGATATGGGAGTAGCCGGGTTCACTGATGAGAAAAATGGTGTCAATGCCTCCGCCAACAATGCTGTTGAGTTGGGAAATCGTTTTTTCATAGTCAAAATCCGACGCATTGCGCAAGCCGCGAATGAGATACTTGGCGCCGATGCGGTTGCAGTAATGTGCGGTCAGGTTTTCAAAATGATCGACGACGATCTTCGGTTCATTACCAAAGACGGTACGGAGCCACTTCAGGCGCTGCTCCAGCGAAAAAAGGTACTTTTTCTGAGTATTCACGCCAATGGCAATGTGAATTTTATCAAAAAGCGGCAACGCGCGCCGCACGATCTCCACATGCCCGATGGTAATGGGATCGAACGAACCAGGGAATACAGCGATTTTAGGTGTCATTGAGCACTCCGTTAGTTTGCGATTTGAGTTCGCGGACAAAGTTAGCAAAAGAAACCGGGAGAAAACAAGGATTATCCGCTTTGTGTCCGCACATCAAAAGAACCCTTTCGCTACCAGCGCTTTACCTTCGCCGCCTACCTGCAGGCTCAGCCCCAGCGAAAAGTTGAGTTGGTGCTGGCTGCGCTTATTTTCTTTGCCGCCGGTTTGGTGTGCCAAATCCATCAAATCGTAAAAACCCGAAGCATCCAGGAAAAACTTTCCGCGCCGCAGTACATTTTTGGACAGTCGCACCCCTGCAATCGGACCGATGTGAAAAGCGCGCCCGCCTACGTCTTCCGGGAGCAATACTTTGCTCTTTTCGGCCATTTCCTGCAAACGGATAAGTTGCGAAGCGGTAAATTCATTTTCATCGGCAATGCGACGGATTTCGTTGTTCAGGTGCGAAAAGAAACCTGCTTCGCTCTCCGACCGTCCGAAGCTCCAGTCAAATCCCATGCGCGCGCCGAGGTAAAACTCGTGGTCGAAAGTACGGGCAATACTGCCGCCGCCGGCGCTATAACCAGTTTTGAGGATGTTCGTGCGATACTGCAATTGCAGGTGCATGCCGTTATTCCCTTCCCGGAAATAGCCCGGGCTGACGCCAAATTCTATAAAGTGCTGTTGTAACGCCACATCGTTCGATTCGCCGAAGCCATAGCGCAAAAAAAGCATGAGTACCGTTTTATTGTAGCCGTTCTGTCCGTATTTTTTACCCAGGTTGATGTCGTTCAGCGGTTCGTCCATTCCCTGTAGCAAAGACTCCACCGATGCGCCCAGTTGAATCAAATTCCACATGGCTTCAAAGTGGGGATTGGTGTGCAATGCTGCGCGGTCGTCCAGTGCAAATACCGTAACGGTCTGTAAACCAATGTCTAATCGGGCATCATTTAAAGATACCAGATAAGTGTTTCCCTGCCCCAGGCTCTGAGCCAGAGAGAACGCCAGCAGCACGATTGTTACATGTAGATGTTTTTTCATAGTCATTGTTTAAAAAGATTAAAAAGGTTGTCGCTATCTTCTGATACTTCCCTTGTTAAAAATACGCCAACGCACTCCGCCAAAACCATAAGCAGAATACATTGGTTGTGTTCCTTTAATGGAAAGGTGCTGATTGACGCTCAATTCTGCGCCGACAACCAAAGACAGGTCGCCGCCAAAATTGACCGGCAGTTCGCCCCGCACGAACCACCCCAGAGAAGGCACTACGCGGGGGTCCCGAAATTTGCCAAACACTACATTCTGAATGGCTTCGGCAATCTGATCGGTGGTATTTTCCACGGGGCGCAAAACGCCGCCTTCCATCAGTTCATCCAGCCGGTCGCGAATAAACAGTACGCTCCCCAGATCGAGCACCGGCGAGGGGTCCGCCGTGAAACGCAGCCCGGCAGTCACTTCAAAATCGAGCTTACTGCGCCTGCCCCACTCCGCCAGAACGACTTCATTTAGTAGCATTCGCTTGAGATCAATGTACGCTTCCAGGTCATATCGGTTATTAAAAAAAGGTTTAACGCGGTTTTCATCCGCCAGCGCCACTAGTGCCAGGTGTTCTGCCAATTCTTCGGCATCTCCGGCAAGCGAGAGGCGCACGGCTTTCCATTGATTCCTAAACTTTCTGCCTTCCGGTCGCTCGCTTAGGCGGGGGTCAGAAATGGTAAAAGCAGCGCCCAAAAAGCGGTAGCGCGCGAAAAAACGCACGGATTTGACGTTGCGCGTCAACTGCTGGGACACATCGTCCCCCACGTCCATACGCACGCCGGGAAATAGCTCTTTCAGCCAGCGCGGCGCGTCCAGGTTGAAACGCTCGAAGGCTTCATTTACATCCTCCTGCGTTATTTCCAACTCAGAAAAGCCAACCATCTGGGACAGGTCGCCTTTGAAAGAGGTAAACGCCGGTCCCATCGATGTCTCCAGCCCTGCCTCAAAATGCTGCGCACTGAGCATTTGCTGCATAAAAACAATTACCAGTAAGAGGCATATTTTTTTCATAAATCCCTTTTTCATAGTCAATAGTCCGTGCCGTTTTTTGTCTCACGCTAAGGCGAACAAGTATCCTCACCTGATTAAAGTCACATCGCCCGTCACCCAGCGCTCTGCCCCATTGCCGTAGCGAATCAGCGCCTGATACACATAGACCTGCGGCTTCGCGGGCTTCCCCTCAAAACTTCCGTCCCAGCCCCGATTTTCGTCATTTAGTTGAATCTGCTCGGCAGCAAAGACCTGATTGCCCCAGCGGTCATAAATGCGCAGTCGTTCGATGATCTCGCCGGAGCCATTATCGCTGTAAAGAATAAATCGGTCATTCACGCCATCATTATTGGGTGAAAAAGCGCTTGGCGCGAATACCTCCCCGAGCACGATGCGCAAGTGGAAGCCATCCGTTGCGCGGCAGCCCCGGGCATCTTCGACGATGATGCGCACATCCAGGTTTTTATTCGCAATAAAGGAAGTGGTGGGTTCACCGGTATCAATTTCCTCCGGAAGCCACTGGTGTAGTTGAATATTACCAATTGTGCGTGCATTAAACTCGACGGGCGTCAGCGGACGCACTTCCAGTATGGTGTCTATGCCCAGCGTTACGCCCATTGTATCGGGCGCCATAATGGACACCGGAAACTCCTGGATGCAACCGAGGTCATCCTGAATCAAAAAGAGGTATTTGCCGTAAGGCAAATCATCAAAGCTGGAAGTAAGGGTGTAGGTTTCGCCCCCATCGCGGGAATAGATGAGTGGAAGATTCGGGTTGTCGGGTACAAATTCGACCGCGCCGAAATCTCCCGGGCAAAAGGGCTGCGTCACCCGCACATCCACGTTCGGGCCATCCGGTTCCGGAATGTCGATCTGCTGAATCGTCGCGCAACCCACAGCATCGGTCACCGTCACCTGAAAAGAGCCGCCGGTGCCGGATGCGAAATACGTACCCTGCACGCCGTTACTCCATTGGTAATCATAAATTTCCGGTGCAAGATAGACGCGCGCGCTGTCGCAGCTTTCTTCGATGTAAATATCCAGATCGGGCGGTTCGCTGCCGAGAATGGTTACGCTTTCGCTCATTTGACAACCGTTATTATCCATTGCATTTAGCATGTAAATACCGGCATCGTTTATTTGAAAATCAGCCAAAACCGGCGGGTCAAAAACAAATCCGCGCGGATGAGTCCAGTTGGTTTCCGCAAACGCACTGTCATTTACAACCCGTAAAACCAGGCTATCGCCCAGGCAGGGCGCTTCAAAAGCAATTTCGGGAATCGGAGGAACATTGACAGTTAAATTCAGTGTATCGGTATCTTCGCAATTTTCCGCATTAAAAGCGTGCAGAATGTAGCTGCCGGTTTGTGGCGCACTTGCATTGGCAAAATTCACAATAGAATCATTCAAAATACTGCCATCGGGCGCTTCCCAAAAATGCCCGAAACCGCCACTGCCCGCAAAGCGGACCGCATCGCCGGCACAAACTTCAAGGTCGTTGCCTGCCTGTGCAAATGGCGGATTTTCGACGATAATCGAATCCGTTTTTACACAAAAACCATCGTCTATCGTCAGATAGTATGTACCAAGATTGCCCGACGCCCGCCTGCCAACCTCCGTACCGGTAGCCGACCAGCCGCTACCATCCGACCAGGTGAGGAGGACGTCATCGGCAAAGCATTCGGAGGGAACAGCTGCGCGAAGCAGCAGACTGTCGCGCTGGCAGTCAATATCAGCGATAAGCGCCAACGGGCAAACGGCGAGCGGCTCCAGGCAGAGAATTTGCGTAGCAAATTCGGTAGAGGTACTGCCGGGATTGCCAAAAACGCTGTATTCCACCTGCCAGCCGATGGCACAAAAGGGAATAACTCCGCTGATGCGCCCCACGCCGACGAGGGTTTGGAGATTGCCCGTGAGCGAGAAAGCCGGTTGCCCGAACGACGCCAGCCACATGTCCATCATATTGCGATCACTCACATCGGATACCTGCAATTCGCCCCGGTGAAAAAGGGCAAAGCCCCGCACGCAGTCCGGGCAGTTGCCGAAGGAAAGCCGACCAAGCGATACGCGCGAGCTATCGGGCAGAATGGCGAACACTTCCGCCCGGTCCACTTGTTGTCCGGCGAAAGCGTTGATATCCACATAGAAAGCTTTCAGGAGGGTATCTTCGGTAAAATAGTCGGTAAAAAGCAGTGTATCTCTGCCCGGTGCTGTATCGGCATCATTGTTTTGCGGATCGAAATATGGCACGCCGCACTGCTCAAGAATGAGTGGGTTCTGGGCGGATACAGCTACCCACCAACCGAGCAGCAGCAATATAAAAATACAGCGCGTTATCCAGCGACGCGGCATGACAACAGGTTTTTTAAACGGTTTGCTCAACAGTACCAACTGACTACGTTCACTCATAATTTGTCTGTACTTCCGGAAAGTTCCTGATGGCTGTTTCGCAATTGATCAGCATCAAAGACCTTATACGTTTTGAGACGCCGTGTGCGTCCGTTCATAATGTAGGGGGTGAGAAAAGCAATATTCCCAACCGCCAGCCGTAACTTGTTGTCGTCTGAAAAGCCTGCGGTATGGTAAGTTGTTCTGGGAAATTTAAGTAGGATAGTTGCAGGCAAAAAAAGATTATGACCAATTCCTTGGGTAAAAGTAATATATTTTACGGGATTCCCCGGTGCTTCTGCTTCACTTTTAACGTTTGAAATGTATAAGAATGTCATTTATAAGCAAAAATCAAATATATGTAGCCAGTGGCTGTTAAAAATGGCGTAATTTGCCGCTTTAAAAAAGATTTGTCTTATTTTTGTAAGAGCAAAATTGTAACTATCTCCTGAAATTGCGTTATGTGACAAAATCGCGGTAGCAGATCACAAACAGCATTTTTGCAATCTCATCGCCTAATAAACGAACCTAATTCTCCTGGGAAAAATGTCAATTGTTATTGGTTAATTGTGGGTTGTTGTTTCGAGTAAAAAGGAATGCCCTGACCCAATAACAACACTAACAAATAACAATAATTCTTTTGCAAACTATCTATTTGAAAGCTTAACAATGATTTGTGGCGCGTTGGCGTTTATGCAGATGCATTGTTGCTGAGGATTTAAAAAAAGCATACATGAAAAACTTGACTACTTTTGTCGCATTTTTTGCATTTAATTTTCTGTTTATCAATTCGGTATCGGCTCAGATTAAAGGTTTATTCGAGCGCGAAGACCCCGTCTTTAACGTTTCGGTTTACCCGACGGAACGGGAAGGTTCGGTGATGCTTGTTTATCATTTCACGCACAGCAAAATATCGGAGATGAACATTTCGGTGTGGCTGCGCGATCAGGGCACCGGGCTGAGCGGCAAGGGAGCGAACCAACTGATTCGTGGCTTGCGCAGCATAGGTAATCGCCAGCAGGATACGGTTTTCATCGACGGGCTGCAGCACCAGCATTTCTACAGTTTTGGCATTGACTACAAACAGGAAACGCTCGTTTCGGCTAAATTTGAATCAAAAGTGCTCCAGGATAGCTACCGCTATGTGTATCAACCGTCCAAAAAAGACTACAATCAATCTACCGACAAACCATTTGAAAAGGAAGATTTATTCACAAAATCGAACACAAAAAATAAAGCACAACCCCAACAACCACAAACAACAACACCCTGTAATAATCCCAATATTTTCGTCCAGATGGAACCCGGCGGCTACTGCGGTAATGAAGACCGCCCGGCAGTGCTCATTCAGTGCAGCAACTGCCAGGATCAGAACTGGGATTTCAGTGTAGAATTGATGAACAGCAACCAAAATTCCGGCTGGTCTTCACTACGCACCGACGGCAAAATGCAGGCGGCCGCCGGCAATGCTATCCGCACGGAACCGCTTTGTACCGTTGCACCAGGTGTTTACTACGCACGTGTAATCGCATTGGGTAAAAATTGTATGATGCCGGTCATCCACAATATCAGCAATCCGATCGTGATCAAAAACATCAGCCCATCCAGAGATTTTACGGAAAAATCGGCGACGCCGCGCACCCCCTATCCAGTTGAAACCTACGAGCAGTCGCCAAACAATCGCAATCGCCCGGACACATGCGTGGTTGCCGCCAGAGCCAACCTTCAGGGTAGTATGCTCCGTGGCACGGTGGAGTTGGCCGCTAATTCGCCCTGTGCCAGTTTGAATCCTTACACCGAAGTGCACTATATCCACCCAGGGTATCGCGACATCACCACCAACCAGATACCGCTTCGCGCTGGTGCGATTGCCCCATTTGAAATTAAACTCGATGATCGCGACCTGAACCGGAAGATTCACACCATTCATGTGGTCACGTACATCCAGCCGGATTACAATACAGCACCCGTTGCCGTGAGCGCTTTCTGGATACGCGCAAATGCCAGCGAAATGATGTCCGCCGGTGGTGCCCGCAATGCCGGTGCTATCGATACTGAATACTACGAATCTTCTCTTTCGCAGGATATCGAAACGATTAATGTAACGGCTTCTGATCCCAATTGCACGGCTATTCAGGATCTGAGCCTGGTTTATCTATCCGGTCAATCGGATAAGCCGCTGTATATGTCCTGGATCAATCCGCGCTGCTGTCAGTCTCAGGGTTGCAATTACTCCGTTTGGGTAGGTGAAACGCCGGATCGTCTGCGCATTCTGGTGGAAGGCAGCAAACGGGGCGCTATTATTAAAGAAATTCTTCAGGATATGCTCCCAAGTGACCGTTACATTGAGCTGGTAGTCAACACCGAAAACGGCACGCGCAAAGCTGCCTATGTGCTGGGCGAAGGTCCGAAGTATGGCTACGAGGAAATTATGGCTTACCGAGATCGCCTCAAGCCTCAGCGAAGCGACGAACTGGTTGCTTCGAAGGAAGTTCCGGCCGATGCTATGGCTTCCCTTGATGGTCAGCCGGATGCTGCTATGGTCGGTGGCGAACTGACCGCTCGTGGCGTAACCACCAGGTCTGCTTCTTTTGAATTTGTACAACCGGAGTTGGCAATTGAAAGTTTCGTGCCCTGCAAATATCAGCGTGAAACGATGGTCGTCGGTAATCGCCCGGCTAACGTTGGGGACGAAATTAAAATACAATATGACTTTTCGGACAACAACTACCGCTATACCCTGTATTTTCAGCCCGATGGCACCGATAGTTGGGTGATTGCGCCCGGCACGACCGAGCAGCAACGCAATCCCCGATTTGACCTGACAGCAACGCCCCGGCACAATGGTAAATATGTCGTTTTAGCCAAAAAAGCTAGCTCCAACTGGGGCTGTCTGGCCAGTTCGCTGGAAGATGCCATTGAATTGAAGGTGAGAGAATAAACAAAGACCACAGGCTTAAGAGCATGTAAATGTGCGCCTGTGAATTTGCAAACAAACATACCACATGGAGAAAATCTACGCTTGTCAGAGGCATGACCACTGCTTCATCTTACTCGTGCTTTTGCTTTTTTCTACTCTTTTGTCTGCTCAGGAAATGACGGTCAGGGGCAGGGTGTATAATGCCGAAACCCGTGAGCCGCTATCGGGTGTAAACATTGTACTCAAAGGTACCAAAACCGGTATTGCTACGGACGACATCGGCGCGTATAAAATCGAAGTGCGCCAGAATTTCTACTCCACTTACCTGAGCGATACACTGCTGTTTTCCTACACCGGTTTCAAGCCGCAGGAAATCGCTGTAAATGCACAATCAACGATCAATATCCTGTTGCAACCCATTGCTTCCGCCATAGAAGAGGTGGTCATCATTGGGAATGCAGTGGGGCGATCCCCTAAAAACATGAGTTTTTCCGTAGGAAAAATCGACACCGAACTCCTGGCGCAGGTGCCATCGCCAAACATTGGCAGCGGACTACAGGGCAAAGTGCCGGGACTGGTAGTCAATCAGGTAAGCGGACAACCCGGGCAGGGCGCTTTTTTCCAGGTGCGATCCGCCAATTCACTCGCAAACGGACAGCAGCCCCTCATCATTGTGGATGGCATTTTTCTGAATGGAACCCTGGCTGATCTGAATGCAGAAGATATCGAGCGGGTCGAAATACTGAAAGGCTCCGCCGGCACATCGCTCTATGGTTCGCAGGCGGCCAACGGCGTTATCCAGATATTCACCCGGCGGGGCAGGAAGCTGCCTGCGGGTAAAACGCGCATTACCTATCGGGGCGAAATTGGTTTTTCAGAAATAGCCCGAACTTATCCCATCAATGAGCAAACCAACCGGGAGATCATCAAATCGGAAGGTCCGCAACCGGTACTCGGCAATGCAACCGAATCGGAAGTATTTGCTACCCCTTTGCCTAACCTGCAGGATTATCAGTCGGATGTACTTTTCCGGGCGGGCGCTTTCCAGTCGAACTACCTCGCGGTAGAAGGGCGCTCTTCGCAAACCAACTTTCTGGCTTCGTTACAACGCTTTCAGGACGAGGGTGTTCTACAACATTCCGACGGTTACACCCGCAATGTTTTCCGCGTGAACGCCGACCACCTCATTGGCGGCAAGCTGGAAATGCAGGTGCGTTCTATGTATAGCTTTTCCCGCCAGGACCTGCTCGGGCAAAGTACAGATGGACTGGATGGCTACCTGGCGAATGCGTTGCTGCTCACGCCCATGTTCGATCTCTCTCCGGTGAATGAAGAAGACGGCTCCCCTTACGATTGGGACATTGATAATACGGGATTGGGCATCACCAACCCGCTGTACAACCGCGCCAACACCAGCCAAACGGCGAACCGCACGCGCTTGTTGGGCAATTTCACCACGAACTACTACCCCCGCGAGTGGCTGACACTCAGCTATGCGGCCACCATCGATCGGGCAACGAATGATTTTGAATACTTTCTGCAAAAAGGATACCTCGGAAACAATCCGCCCGGCTTGTTTGGTTCTCTGGCTACCAGTGGCGTGCAAGGCAGCGCGGGCGGCGGCATTCAGCGCAGCAACCGGCAAAGCAGCTACATCACTTCCCGCTTCAACGCAACGGCGCAGCGTCGTCTTGCCGGCTTTAACACGGCAGTGCGGGCCAGCTTTTTATATGAAAATCTGACCCATCAATTCAATGACGCTATTGGCGAAGACCTGGCTGTGGCAGGCATCCGCTCGCTCGATAATGCGCGAAGCAATATTTTTGTCTCTTCGGAAGCCGAGGATGTGGTCGGCTACAGCGGCTTTCTGATTGGCGATGCAGATTACAAAAATAAATACATCTTCAGCGGACTGGTGCGGCTGGAAGGCACTTCGCTTTTCGGCTCGGAAAATCGCTGGGCGAACTATTATCGCATCAGCGGCGCTTATCGCCTGACGGAGGATGTGCGCATCAAGGGCATTCAGGAGCTAAAGCTGAGAGCCTCCGTGGGTACTTCCGGCATTCGTCCTGCTTTTGAGCAGCGGTTCGAGACCTTTGAGTTGATTAATGGCGTAACGACCAAGAACACACTGGGCAATGCTTTTCTGAAACCGGCGCTTTCGCGGGAAACCGAAATCGGTCTGGATATGCGGTTTTTCAAAGCATTCGAGCTGGAATTCAATTACAGCCAAATTCTTACGGAAGACCAGGTTCTGCTTGTGCCGCTCACGGGGGCAGCGGGTTTTTTGGGGCAATGGCGCAACGCCGGAACCATTGACGCTCGCGTGTATGAGGCTGGTTTGAATACGGATTTCAAACGTTTATTCAATATCAAAATTCCCGATTTTCGCTGGAATGTTTACACGACCTTCAGCAGGGTTGAACAAACGATTTCCAGGCTGGAAGTTCCCGCCTACGTGACGGGGCCCGGTTTCCAGCAGTCGTCCATTTTTTTGATTGAGGAAGGACAAGCATTTGGCACGATGGTAGGAGAAGTATTCGCAACCGACCTGAGCCAACTCAACGGTCAGGAAGGAATTGATCCGGCGGATTATACCCTCAATGCTGCCGGCTACGTCGTTCGTCAGAATCAGCTGGGCACACCGGCCGAGCGCCCTTACAAACTACTCGACGAACGCGGCAATCCGCTGGTTCAGCCAATTGGCAATATCAATCCGGACTTCCGAATGGGCTTTGCGCATTTTCTGGGCTATAAAGGTTTTCAGATTTATACCCTCTTCGACTGGAAAAAAGGCGGCGATATTTACAATATGACCAAACAGTGGCTTTACCGAGATGCCCGGCACGGCGAGGTGAGCGCCTATCCGAACATCGCGGGTGGCTTCTTTGGCAACGATGGACTGTATAATGCGCAAGTGGCAAACAACCATTTTGTGGAAGACGGTTCCTTTTTCATGCTGCGCGAAGCAACGATTTCTTACACTTTTGAGCGGGGTAGCATCGGCAATTTTTTTGAAAATCTGCGGCTCAGCCTGATTGGCAGGAATTTGTTCACCATTACCAAATACACGGGCTTCCACCCGGATGTAACCAGCGCACCCCGCGATGAAAACCAATTGACAAACCGCTTTGCCAATGCTCGCGGCAGCGATGCGCGTACCCCGGGCGGCGACCCCAGCGTTTTTCTGTTGGATGCTTTTAATTATCCGTTGGTCAGAACGTTGACGTTTAGTTTGCAGGTTACTTTTTAGCGTACCGCTAATCTTTGATTGGCGGTTGGAAAACGGAGCTTTGATCGGTAGCAAAAAGAACATTTATGAAAAAATACATACTTCCATTTTTATCATTATTCCTGTTGGTCATTGGTTGTAAAGACCTCGAAACCATTAACCCCAACAATCCCGACCGCGACAAAATACTGGCTTCCGGTACCGACCTCTACCCGGTTTTGCAGGGCGGCTACATCGCCTGGTGGCAGGGCGTACATGGCGACCATCCGGCAATAGCGCTGGGGGTTGCCGCCGATGCTTACGGTTTGCCCCTTCGCGATTTTGGCGCGCAGCGAATGGGGGCAGAGCCGCGCAATGCCTACAACAATCGCTCGAATGAAGACCCCGACTACAAGCAAATTGCCGAAGCCCCCTGGTTTGGGTGTTTGTCGGCGGTTTCGAGCGCCAATGACGTGCTGCTGGCGCTGGAAAATGATATCAGCATTGACAATGGCGGCCCACAGGACGAAGCCATCCGGGCGGCGGCGCACTTTCTGCGGGGTGTGAGCTGGGGATACCTGGGTTTAATTTTTGACAAGGGTCTGATCGCGGAAACCGAAACCGATCTTGTACAACCAATTCCTTTCTCTGGTTATCAGGAAATGACCGAAAGAGCCGTTGCAGAATTAAACGCTGCCATACAAATTGCTGAACTTGTCGATTTTGATTTTATTCACAATTATTTCAACGGATTAACTTTAAACGCAGATGAGTTCGTCCAACTCTGCCATGCTTACGCGGCGCGCTTCCTGGCGCAGATGCCTCGCACTCCCGCCGAAAGCGATGATGTAAACTGGCAATTGGTGTTGGAACACGCCGGGCAGGGGCTTCCTTACGATTTCGCGCCCCGGGCCGATGGCAGATTCTGGATGAGTTACCAGAAATTTGTATTCGCCGAGACTGGTCAGGGTCCGTTTTGGGCGCGGGTGGATCAGCGCCTGGTCGCTGCCCTCGACCCCACCCAGCCGCCCCGCTATCCCGAAGTGCAAGCCCGGGGCGAAGCGCCGTTGGCAAATAAAATGGCGACTTCCAGCGATGCGCGACTGGCAGCGGATTTTGTATTTTTGTCCAATATCAATTTCCCGGCTTCCTCGGGCGAGTGGCATTTTTCGCATTATAAACATAATCGCAACATCAGCAATCCGGAGTTTGCGGGTGACGGCTTCTCCACCGGACCAATGCCCGTTTTTCTGGCAGCCGACAACGCCCTGCTGCGCGCGGAAGCCCTGCTGCGCCTGAACCGAAAAAACGAAGCAATCGCCATCGTCAATGCTGGCACGCGCACTACGCGCGGCAATTTGTCAAACCTGAACAACAACGCATCGACAGAGGCAGTCGCACAGGCAATCCGGTACGAACGCGCTATCGAACTGCTGAGTACCGCACCCATGGGGCTTTGGTTTGATCGGCGGCGTTCATCCGAACGGCTGGCATACACGGAGCTTGATGCACTGGGAGGCCTGCAAATCGGCACCCCGGCACATTTGCCTGTGCCCGCGCGCGAACTGGACATCCGGCAAGCAGCAGTCTATTCTTTTGGCGGACCGAACGACCCGGAAGGAATTGTACCGACATTTTAATACGGATGTAAGTATTTTGAAAACCCAAACCTAAGCGTCTCCAGACGCAGTTTCAGCAACAAAACGATTCATCATGCGCCAATGTCTATTTATTTTATGTTTGTTTTTAATATTAGCCAGAAGCAGCTTTGCGCAAATGAACGCCGGACAAAATGTGCAAACGGTTCTGTTTCAGGTGTCGCAACACGAACCGGCGCTGGTGGATTACATTCCCGAAACCGGACGCTGGTATCTGGTGACACCCCGCGCCGAAGCCATTTCTGAACAATTGCTGCTGCAACTGCAAAATGCTTTTTTTCAGGATGTAGAAAGTGCTTGCAAACGGTACGGTCAAAAATACCTGATCGACTGGAAATTGTTACTTGCCAAAAGTGCGCGTGAATCTTTCTGGGGAGCTTCCTACCTCAGCAATCGGGCGCACAATTACTTTGGCATCCGCCGCACCAACAAGGATTGGGCTTGCGAGTCGTTTTTTTACTGCGATATCGTGATGCGGAACGATCCGGAGCCGGCAGCCTTTGCCATTTTTGAAGATTTTGAAAGCTCCCTCTGGATGTTTATTCACACCATTTACAGCGATCATTTTCTGGAGCGCCTACCCGATAGCGGTGCCCGCATAGTCTCAGCCATCCGCGCCGAACGCAGCATGAGCATCCGCTACTGGGAATTTGCCGATTATGACCTGAATTTTCCGCAGCAATTACCGGGACCATATTACACTAATGAAGACATTATGAACACCTGGAGCGGCTACCCAATCAACAACCTTTGTGTCAATTGCAATATGCAAACCGACCTTAACTGGATCGAAAAAGTGAACCGCACGGAACAGCGGGTACGACAACTGACGAGGAAGTAACAGACGCATCGCTAACGCCAGGGCAATAGAATATCCAAACCTTCCGTTTTTTTTAGATATTTGTGGGACGAATCTTAAAAAACATTCCACAGCAGCATGAATGCAATCAAAAATGCCATTAAAGATACCATCCGAACGCTCGCGCCAATCGCCTGGAAGCGGTATCACGAACTCAAATACTGGCGAAGTAAAAAGCGGGAAGAGGGTACCCTGAAACACGATCATTACCAGTTTTATTTTACCACTCATTTTGGGCTGGAGCCTTCTTTTTACGAAGGAAAAACCATTGTGGACCTAGGTTGTGGGCCGCGCGGCAGCCTGGAGTGGGCGAACATGGCGGCACGGCGCATCGGCATTGATCCGCTGGCGAATGAATACCTGAAGCTCGGCGCAGACCAGCACCAAATGGAGTATATCAATGCGCCGTCGGAGCGAATTCCGCTGGAGGACGATTCTTGCGATGCTGTTTTTTCTTTTAACTCCCTCGATCACGTCGAAAATGTAGAAGAAACAATCCACGAAATCAAACGAATCATCAAGCCTGGCGGTGTTTTTCTGCTGCTCGTCGAGGCGAATCACCCGCCCAAGCATTGCGAACCGCACAACATCTCACCCCGCCAGATGGTCGAACTAATGGCGCCGGAATTCACCTATGAAAACCTTGAAATGTATCTGCCCCAGGATGAAAGTGATGGCACTTACCAGTCGATTGAA
The DNA here is from genome assembly GCA_964517175.1 of uncultured Saprospiraceae bacterium. Taxonomy (GTDB): domain Bacteria; phylum Bacteroidota; class Bacteroidia; order Chitinophagales; family Saprospiraceae; genus JADJNW01. Next base: position 22,687 of record CAZFBU010000024.1, read on the forward strand.
AAGAATGTAAAAGCAGATAATCCACTGAATTTCAAGGGGATTGGCTTTTTATCGGTAAAATTCAACAAGAAGCAAGCGTAGTCGGAACATTTACTCAATCGACAGCAGTTTGATAAAATAGACCATCGTAGCGTACGGCGGTACGGCAGGCAAGGCCCCCTCCTCTCCGTATGCCAGCCGCGATGGGATGAAAAACACGGCTTCGGTTCCTTCCCGTAGCAACGGTATGCCTTGTTCCCAGCCGTCAATCACCTGCCCTTCTCCCAGCGTAAACCGGAAGGGTTCTGATCCGATTGAACGATCCACCAGCCGCCCCTGGCGCAGGTAAGCTGCATAGTGCAGTACAACGCGTTGCCCGGGCAGCGGAAAGTTGCCATCGCCATCGCTAAGCACCATATATTGCATACCGCCACCAGCATCCACCAGTGGCATTGCACTGCGGGTTCGCTTCTTTTGGTAAGCGGTTATCAAACTATCCATCAGATAATCAACGCGGTCGGCATCAATTTGCATGGCAGCTTGCTGTTTTTCCCAAACCGCCTTGTCGATAATATCCAGACAAACGAGATCATAAGCGATCCAGTTGGAATTCTCGAAGCCCCTGGGCTTGTTTGCCACGGTATCAATGCGCAGAAACGTGGTGGCGCTGTCGCCTTTGGTCAACTGCAGGAGCACTTGCACATCGGGCAAGGACCACTCGGCAGCGGTTTCCGACTCAGGAATTTCGATTACTGGTGGCTTGGCATACTGCCGACTGGAAAAGTGCACCTGTTCACCATTGCGCATCTGCGCGTGAAAAAGTACGACCTGCCCGGGTTGAGGTTTATTTCCTTTTTTATCGGTATGCTTGATGTATTTGAACCCGAGGGGTGTTTCCTGAAGCTTTTCGTCCGGTGGCAGGACGGTTTGTCCCATTAGCGTGACCCAAACAAATGGTATCATTAACAGCAAAGTGAACTTTTTCATAGGCAAAAAAATCTAGAGCGCACGCCGACTGCGTACGCCAGGATATTTCAAAAAAAAGGCAGTCATTTCTTACTGCAACTTCGCCGTCGCCACGCCAATGCGTTGAATAGCTTCGCGCAGTTCCGCTTCGGATGCAGCATAAGACAAGCGGCAGCAGTTATCCGCACCAAACGCAGAGCCGGTCACGATCGCGACATGTGCTTCCGCCAGGATGTATTCACAGAAATCGTCGGCAGTATGGATCGTAAATTCGCCGTTGCTTTTGCCAAAGAAATCGCTGATATCCGGGAAAACGTAAAACGCACCCTGTGGTCGGTTTAACTTGAAACCCGGAATTTGATTCAACAGATCAAGCACAATATCCCGCCGCTTCAGAAAAGCATCTCGCATCTCGTGGGTCGGCGTCATATCACTCAGCAGTGCATATGCTGCCGCTTTCTGCCCAAAAGAAGTTGCGCCGGAGGTAAATTGTCCCTGCATTTTGCTACAGGCATCGGCAATCCATTTCGGCGCGCCCATGTAGCCCAGACGCCAGCCGGTCATCGAGAAGCCTTTGGAAAAACCATTGATCGTAACCGTGCGGTCTTTCACATTTTCAAAAGAACCAATGCTCACGTGCTTATTGGAGAAGTTGATATATTCGTAAATCTCATCGGAAACAATGGTAATCTGCTCGTATTTTGCCACTACGTCTGCAATCGCGCGCAATTCGCTTTCGGTGTAAACCGAGCCCGTCGGATTGCAAGGAGAAGAGAACAATAACACTTTCGTGCGGCTCGTGATTGCCGCTTCCACCTGCGCTGCTGTTACTTTGTAATCCTTTTCGATGCCCGCGTGCACCAGCACCGGAATGCCGTCGGCAAGCTTTACGATCTCAGAATAGGAAACCCAGTAAGGCGACAGAATAATTACCTCTTCTTCATTGTCAATCAGGGATAACATCACATTTGCGATGGATTGCTTCGCGCCATTGGAAACGACGATTTGATTGATATCGAAATCCAGATTATTATCGCGCTTGAATTTGGTTTTGATCGCTTCGCGCAATTCTACCAAACCCGGTACCGGCGTGTATTTGGTATAACCCTCGTCGAGGGCTTTTTTTGCCGCATCTTTGATGTGCTGAGGCGTGTCAAAATCCGGCTCGCCCAGACTGAGGTTGATGACCTGATGTCCTTTAGCCGCCAGATCACGCGCCAGTTGCGCCATTTTGATCGTAGCCGATTCTTCCATGCGCTGAATGCGGAGCGAGAGTTGAGCAGTCGTTGCAGCTTCCATTTTTCTTGAAATAATTTTGATGCTTTTTGAATATTAAAATTGGTTGCAAAAGTAGGTTTTTTCCCGATGCAATGCACATTTTTTTGCAGAATCAGCAGCCAGACTACCACTTCTGTGGAAAAATCCTTGTTGCCATCTGGCATCTTTTCTTATCTTTCGGCTGCAAAACCGCAACTTTGGTAGCATGAGCAGAAAGAAAAATCGAAATATCAAAAAACAGGCGTCTGCACCTCAAACCGGAAAAAGCACCAAGCCAAAACCGGAGCGCCGCAACTGGTCAGTAGAGCGCCCTTCCGTTGTTTCTCCGAAGGATGCTTTGTACAAAAACATATTTCTGGGTAGTGCATTTGTTACCTTACTGACGATGATTTTTTTATCGCTGGGCAGCGGCATCAACCAGGACGATGAGTACCAGGTGGACTATTCCGAAAAACTGGTTTCCTACTACACCACTATGGGGCAGGACACCAGCGCGCTTTACATCGAAAAGGGCAACATGCACCTCTATGGCGGCTTTTTCGACCTGACTACCGGACTGATCAATCATGCGCTTGGCTACAATGACAAAGATATAGCGTACCACAACGTGCGGCATATTTTCAATGCAATCATTGGCTTTCTGGCTATGCTGTTTGTGGCGCTTGCCGCAAAAGAAATTGCCGGCTGGCGGGCAGGCATTCTGGCGTTGATCTTTATGTTCCTGTCGCCGCGCTTTCTGGGGCATTCGTTCATGAACCCGAAAGATATTCCCTTTGCGGCGGGATTTGCGATCGCAAATTTCTACACCATTTTACTTTTAAAATCCTTACCAAAACCCACGTGGAGCACGCTCATTGGCCTGGCGCTGGGCATTGCGCTGGCGCTGGCAACGCGGGCGGGCGGTCTGCTGCTGAT
>CAZFBU010000024.1:25924-35058 GCA_964517175.1 uncultured Saprospiraceae bacterium
TGGCGCTGGGCATTGCGCTGGCGCTGGCAACGCGGGCGGGCGGTCTGCTGCTGATTGCCTACCTGGGCTTGTTCATGGGGCTGGATTTTCTGGCAAAATACGGGTTCAAAGGTTTAACCAGTGAAGTCAAGACCGTCGGTAAATATGCGCTTTACGGCGTCGGCATTGTGGCGGTGGGCTACATCCTGGCGGTGTTGACCTGGCCCTGGGCGATGCAAAGTCCGATTGCGAATCCGCTGAAAGCGCTGTCTGAATTTTCCAAGTTCGGTATTCGTATTCGCCTGCTCTACGATGGCGAAAATATCATGTCGGACAATGTGTCCTGGCTCTACCCTATCGTTTGGATCGGGAAAACGATTCCACTTTTCGTACTGATCGGATTTATCGGCAGCATTGCACTCGTGCGCGCGCTGCTCAGGCAATATGCACCACTTCCGGTTTTGCTGATGTTTTTTGCGACTGTTTTCCCGGTGGCTTACATCATCTATCAGGATTCGATATTGTATGATGGCTGGCGACACCTGATGTTCGTTTATCCAAGCATGGTCGTGCTGGCAGCCTTGTTTTGGATTCAAATAGAAAAACTCTTTAGCAACAATAAAATTGGCAAGTTTGCACTATATGGCATCCTGGGCTTGCTGATGGTAGAATCGGGCTCGTTCATCGTCCGAAACCCGAAAATTCCGTACATCTATTTCAACCCTATCGGTGGCGGGCTGAAGGGCGCGTATGGCAATTACGAAACCGACTATTGGGGCGTAAGTACCAAGCAGGCGCTGGAGTGGATGGAAGACGAAGGCATCATTGGCGAAAACATGCAGGATACGGTTGTCGTGACGACCAGTTTCTGGTATCCGGTGAGTCGTCTGGCGGGCAAATACAACGGCAAAGTGCGTGTGGAGTATTCCCGTTTCAACAGCCGCTACAACGAGTTTTGGGAATATGGGATTTTTCCGTCCCGCTTTATTCGCGGACCGCATCTGCGCAGTGGCAAATGGCCAAATAGCAAAACCGTGCACACGGTTTCGGCTAATGGTATTCCACTTACGGCTATCGAGCACGATGTCGATCACTTTGCCTACCGAGGAGAGGCAGCGATCAGAAACCGGGATTATCTGACCGCTATTGAAGAATTCAAAAAGGAAGTAGAACAGCATCCCGATAACGAGCTAGTCTGGCAAAGCCTGGCGTCAGCATACATCAATAGTGGCAACTTCCAACTCGCGATCAATGCCGCGAACGAAGCCCTGCGCGCCGCACCGCAAAATGAAACATCGCTTTATTTCCTGGGCTTGGCTTACCTCAACACGGGCAATATTCAGGGCGGCATCAACGCTTTGCGCGAATCGCTGCAAGCAAATGACGAGAACGCGGTGGTGTATTATTATCTCGCGGTCGCTTATCAGCAAATGCAGAGCTGGTCGGAAGTACTAGCCAATGCGCAGAAAGCGATTGAACTGAATCCGCGCTTTAAGCAAGCGTACGAACTGGCAGCCACCGCCCTTGAACAAATGGGCAATGCTCAGGCAGCAGCGCAGTACCGGCAGGCGGCGAGTCAGTTGTAAGCGTCTATTTGGCTAACATTCATTCAAAATAAAAACCAACGATCTATACCATGACGGACGATAAACTGAAAAATTTAAACGACAGAATAGCCGAAGCCCAACTCGGCGGCGGGCAAAAACGCATCGATAAACAACATGAAAAAGGTAAACTCACGGCCAGAGAACGCGTCCACTTCCTGCTTGATCCGGGTTCTTTTGAAGAAATTGGCATGCTCGTGACGCATCGGGCGACTGATTTTGGTATGGAAAACCAGAAGTTCTACGGCGATGGTGTTGTGACGGGCTACGGCACCATTCATGGCAGACTGGTCTATGTTTTTGCGCAGGACTTCACCGTTTTTGGCGGCGCTTTATCGGAAACGCACGCGGAGAAAATTTGCAAAATCATGGACATGGCGATGAAAAATGGCGCACCGGTCATTGGTTTGAACGACTCCGGCGGCGCGCGCATTCAGGAAGGCGTAAGCTCGTTGGGTGGCTATGCCGATATTTTCTATCGCAACGTGATGGCTTCGGGCGTAGTGCCGCAGATTTCCGCCATCATGGGGCCTTGTGCCGGTGGCGCGGTGTATTCGCCGGCGATGACCGACTTTATTCTCATGGTGGAGAACACGTCTTACATGTTCGTAACCGGTCCAAACGTCGTAAAAACCGTGACCAACGAAGAAGTAACCGCCGAAGAACTGGGCGGTGCCAACACGCACGCTACAAAATCCGGTGTGACGCACCTCGTTGCCGCCAACGATATCGAATGCATTGAAAAAATCAAACAACTGCTGAGCTATCTGCCGCAAAACTGCGAGGAAGCGCCGGAAAAACTGCCCTACGAAGTGGGCGAAGAAGTGCGCGAGCATTTGCGCGACATCATTCCGAACGACCCACAGCAACCCTACGATATGCGCGAGGTGATCGAAGGTATTGTAGATGAAGCATCCTTCTTTGAAATTCACAAAGATTTTGCAGAAAACATCGTCGTTGGCTTTGCTCGTATTGCCGGTCGCTCGATTGGTGTTGTTGGCAATCAGCCGATGAGTCTCGCCGGGGTTTTGGATGTCGATAGTTCGATCAAAGGCGCTCGATTTGTACGCTTTTGCGATAGCTTCAATATCCCGCTGCTGGTGCTGGTGGATGTGCCCGGCTTCCTGCCCGGCACCGATCAGGAATGGAATGGCATCATTGTCAACGGCGCGAAATTGCTTTACGCTTTCAGCGAAGCGACGGTGCCGCGTGTTACGCTCATCACGCGCAAGGCTTACGGCGGCGCGTACGATGTGATGAACTCCAAGCACATCGGCGCGGACATGAACTTTGCCTGGCCGTCGAGTGAAATTGCCGTGATGGGCGCTAAGGGCGCAGCGGAGATCATTTTCCGAAAAGAAATTATGGCTGCCGACAACAAAGAAGCGATGATGAAAGAAAAAGAAGAAGAATACAAGGATAAATTCGCCCACCCCTACCGAGCAGCGCGCCGTGGCTTTATTGACGAAGTGATTCATCCGAAAGATTCGCGACGTAAATTAATTAAGGCTTTTGCTATGCTGGAAAACAAAGTAGCGCATCTGCCGCGCAAAAAACACGGCAACATTCCATTGTAAACCAAAAAATGGACAAAATGCAACCGAATTTACAAGTGTCATTTTTGAAGTTCCGCAATTTTTTCTATAACTTGTTGTTGATTAACGATTGTTCGCTGCATATTGACGATATAATTGATTCATTATCAACTAAGAATGATTTCGACACTCATCATACTCGTCTTTCTTCGCATAGTCTGAAGAAAGACTTTTTTATTCGTAGCATGCCAACGGAGGTGTAACTTTTCCAATATAAATGCATTAATCCCAAAGGATGATTCAGGTTTTTATTACCGGAGGAACATTTGACAAAGATTATAACTACATCACCGGGCAGCTTTTCTTCAAGGATACGCACCTGCCGGTCATGTTTGATCGGGGACGTTGTACCCTCGACATTGATGTAAAGACATTGATGATGGTGGACAGCCTGGAAATGACCGATACCGACCGGGAAATCATTGTGCACAATTGCCGCCGCTCATCTGCGGTGGATATTTTGATCACCCACGGTACCGATCGCATCGTAGAAACCGCCAGGTACATAGCTGATGCCCATATCCCGGACAAAACCATCGTGCTCACCGGCGCAATGATTCCCTACGCATTTGGCAATTCATCCGATGGGTTTTTCAACCTGGGCAGCGCGCTGGCTTTTGTACAGACGCTTCCGCCCGGCGTTTACATCGTAATGAATGGGCGGTATTTTGATTGGCACAATGTGAAAAAGAATACGAAAACTGGTAATTTCGAAGAAATCCGGTAGCAAAAACAACAACCGGTTCTTGATAAAACTAAAAATGCGATGGAGTGGTTAGGTCTGCTATTTGAAGTGTTGTTTCTGGCATTTGGCGTATATTTGTATTTGTTTGCCATTGGAAAAGTAAGCGCCAAAGACGCAACGACGCGCCAGCGCATGGAAGCAATGCGCAAAAGCAATGGCTGGTGGCTCCGCCCGGCGGCGCTGCTGCTGATCGCCCTGATGCTGGTGGAAGTTGTTCTGCACGTTCGGGAATTGTTCTTTTGACGAAAGCAGCACTTATCGCACTGGTCTTTTTGCAGACAAAAATCCATGTTCGCAACTAAAAAAACTGATCCCCACTGCCTGTATCGTCCATTCATTTACGAAATGGCACGAGTTTGTTTTGTACTGGCTAATTTCCAAACAGCATTATAAATTTTATTTCTTAATATTGCAACGTAATCAAAATCACAACAATCCAACATGAGAAGGATATTGGTACTCGCTTTTTGCGTCTCCATGTGGGGCATCGGATTTGTCAGCGGACAAAATCAACCGGACTTCTATCATACAAATACCGTTCAGGAAGTAAGCATTACTTTTGAACAGGACAACTGGCGCGACATCCTCGATTCGCTGCGCTACAATGGCTCGGAAACCCTCACCGGCACCGTAATCATCAACGGTCAGCGCTTCGACGAAGCCCGGGTGCGCTACCGAAATGCCCGTGCCTTTCAGATTGGTGGCATGCACAACAGTTTGTACATCCAGCTGCCCGCCGGCAAAACCTACCAGGGCTACTCGATCATCGAATTGTCCAATGCCCTGCGCGATCCCAGTATGGTGCGCGAGGTGCTGGCTTACGAAATTGCCCGCCAATACATGCCGGCACCCAAAGCCAACTACGCCAAAATTGCCATCAACGGCAATTACTATGGCTTTTTTGTAAATGTAGAGTCCGTTCGCGATCCGAAATTCCTCGCCGAACACTTTGGCACCGGCGATGGTGAACTGTATCAGGCGGAGCTTGCAATACGCCAGACGCTGCCCGATGGCTGCAACGCCCGGGCCTTTGCCTCTTTACAATATGATGGCAACGAAGCCTGCTACACGTATAGCTTCGATCGGATTACCACGCGTAATTGGAATAGCCTGGTGGAATTGACCCGCATTCTGAACGAAGAGCCGGAAAGTATCGAGCGCGTGCTGAACGTGGATCGAACCCTGTGGCTGTTGGCCTTCAACAACATACTGGTCAACCTGAACAGCTACACCGGTCATCCCAGCCAAAATTATTATCTTTACAAAGACCAGAGCGGCCGCTTCACACTTTTGCCCGGCGATCAGAACTTCTCTTTTGGCAGCTATAAAAATGCCGACGGCGGTTCCGACCTCGACTTTACCGGGTTGGTAAAAATGGATCCGCTGCTGCACGAAGACAACAAAGAGCGCCCACTAATCAGCAATTTGCTGGGCAACGAAGAATACCGAAAGCGTTATCTGTCGCACTTGCGTCAGATTTTGTACGACCATTTTGCAAAAGGGCAACACGAAAAACGCGCCAAAGAATTGCAGGAGATCATCAAAGCACCCTGGATAGAAGACCCCAACAAAGAATACAATCTCGTGGACTTCACCAAGAGCCTGGAAGAGACAATTGGCCGTCGAAGCAGAATACCGGGGCTGGCGGAATTCATGCGGCTGCGCAGCGAACATCTGCAGCGCCACCCGGAACTGGCAGTGATGCCGCCTGCCATCTCAAATGTAATGGTACAGGAACGCGAACGTTTTTCGCCAGAACAGATCAGTGATTTCAGAATCAGCGCTAAAGTGGGCGATTTTACCCGAAATGTCTGGTTGTACTATCGCTTTAGCCCGGAAGAACCATTTCGCCAGATTTCGATGATGGACGACGGCGCACATTACGACCAGGAAGCCGGCGATACCATCTTTGGCGCTGCCGTGCAGCCGGCAGGCGGCATGAAGGACATCGAATTCTACATCGTAGCGGAGAATGCGAAGGCAATCAGTTTTGATCCGCCCCGATACATGTATGAACAGCACCGCGCAAACCTGGACGAACTGAACCAATAAACGCCTGAAATCCTGAAAATGATAACAACCTTCATTGTACGCCAGGTGCTATGAAGGTTGTCATTTTTTTACCAAAAAATCGGACCTATGCGCAACTGGTTGTCTCTACTCATTTTTTTCGCCTGCTGGCAACTTTCCGCCCAAGGAATCTATGATATGCAACAAATTACCGAAATCAAAATATACCTGGAAGAGGCGGACTGGGACAGCACCCTGCAAGCCAATAAAGAAGACGAGGAACGCCTGATCGGCGATGTATTGGTCGATGGTGTCCGATACAAGCAGGCCGGGATTCGTTACAAAGGCAACAGTTCGTATCATAATACCCGAAACAAAGGCTACCGGAAGTTTCCGTTTAATATTAAAATAGATAAGGAAATTGACGACCAGTTGCTACCCGGTGAGTATGGCACACTGAAATTATCGAATGTATTTCGCGACCCCAGCTTCGTGCGGGAATTGCTCTCCTACGAAATCGCCCGCAAATACATACCTGCCTCGCGTGCCAATTTTGCCAAAGTATATGTCAATGACGAATACCTCGGCGTTTATCACAACGTAGAATCCATTGATCATCGTTTTTTGCGCGAATATTTCAGGGAAGACGCCGGCGTTCTCTTTAAATGTGACCCCACTTGGAGTATTGAACCATCGGCAAGCTGCCCGCAATCAGATCACGCGTCACTTGAGTACCTGGGTGAAGATTCTACCTGCTACTACCGGTACTACGAATTGAAGGACAAAAAAGGCTGGCAGGATTTTATTCGCTTTACAAAAATTCTGAACCACGAACCGCAACGTCTCGAAGAGGTACTCGACATAGACAAAGCGCTCTGGATGCTGGCTTACAACAGCGTGCTGGTCAACCTCGACAGCTACACTGGCATGCTCGGCCACAATTATTATCTCTATCAGGATACCAGCGGCATCTACCACCCTATCGTTTGGGACATGAACCTGTCCTTCGGGGGGTTTCGCCGACTGACTAAGGAAAGTCAACTGACCAATGAGGAAATGCAGACGCTCAGCCCGTTTGTGCATTACAAAGAGGGTAATAGGCAGCGACCGCTGATTACGCAACTACTGGGCAATGATTTGTATCGCAAAATATACATGGCACACATCCGAACGATACTGGATGAGAATTTTACCAATGGCTGGTATCTGAAACGCGCCAAAGAACTGCAGGAATTCATAGAAAAAGAAGTGCTGGCGGACGAGCAGAAGTTTTACAGCGACGAGGCTTTTCAGCAAAATCTGCAAGCGACCACAAATGCCAATGGCGAGGAGATCATCGGCATCGCCGAATTGATGGAAAAGCGCACCGAATATTTGTTGTCGCATCCGCTTTTTCAAAAGGAAGCGCCGATCATCTCAGAAGTGCAGCATCAGGTACGCGAAAAAAAAGTGACCATAACGGCGAAACTGGAGCACGAAGAAACCGTTTGGCTTTATTATCGCTATGGAACAGGCGGCAATTTTCAAAAAATGCCCATGCACGACGACGGCACAGCGGACGATGCTCAGGCGGGCGACCACACCTGGTCGGCAACGTTTGCGCATCAATCCAACGCTCAGTATTACATCGTAGCTGAGGGATCGCGGGTGGCTAAACTCGCACCGGAGCGCGCATCGAATGAGTTTTACAGCGTAGCTGATAAAAATAACGCTACGACTTCAAAAGCAAAATAGATTTATCTGATTAACTATATTTGCCTCCGATATACCGATACAGGACACTGATTTTTGACATAGTCATCCCTATGGGATATGATGAAAATGATTGTTTATGATTTCCGGCTGCGCCGTTACACCGTGAACCGCTAAATCGATACACCATCAAAAAATGATTGAAGCACGTTATAATGTTCGTTTTAAAGATTATCTCCGATTAATGTTTCAGGTGGCGTACCGCCGCTGGACGTACATCGTCATTACAGTACTCGGTGCCATTCAAATTCCGTTGATCGCCATTATGTTTATCTTCCCGGAGTTGTACTCCCCAAATCAACTCACGTCCTCTTTTCTGCTCATTGTTTTTGCATTTACAATGCCGCTCATGCTTTACTTTCGCACCCGCACCTACTACTTTGGCAATGTAAGCTTTTTGCAGGAAATCAAAGCGACATTCACCCGCGATCAGATCGAATTCACCGGTTTGAAGCGCGACGCCCGCATCTCCTGGGATCGCATCCAGAAAGTCGTCGAAACCCGGGACTGGCTGGTGTTTTACCAAACGAAATACTTTTTCAACTTCACGCCAAAAGATGCGTTTAAATCACCCGCAGACCTGGAAAAGCTGCGCAAGATGGTTCGCTCCAAGCCGCACGTAAAAGCAAAACTGAAGAGCGCATGATTGGAACTTACCATCCAAATAATGAACGATAAATAAAAATGCCGATTATTCACAAATCATCTTACACTTCTCCCCCTTTTTATCAATTCAACGGGCATCTGCAAACCATACTGCCGGGTATGTTCCGAAAAATAAACTTCCCCTACGAACGCGAGCGTCTTACCCTAAGCGATGGCGATTTCGTTGATCTGGATTGGCATGTGCACAACAACCGACGGCTAGTGCTCTTGTCGCATGGGCTGGAAGGCAACTCCGAGCGACCCTACATCAAGGGCATGGCGAAGCTCTTCGCCGGGCATGGCTGGGACGTGCTGGCGTGGAACTGCCGCTCGTGCAGTGGCGAGATGAACCGCAACTTCCGGCTCTACAACCACGGCGAAATCGGCGATTTTGGCGAAGTCATCGCACATGTAAATCGTACGAAACAATATGAGCAAATCGTGTTGATCGGCTTTAGCATGGGTGGCAGCATCACGCTGAAGTACCTCGGCGTACACGGCAAAGAAATCCCAGATAATATCACCAAAGCAGTCGCATTTTCTACGCCCTGCGACTTGAAAACGGGTGCTGAAATACTCGATGAGCCGCAAAATAAAATGTACCGAAACCGTTTTCTCAAGAAGTTGAAAATAAAGCTCGAAGCGAAGGCAGCACAATTCCCGGGGAAACTCGACTTGTCAAAACTCGATGACGTAGATATTTGGCGCGACTTCGATAATTTTTTCTCCGCACCCATCAACGGCTACCGCGATGCCGATGATTTTTACACCCAGGCTTCCGCCCGAAACTTCATGGCGGGCATC
>CAZFBU010000025.1:0-34998 GCA_964517175.1 uncultured Saprospiraceae bacterium
CCAATGAGGAAGATTGTGAGGTGAGGCTTAAATTTTTTTAAATATTGCTGTATGGTTGCCATTTGCAGAATGTGTCAGATTGAAAAATTTGGTTCAAGCCTGAAAAGAGGACTTGAACCATTTCCAAAGTTACAGAAATTATTTGTTTGCCAGTTGTTTTTTAGCTGCTTCCAGCAATGCGGCGTTGATGCCCTCGCCCCAGCCCGGGTGCAGTTCACTCGGCGCCTCGTAGCTGGCGAATTGAACGGCGGCTTTTTCGAGCAAGGGCAAGGCGGCTTTCGCGCCCCCACCAAAAAATTCCGGCGTGTGGAAGAGTTGTTGCCCCATGAGGTGATAAGCTCTTGGGTTTTCTTCGTTCAACGCCATTGCGGTTTGTAGTGACTGCATCACTCTTGGGGTGAATTCCTGGCCTTTGGTCATCGCGTCTTCCCAGATTCTACCCTGAAAAACATAGCCCTGCAGTACGTGTAGTTCCGATTCTTTTGGCGCGATTTTCATAGCGGCATCCAGGATGGACTGTGCTTCGTCGAGGTGTGCCTGGCAGGCTTTCATATCTTGCTTTTGCATGTTTGCAACTGCTACCATGATGTGGCTGTACGCCTGGTAGTAAGCGGGTAGCCACTGGTCGGCTTCGTTCGCAGCGATTCGTGCGAAGGCGTTTGCGGCTTTCTGGAAATCTTCGGCGCTTTTAGCGTCACGTAGTGCCGTGATGTTTTTAGTCATGGCGGTGGTGTACGGGTCGCTTTGCGCGAATGCATATCCGATTGCAAAAAGAACGAATGCGATTACAATTAACTTTTTCATGATATTTCGATTTTAATATTTATAAAAATGGTGAAAAAAACTGTTTTTTATTTCAAAGCTTCTTCAGCGTTGATGGTCACCTGCTGTCCAATGGAAACGAACATACCGATGAAGAAAAACTGCTTTGCCGGCGGGCGAATGGCGACGCTGGAAAATTGTCCGTTGGCATCCGGCGTACGACTGAACTGGTAACCGAAAACCTGATCCTGCCCCAACACATTACTCACCGAAGCATGAATGATTGTGAAATGCCGCCCGATGTGCGTCAGATAGCTGGCGTTTAGGCTCAAGTCGTGATAAGGCTTGGTGCGTCCGGCATTGAAGTCACCTTCGTTTGGATTATGGAACGGACGCGGACTGACAAAGGCATACGTTGCCCCGAAAGTAGTCGTGATGCCGGGTATCCAGTATTTGCCGACCATGGAGACATTGTGCCGGGAAGCAAAGACCGGCGTGGCGCGCTGCGGAAAGTCCAGGTAGTCGCGCTCCGTATCCAGAAAGGAGTAGGACACCCATAAATCCGCATTGCGAATGCTCCTGGAGTCGCGGAAGAATACATCGAAGCCGCGGGCGTAGCCATCGCCACTATTTTGGCTCAGCCAGGGTGATTCGGGATCGAACTTTACCAAGTCGTTGTACAATTTGTAATAGCCTTCTACCCGGAAAATGCGCTTGTCTTTGCTCCACTGATAGTTGGCGATGTAATGTGTGGCGCGCTCGAAATTCAAATCTGTGTGGTAGCGCAACTGCTCGGATTCCGGCGTTTGGTAAAATTGCCCGTACGCTAGCGAGACCTGGCTGTGTTCGCCGGTTTTGTAAGCCAGCGACAGGCGGGGAGCGATATTCCAGCGATCGAGCAATTGGGAGTTTTCCAGGCGTAGCCCGGCACGCATCGCCAGATTTTGGTGCACGCTCCACTCGCCTTCGGCAAAAGCCGCGCTGTAATGTTCAAAAAGTCGGGTATTGAATGATGCGTTGTTATTATCAGTGAAACCTTCGATGTATTGATTATGAATATATTCTGCGCCGGTTTTAAAGTTGAAATGATTGTTTGGCGTGTATTGCAGGGTAGCCTTTCCGGTGATTGCCTGCTCGTTGGTTTTTACTTGAAATCGCTCAAAAATTTGATCTTCGTTGTAGCTATAACCTGCGCCAATGAACAACGACCAGGTATCGCTGAGCAGTTCCCGGTAGGAAGCGCTGGCGAAGTAGTTGTCATTATTTAATTCTAAACGATTGGTTTGCAATACGTTCTCCGCATCCGGATATTGCATGATAAAGCCGCTGGTATTGCCTTGCGCCTGAAATTTGAAAATGCCCGTCTCCGACGTTTTTTGCCGGAAGATGACTTGTCCGTTCACGCTTTGCACGGGCTTTTCCCACTCGATATTTTGCGGTACTAAATTCATGTAAGGTCCAAGATTGGTATAATCGGTAGAAACTGCCAACGACGTGCGCTCCCAGCGTTGTGTGTGCGATAATCCACCGCCTACCGTCATCAGATTGATGCCGGTCACGGTTTCCGACGCTAAATCCTGCGTATTCAAAATTAAAGCAGAAGATAGCGCCTGCCCGTATTCCGCCGAGTAACCGCCGGTGCTGAACATGGTGCCTTTGAACAGGAAAGGAGAAAACCGCCCGCGCGCCGGCACGTTGGGTGCGGTGCTCGTGAATGGGCTTTGTACGTACATGCCATCGATGAAAGTGCGTGTTTCGTGGGCTGCGCCGCCGCGCACGAAGAGCTGCCCGGTTTCGCCGACGGTTTGGGTGCCTGGGAGCGTATTCATCGCCGAGGTGATGTCTGCCAGCGCACCTGCGGTGGTGACGATATCAAGCGAGTTGAGCACCACGTTTTTCTTTTCGTCGTCGGCAGCAAAGGAGCCAGCGGTGATGGTGACCATTTCCAGTTCATTCGCGGCAAGCTGCATTTGCACATCGAACTGAATGGTATCGCCTGTAAGCTGTACGCTTTGCTCCCAGGTTTCAAAACCCAGATACGAAATCGACAGAATAGCTGCGCCCGTTTCTTCGGTTGTAAATAAAAAACTTCCATCTACTTCCGAAGAGGTACCATCGTAGGTGCCTTTCAGGAAAATATTCGCGCCGATGATTTCCGTGCCTCTGGTGTCGATGACAGAGCCAGTGAGTACCGTTTGCCCGGAAAGTTGGAGTAGAAAGAGCGCCAGTGCCAGAGTCCAGATAATGCGTAGCATGTCGGTTGCGTTTTTGATTTGCATGCAAAATGCACCCCAAAACAGGCTAAAATCAAATGAACTGGACTGAAGCGTCAGAAAAGGCGGATGAACTGTAAATCAGGTGAGATAAACTTATAGCTACTCTTCCTCATCGGATGGCACTCCGAAGAAGCTAAAGATGGTTTTGCCATAATTGCGCTCCTGCGCAAAATGCGGATGATGCTGGTAGGAATGTGTAGGATCGTGCTCCAGCACGAACAACCCGCCTGGCTTGAGCAGATTGTGCTCGAAGATCAGATCCGGAATGGCGTCAATGTTGGGCAGAGGATAGGGCGGACCAGCGAAGATGTAGTCAAACTGCTCAGCGCTATGTTCGATGAACTTAAAAACATCCGCCTTGACGATGCGGATATTCGATTCAATGTCAAGCTCTTGCGCTGTTTTTTTGACAAAAGAAATGCAGCCGGGAAATTTATCCACGTACGTCACGTTCTGGCAGCCGCGCGAAATGAACTCGTAGCTGTGGCTCCCCGTGCCGCCAAATAGGTCAAGTACCTTGATGTTTTCAAAATCGAGAAAATTCGCCAGGATGTTGAATAATCCCTCTTTGGCAAAGTCAGTCGTTGGGCGCGTGGGCCATTTGTCAGCGGGCGGGTGAAATTTTCTTCCTTTGAATTTGCCGGCAATGATGCGCATGAGGGGGTATTGATTGTTGATTGGAAATTGTAAATTGTCGATTCGGAAGATATCATTTGCACTGCGTCAAGCCAAATAAATCGGCAAAAAAATGCGGTTGATGCTGTTGCCACTTTTCACTGAAGTGCAAAAACGGTGGCAGGGAGAGCATTTCCAGTCTGTAAATATAACGCTTCACCATTTGGAAAACTTCCGAATCTTCTACCAACTGCCCGGTAGCACAAGCCGGCACTTCTTCGGGCGCGAGCTTGAATTGCTCAAAGACAAGCATTACGTAATACAAAAAATCTTTGGCAGATTTGTAAGAAAATTCATTCACAAATAAGAGCTGCGCGTTTTCCAGAAGAAGAAGGGTTAATTTGCCTTCATACACCTGGATAAATAAGCGCTTCCCCTTTTTTTCGTTGATTAGGAGTAAATGCTGGAGCAGCGAGGTTGCAGCGTGAAAAATTCTTCCACTGCCGGCAAGTTTTCGGATCGTATCCAGTCGGTTTCGTTCTATGGCATATACGTTGGTTGCTTTTACGGTCGGCAGGTCATCCGCGCGCGCATCCATGTCATCAGTTAGTGTAGCTATCTGCTGCAGATAGGCGCGTCGTTCCACCGGATTATACAAACGGGTGGGGACGAAGGTGAATATGGGCGAAGAAACTGCCGCTTTGACGCGCTGATAGGATAGCCGGAGATATTCATCCCGCAGGAAAAAATCGCTCAGCGGCATCCCCGCTAATGTGCACTCCCGCAGCAGGAGCACATGGCGCTGAGTGTTGGTGATCATATAAGACAAACTGTCCACCCCGATGAGGATGGACAGCTCATGTTGATTGGTCGTATATTTAGAAAATTGATCTTCTATTATTTCTAGTCTTACTCCCAATTTCCAGACAAATTTGGTGCATTCATGGTGCCAAATTTAAGAACGCTGTTCGGATCGTAGCCGCGATCGTAGCGGGCAAAACGGGGATCTGCCCACGGACCCATAAACGCTTTTTTTCGCACGCCTACTTCCACTACGTTCACGAGGGTATTCTGGTAGGTGAGCGTATCGGCCTGAATTTCAAACCGTTCTCCACGTCCATAAGGTACAAATGGCAGCGAATCGAGATTAATACCCATGACGCGGATGGAGTCACGAGCCGAAACTTTCAATGTATCATAGATGATTTCGCCGGTGAAATTAGGATCATCCGGGTCGCCATACACCTGCACAATGCGGAAACTATCATTGAGCAATACGTATTTGAGCGAATCGAAATCAGGTGCGAAACCGCCTTTGATATCGCGGAAAGCCTCCTGGGCTTTGCGTATTTCCATCAGTTTGGCGATGACGGCTTGTTCTCTCTTGTCTTTTTCTGCCTTAAAAGCAATCGGTTCGCGGATACTCTGAATCAGTAGCCAGACCAGTCCAACTATAACAGCAACTAAAAACAGGTTAATTACGAGTCTCATTTTTCGGTTTTGTTTTGCGCAATTATAAGATTTTTTATTTAAATACAGTCACTTATCCAAATGCTATTTTACAATACTTCCGGAAGAAGCGTTTTTGATTTGCCTACAAATCATTGATGCAAAAAGAGAATACAATGGTGCGTGGCCGGTAAAAAAAAATTACCCCCCGATCTTGCATTCGCCATCAAAAACGGCACCTTCGTCCACGATCATAAATTTGGCGGTAATGTTACCTTTTATTTTAGCCGTGCTTTGCAGGTGCAAGGTTTCCGTTATCGCGACATCGCCACTGATCGTACCCATTATGACAGCATCCTGGGCAAAAACTTTCCCCTCAACAACACTTTTTTCACCCATAACGAGCTTTTTTTCGCAGCGCACTTCGCCGACGACCGAGCCATCCATCCGAATATTTTCGGGCGACCGGAAGTTGCCTTCTATCTTCGTGCCTTTGGCCACTACGCAGTTGGCAGAAGAAGTAGCAGGCAGTGGGTTTCTGCTTGCGGTGTTATCGGTTTTTGGCTTAGCTTTGGTGTCCAACATTGACATATTTTCCGTTTTTTTGGTTTATAATGATGAAAAGCCGGAACAAACGGGAGGTTTATGGCGATAAAAATAGAATAATTTTGTTAGTTTGTACAAATATGGCAGTTACAATTTTAGGTATAGAATCTTCCTGCGATGATACATCGGCAGCGATCGTGCGCGATGGAGAAGTGCTAAGCAACGTTATCGCGGGTCAGGACGTGCACAAAAAATACGGTGGTGTGGTACCGGAAGTGGCTTCGCGGGCGCATCAGGCCAACATCGTTCCAGTAATTGATGTGGCGATTCAACAAGCTGGTATTCCGCGCAATGAAATAGACGCCGTCGCCTTTACGCGCGGGCCGGGTCTGATCGGCTCGCTTATTGTTGGCGTTTCCTTTGGCAAATCTTTTGCCCTGAGCCTGGGCATTCCACTCATCGAAGTGAACCACATGCAGGCGCACGTGCTGGCGCATTTCGCCGAAGCTCCAAAGCCGAAATTTCCTTTCCTCTGCCTGACTGTTTCCGGCGGGCACACGCAGATCGTGCTGGTGCGCGACTATTTTGATATGGAAGTGCTGGGGCAAACCATCGACGACGCAGCGGGCGAAGCATTTGACAAAACGGGCAAGCTCCTGGGGCTGGATTATCCTGCCGGACCGATCATCGACAAGCTGGCGCAGCAGGGGGCGGCGCGTTTCGACTTTCCGGAACCGCAGATTCCCGGACTGGATTTTAGCTTCAGCGGTTTGAAAACATCCATTCTTTATTGGCTGAAAAAGGAATTGCAGTCAAATCCTGATTTCATTTCCGAAAACCTGGCGGATATTTGCGCTTCGGTGCAAACCCGGATCGTCTCCATCCTGATGCACAAACTGGAACTGGCAGCCGGGCAAACCGGCGTGACGGAAATCGCGATTGCCGGGGGCGTGTCCGCCAATTCTGCCTTGCGCCAAGCCATCGAAACGACGGGTGCAGCCAAAGGCTGGCAAACGTATGTTCCTAAACTTGCCTATTGTACCGATAATGCCGCTATGATCGCAGTGACCGGATACTACAAATATCTCCGGCAGGACTTTGTAGCGCAGGATGTGGCACCAGTGGCGCGGTGGCAGTTTTAACTAGTTGAAAATTAAGTGTTTGCAGGCATTGAGTTTTATCTGTTTTCTGAAATATCAGTGCATCCGGTCGCCTCGCATTTCCAGCCGTTCGATTATTTGCGCTTCGTAGTCAAGGTATTCCTGCCAGCGTTGTTTCACCTTGTTTTCGTCGAAGTACCGCTTCGCCAGATCAATGAACAGCACGTAGTGCCCGGCTTCCGAAACCATGAATTTGTGGTACCAGCCCTTAAGGTCATCGTCGTTGATATACAAGCTCAACAGGCGGAAGCGCTCGCAACTGCGGGCTTCGATGAGGGCGCAGGTGAGCAGCTTTTCCAGCAGGTTTTCTTCGCGGCTGCCACCTTTGCGCTGAAATTTAAGCAGTTCGTTCACGTATTCATCCTTGCGCTGTCTGCCCAGTTCCAAATTACGCTTTTTCAGTTCGCCAAGCACCATGCGGAAATGCCCCCATTCTTCGGTGACAATGGGTGCCAGTTCCTCCACGATTTCCTTTTTTTCCGGATACTGCTGAATGAGCGAAATGCAGGAGGTAGCTGCCTTTTGCTCGCAGTAAGCGTGGTCTGTGAGGATATCCTGCAGGTCTTTCTCTGCCAGGTCCACCCAGCGCGGGTCGGTGGGGAGCTTGAGACCTAGCATTTGCACCGAGAGGAGTTCTTTTTCTTTTGTCGTCATTGTTCTTTTGCTTTGTTGGCAATTATCGCCAGTGGCGAAACCGTTATTTTTCCAGACAAGTGATTTGATTCATAAAAAAATCGAGATTAAACACTTCGTATTCTTCGTACCCACTGCTCCAAAACATAATCATCGAATTGAGTTCGCTTTTGTGCAATACGTTGAGTTGGCTGCGATCAATGGGATAGTGGACGCTGTAAGTCAGCATTTCCGCCTCGGTGTCGTAGCTGCCCTGGTCCATCCGTCCTGCGGTCAGGGTCACAAAGTCGCCATTAAGCAATTTGATAATCAAAATACTTCCTTTCTCGATAAAACCGTATGCCTCCCGTGCATTCGGATAGGCGAAGCTAAACTCAAGGGAAAGGTATCGGAAGCCGCCCATCGTCGTGAGGAAACCTTCACAACGGAGGTATTCCTTGTCTTTCAAATATACCCGCAACCGTTCATCGGTGTGCGTAAAAAGCAGTTCCTGCTGCAGGTCGCGTCGCCACTGGCGAGTGGTTTCGTCGTTGCCTTCATACGCTACGTTGCAGACATTGCGTGGCGGATTGGTCGTTGCGTTGTTGCGGTTGCGAACGTCGCCGGTGGCCTCGTCCAGCGCAACGATATTCTGATAAAAATCTTCCAGCAGGGGCGCGCTGTTTTTCGGCTGGTCGATCTCTACGGCGGTTATTTTCGTGAGTTCATCGAGATAATTACCCTTGCGCGTCAGGTCGGCTGCATTTTGGGATGCGGAACGCGCCTGCATGGCTTCATGGGCGGTTTCGCGTTCGGTTTTGCGGGCAGCTTCCAGTCGAACGGTCAGGTTTTGCCGGACTTCTTCGGAAGCGCCGGTGCGTTGTGCCTGGGCGAGTTCCCGTTCGAGTCGCTCGCGGTTCTGTACAGCTTCGCGGGCGCGCTGGTCGGCGATGCGCACGGCTTCCTGTGCGATCTGGGAGCGGCGGATGAAAATCTTCCGGGCATCTTCATCGGTACTGACATACACGTTGCTCATGGGCAACACCTCGCCGGCAAAAACAGGGTACTTGTCTTCGGTTTCGGCTGCCTGGTAATCGGGGGCGTCCTGCGGATCGAAAAGCGCGTTGCCCGGCACTCCGAAATTGGTGAAATATTGCCACGAACCGTCTGCATTGATAATTATTTTTTCGCCTCGTTCGTTCGTACGGAGTTCCTGGGCAAATGCGATGACGTTTGCCGAAAGGCAGAAAAGGAATAAGAGAGATAGTTGAATTTTCATAGTTTTAATATGTTTTTGGAATTATAAAATGGTTGATTGTCTGTTTCAGGCAGACGAGTCACCGAAATTGTTTTACCAGGCAAATTTACGCAAAACCTGAGATTGATGCCACCATTTGGTGTAAACTATTGAAAACATAGTATTTTCACGCAATGGCAACATACTTGTTTGCAAAAAAGTTATACTTTGTGAAGTCAATTAACAATTTGCGGATCGACGCATGATATGGTTGTTCAACATAGGGTTTCTGCCCATACGCATTTGGGATATTCTCGATATCATCATCGTCGGATATCTGATGTATCAGTTGTACAAGCTGTTACGCGGTACGATTGCATTTAATATCTTCATCGGTATCCTGACGCTGTACGTCATCTGGTGGGTAGTTGGCGTATTGCAAATGGATTTGCTGTCGCAGGTGCTTACGCAGTTTGTGAATGTCGGTGTCATTGTAATCGTCGTCGTTTTCCAGCAGGAAATTCGCCGGTTTTTGCTCTTTTTGGGGAATAACACGCTGGAGCGGCAGATACAATTTGCCGGGCGCTTCTTCAGCCGAACGGATGAAATGACCGACGAGCGCGAGCGCCAGAAAAAATCCATTTTAAGCGCTTTGCTGCGGATGAGCAGGCGCAAAACGGGCGCGCTGATCGTGCTGGCGAACGATGTCAACCTCGAAGGCATCGTCAGTTCCGGTACCGAACTGGATGCAGATATCAGCGATGCTTTGCTGGAAAGCATTTTTAATAAGGAAAGTCCGCTGCACGATGGAGCCGTCATCATCGACAATGGCAAGATTGAATACGCCAGTTGTGTGTTGCCGATTTCCGAGAATCCCAACCTGCCGGACAGCGCCGGCATGCGGCACCGCGCGGCAGTAGGCATTACCGAAAAAGCGAATGTGACTTCGCTGGTCGTTTCGGAAGAAAATGGGCGCATTTCGATTGCTTATCGGGGCGAATTGCTTCAGGATCTGGATGAAGAAGAACTGGCAAAAGAATTGGATAAGTATTTATAAGCAAATAGATTATAGGGTTTGATTCAAGTATGGAATTAGAACGCATCGAAGAATTTCAGATTGCGGAAGCAACGCATTTGGCCATTCAGCAATTACTGGAGGAGGCTTTTTCGGGCTACCCGGAAGGACGGTCTTTTTTCAAGCAATTGCCGGATTTTCGCTATCTCCTTTGGCAGGGCGACCAACTGGCGGCGCACATGGCCGTGGAGCACCGCCTCATCAACAATGCCGATCAACTGCTGCATATTTTCGGGGTGGCGGATTTGTGCGTGGCGGCGTCATTCCAACAGCGAAAGCTCGCATCCAGGTTGCTCGAAGAACTCACCCAACTCGGCAAACAGCACCGGATCGACTTCCTCGTATTGCAGGCGAACGAAGCCAAATTATACGAAAATAATGGTTTCCAGCCCCAGGAAAATCTTTGCCAGTGGCTTCTCATTACCCAAAATAAAACCCTGGGCGTGGCGCGGCGGCGCATAGAGCATAGCCTGATGGTAAAGCCCCTGGGGGATAAAATCTGGAAACCAGGGCTGGTGGATTTCCTCGGGCATGTTTTTTGACGATTCTCCGACGATTTACCCACAGATTGTTATCTTTATCGCTAAATTCTAACCTGTTTTTAAACTATGACTTTACAAGCAACGCAACACTTTATCGTTGAGCATAAACAACGCTTCCTGGACGAACTGATGGGCTTACTGCGCATTCCGTCGGTGAGCGCTGATCCGGTACACAAGCCGGATGTACTCAAAACCGCTGATGCCATCGTTGGCTATCTGAAGCAAGCCGGACTGGATAAGGTAGAAGCCAAAGCAACGCCCGGCAATCCCATCGTTTTTGCAGAAAAAATGATCGACCCGAATGCACCGACCGTGCTCATCTACGGGCACTACGACGTGCAGCCGCCCGATCCGCTGGAGCTTTGGGAATCGGAACCTTTCGATCCGATTATCAGGAAAACCGAAACCCACCCGGACGGCGCGATCTATGCGCGCGGCGCTTCCGATGACAAAGGGCAGATGTTCATGCACATCAAAGCGGTGGAAGCCATGCTCGCAAACGATGAACTGCCCTGCAATGTGAAATTTATGATCGAAGGGGAAGAGGAAGTTGGTTCGGAGAATCTGCACGGTTTTGTTGCTGCCAATCGCGACCTGCTGGCGTGCGATGTGGTACTGGTTTCGGATACCTCTATTATCGGCAATGATACCCCTTCGGTTACCGTGAGTTTGCGCGGCCTGACGTACATGGAGGTGATTGTGACGGGGCCGAACCGTGACTTGCATTCCGGCGTTTACGGAGGTGCGGTGGCTAATCCGATCAATGTATTGTGCAATATGATCGCGAAGTTGCAAGATGATGATAACCGCATTACCATTCCCGGTTTTTATGATGATGTAGAAGAACTGACCGCCGCGCAGCGCGAGCAGTTGAACAAAGCGCCATTCAACCCGGAAAAATATAAAAAAGAGCTTGGCGTGGATGCATTGCAAGGCGAAAAAGGCTACACGCCGCTGGAGCACGTTGGCATTCGTCCTGCGCTGGACGTCAACGGCATCAAAGGCGGCTACATCGGCGAAGGCGCGAAAACGGTGCTTCCTTCCAAAGCCAGCGCTAAAATTTCCATGCGGTTGGTGCCCAATCAGGACCCGGAAAAAATCGCCGGTTTGTTTGCCGATTATTTCAAAAGCCTGGCACCGGCCAGCGTGAAAGTAGCAGTGCACAAGCATTCTACCGGTATGCACGGACGTACCTCGACCGATTCGATTGGCTACAAAGCGGCGGCTAAGGCGATGGCAACTGCCTTCGGCAAAGAGGTAATTCCGACGTACGAAGGCGGCAGTATCCCGATTGCGCCGATGATTACTTCGGAACTGGGTGCGGATACCATTTTTATGGGCTTTGGACTAAACTCTGACGCACTGCATTCGCCGAATGAACATTACGGTCTGTTCAATTTTTACAAAGGAATTGAGACGATTCCGTATTTTTTTAAATATTTTACAGAAATGAAAAAACAAGCTTGATTTGCAATCAGCTTTCAAAAAATGAATAACATGAAGAACAATGTATCTCTTATTTTGAATATCGTTCTGCTGTTGGCAGTCGGGTTCCTGTATTTTCAGGTGTTTGGCAATAAGAAAACGGGGGCAGCAACAGAAGCCGAAAATGACGACAAACGCCTGACCGTAGCCTACATCAACGCCGACTCCATCCTCCTGAATTATGAAGTATTCCGAAAACAATCGGAAGTACTGGCACAAAAGGAAAAAGATGCCGATGCGGATTTGCAAACGAAAGGCGGACAGTTTGAACGGGAAATGCAGCAGGTGCAGCAGAAAATGCAACAAGGGCTGCTGGCGCCCAATCAGGTGCAGCAGGAGCAACAGCGGCTGGCGCGGCGGCAGCAACAACTCATGCAGGAACGCGATCAGGTGGCGCAGTCGCTGATGCAGGAAAGCCAGGCGCTTAACCAAATGCTACAGGATAACCTGATGGCAGAACTGGAAAAAGTCAAAGCGGCAGAAGGTTATGATATGATCCTGAGCTACAGCGAAGGCGGGCAGATTTTGCTCATTGATGACAGCCTGGACATCACCAGCCGCGTGCTGAAAGCGCTCAACGCGCTGCCGGACTCCGCCTCGAAGCCCGATGGGGAATAAATTCTTAAAATTTCAACAAGTATGAAAAACACTATTCTACCGGCAATTGCTTTCCTTTTGCTCGCCTCGGTGGGGGCAACTGCACAGGATATGGCTATGATTGCCAAAAAGGCGGATGCCATCGAACCTAAAGTAATCGAATGGCGGCATCATATACATGAGAATCCGGAGTTGTCGAACCGGGAATTTGAAACCGCAAAATACGTCGCCAGCCATCTGAACAACCTGGGACTGGAAGTGCGTACCGGCATTGCCCACACCGGCGTGGTCGGCATTCTGCGTACCGGAAAGCCCGGGCCAACCGTTGCGCTTCGCGCTGATATGGATGCTTTGCCCGTGACCGAGCGGGTGGATATTCCGTTTGCTTCCAAAGCGAAAGGCGAATACATCGGGCAGGAAGTGGGTGTGATGCACGCCTGTGGGCACGACACGCACGTGGCGATGCTCATGGGAGCTGCGGAAATCCTCACGGGAATGAAAAGCCAATTGAAAGGCACGATTGTCCTTATCTTTCAACCGGCAGAGGAGGGCGCGCCTCCCGGCGAACGCGGCGGGGCTGGCCTCATGGTGGAAGAAGGCGTGCTGGATGATCCGAAAGTGGATGCCATCTTTGGCTTGCATATCAATTCTGCTACGGAGGTTGGAAAAGTAAGGTACAAACCGGGAGGAGAACTGGCAGCAGCCGATATTTTTAACATCAAAGTGACGGGGAAACAAACCCACGGTTCTACTCCCTGGACGGGCGTGGACCCCATCGTTACTTCCGCTCAGATCATTATGGGACTGCAAACGATTATCAGCCGGCAGACGGAACTGACCAAGGAAGCAGCGGTAATCAGCGTTGGCAAGATTGAGGCGGGCGTTCGCAATAATATCATTCCGGAGGAAGCCAATATGACTGGAACTATCCGCACGCTGGATCCGGCTATGCAGGACATCATCCACGAGAAAATCCGCCATGTAGCGACGACTATCGCTGAGAGCATGGGGGCAATAGCAGAGGTAGAAATTATCAGAGGTACACCCGTAACATACAATGATCCTGATTTGACCAGCCAGATGCTGCCGACCATCGAAAAAACTGCCGGTAAGGACAACACCATTCTCATCAATGCGATCACTGGGGCGGAAGATTTTGCATTCTACGCTGAAAAAGTACCCGGTCTGTTTCTCTTTGTGGGTGGTATGCCGATAGGACAAAATCCGGCGACGGCAGCGCCGCACCATACACCAGATTTTTATGTGGATGACAGTGGCATGAAACTGGGGGTAAAATTACTCTGCAACCTGGCCATTGATTATTTAAACAAATAACCATGCTCCCGCAGATGTCAAAACCTGCGGGCATACTTTTTCGGCTATGCGATTCTTCATCCTTTGGTTTGGAATATTCCTGATATTTGGCTGTAGCCAAAATGAGAAAAAATCAGCAGCGGTGGTGCCATCCGAAAATTTTGACTGGCAGGGGCATCGGGGCGCGCGCGGGCTGGCGCCGGAAAACACGGTTCCCGCCTTTCTGAAAGCGTTGGAATATCCGGTGAAAACGCTGGAATTGGACGTAGTCATTTCCAAAGACAGTCAGGTAGTGGTTTCGCACGAGCCGTGGATGTCGGCGACAATTTGTCAGCAACCGGATGGCACACCGGTAAGCGAATCCGAAGAAAAGCAGTTCAATATTTTTAATCTGACGTGGCCAGATATTCAGCAATTCGACTGTGGCAGCCGGGGGCATACGGGCTTTCCGGAGCAAAAGCCGACGGCGGTGCATAAACCGTTGCTGCGGGAAGTAATCGCTGCGGTTCAGCAATATTGCCGGGAAAACGGGCGCGAAGAACCTTTTTACAACATTGAGATCAAAAGCAATCTGGAGTGGGATGATGTTTACACGCCAAAACCGAGAGCTTTTGCGCAATTACTAATGGATGAATTGAAGCATACGGGTATTGAAAATCGCACCTGCATCCAGTCGTTTGATGTGCGCGCGCTGCGGGCTGCCCGGGCAATAGACGATGACCTGGTGCTGGCGCTGCTCGTTGGAAATGCTGGCGGACTGGAGGCAAACCTGGAAACGCTTGGGTTCGTGCCGGAAATATACAGCCCCCACCATGCACTGGTGACGGTCAATCTGGTGGAAAAGATACACGAAGCAGGTATGAAAATTATTCCCTGGACGGTCAATGATACTGCAGCCATGCAAGCGCTGATTCAATTGGGCGTAGATGGTATCATTACCGATTATCCGAATTTAATTGCAGCCGTCGGAAAAGAATAAGGGCTCTTTCTCGGCTTCCGGGCAGTTTTTCAACTTGTAGCGAGAGAAGAGCCCAATGGAGTTTAGTTTTTCTCTTTAACTTCCCATTCACAAGAAAAAAAGAGGGACTTTCTCGAGAGAGTTCAGAAAGTCCCACTAAGTAAACACGCTTCTTGTTGATAGGTGAATAGGAAGGAATTCTTATATGTCTTGGTATTGTTCATATCATGCAATTATTGATTACAAATATAAGCAACAAAATGCCACCGCGAAACCACATCTTCATGGGGTAGGGCAGGTCAGGCAAAGCGTCGCATCTTTAACTTAACCGTATATCCCTCATTTTTAAGGATTTCTATTTTTGCGTTGATTCTTTGGGCGCGCATTTTTATGTTGGAAAGCCCTTGTCCGACATGAATTCCGTTCTTTCCGTTGAATTTTTTAGGTATTCCCTTGCCATTATCCTGAATTTCCATCTGGAAAACACCTTCCGTATTCGAGAGCAAAACATCCACTTTATTGGCATTTGAATGCTTAACAATATTATTGATGGCTTCCTTGAAAATCAGGTACAATTCCTGGCGGGTAGAGGGGGGGATTTTGTGATTTTTGTCAATTTTTTTTGCCTCAAAAGTATATTTGATATTCAATGGGAGCAGCATATCGTCGGCGTGTTCGCGCATCCGATGGATCAGGTCTTCCATGCGATCCTTGCGGGAATCAATTGACCAGATTACATCGCTCATTTTCGACATGGCTTTGCGGCTTACCTCGCCGATGTGCCGGAGGCGCGACTTCACGTCCTTATCTTCCGAGTGCATTTGCAGCATATCGGTTTGCATGGCGATGCCCGACAGCAAGCCGCTCAGTTCGTCGTGCAGGTCGCTGGCGAGTTTTGTGCGGAAGCGCTCCACCTGGAGTTTTTGTTCCCATTGGTAGCGGAAAACCCCATACGCCAGGGCGCTGACAAGCAGGATGCTAAGCGAAAGGAACCACCAGGTGCGATAGAAAATGCGTTTCACCCGAATCTTGACACGCAGTGGGTTTGCACTCCAATTGCCGTTGGGATCGGCGCCATCAATCAGCAGGGTGTAAGTGCCGGCAGGCAGGCTGTTGTAGCGAATGAAAGGTGTGCTGCCGAGGTACGTCCAGTCTTTTTCATAATCCTTGAGCCAGGTTCGGAACTGGTTGCGTTTCGCATTGGCAAATTCGGGCAGCATAAAGTGCAACTGGAAATAAGTGTCGTATGGAGAAATGACGATTTCCCGAATATTGCTGAGGTTGTCAAATTGAGTAAGAATGCTGTCTTTAGCGGAGTTGAAACGGACCATTTTGGTAAGTGCAACGTTGGGAATGGTATCTGTAATCAGCAAGTCTTCCGGGTAAAATGCATTCACCCCGTTTACCCCGCCAAAGTAATATCGTCCATTTTTATCCTGATAGAAAGAAAAGCGATTAAACTCATCGTGACTCAGTCCGTCGGATTTGTAAAAATTGTAAAACAGGTTTTTTTCCCGATCGAAATAAGACAAGCCATTGAAAGTGCTGAGCCAGTAATTGCCATGCTCGTCGGGCAGAATACCGCAGACCGTATTGCTCACCAGTCCATTTTGCTGATTGTAGGTAATGATATCTTCGGTTTTGGGATTCAGAATACTGACGCCATTGTTGGTGCCGAGCCAGAGTTTGCCCTCGTCGTCTTCATGGATGACGTAGATGATGTTGCTGCGCAGCGGATTGTTGTTGGTTTCGGAGTGGGTTTGATATACTACGGATTGTCCGGTTTTTCGGTCAATTTTAACCAAGCCGATGCTGGTGCCTACCCACAGCGTGCCGTCCTTTGCTTCAATGATGTAGTTGGGCGCTGCGTCCTTGAGGGGGTTGTTGTCTTCCCGTCGCAGGAAGGTTTGAAATTGCTCCTTCTTGGGGTCAAAATAGATAAGCCTTCCAGGCTCGCTCATGCTTGGTTCTGCGAGCAGCCAGAATATGCCGTCGGCGCTTTGGGTGAAAGCTCTTATTGGCTGGGGATAGGTGAAGGTTTTCGTTCGTTCGGTTTCCAGGTCGTATTGGTGCAGTTGCCCTTCCTGCAGCTTGTTGCAGGAGATGCCCCAAAGCTTGTTGTCGCGCCCCAGCAGCATATCCAGTGTGCAGCCCATTTCTACCGGATTGCCGGTTTGAGCATCCACTGGCGATAGTTGCTTCATCTCATCGGTACGCAGGTCAATGCGGAACCACTTACCGCCTTCTTCGGCGAAGTAAACCGTTGTGTCATTGCCGGTCACACCGCGTGCAATTTCGCCCCGTTCGTCCTCTTTCAGCGGTCTCGCCAGAAAATTTTCGACTTTGGAAACGTTATTCTGGGTGATTTTCAGCCCGGTATCTATGCCCAGCAGTATCGTTTTGGAAAAATTCTGACCGTAGATGCTGATGATACGAGGACCGAGAACCGTCAGGTAGCTGTAATCACCAACCTCGCCATCGTGTTGCAGCGCGAATAAATGCTGTACATCCGGATAAACGCCCATGCCGTTCGTTTGCGCAAATAACAGATTGCCGTGGAGGTCTTCCCATACTTTGGCGTAGTTGGGCAGCAGAGGTAGTTTGTGATTCAGATAGAAAGACTGCAGAGATGGCACGTATTGAAAAATGCCGGAATTTTGCCTGAACGAAAGCCACGCCCGCCCTTGCCGGTCACTGTACATAATGGCTGTTTCGTTGGGATAATAATGCAGAGAATCTTTGCTGATAAAGTCTCCGGGCGTAAACTGTTTAATGACGTCGCCCTCGTGATTCAACAAACGCAGGCCGTTCTGCCCGTCGTTGAGCAGGTAACTGCCGTTTTGCAGGGGTAAAATCCGGATGTAGGTGGATTGGCGCGAGCTTTTCGTTTGGACACTGAAGAGCACCCGGAACCGGTCGTGTTCAGGATCATATTGATGCAAATAAACACCCTCATTATTGGAAGCTAGCGCCAATATTTCTCCCGTCGGCGAGATCGTTATCTGTCGGACGATACCTTTAACGCCATTTTCCGGCAGCATTCCGACTTTGGTTACCTCGTGGGTATGCGGATCAAGCAAATCAAAAAAGAACAGATTGTTGTGATAAACCACAACGAGGTTGCCGTCTTTGTCGATCTCCAGTTGATCGATGTTGATGTCCGAAATATAATTTGCGTTCCGAATGGTATTGTTGAAAACAATGAATTCATAGCCATCAAATTTATTTAAACCATTCGTCGTTGCCAGCCAGATAAAACCATCTTTGGTTTGTGCAATATCGTTGATGAGTCGGTCGGAAAGGCCATCATTGATGGAGTAATACTGATAGGAAACAGCATTGTAATTCTGGGAAATAGCCGGGAGGGTCAGCATACAGGCAAGTGCCCAGCCAACGACGCAGAGCAGACAGTATCGTTGCGCGTACCATGTCATGGGAATAGGGTAGTATTTTAGTATGTTCTAAAGCGTGTTTTGTGTATATTGCGGTCTGCTTTCATTTTGTACCGCACCTCCTGAAAAGAATGCTATATCTTTTCAAACATCAAAAATACACTTTTCTAGCGATCTTCGTCAAGCCTTCGTTTAATTAATTCTGCTTTACTGTTGATTTGCAGTTTTTTGTAGATTTTCTTGATATGGTCGCGCACAGTTTCCACGGAAATATTCAATCGATCGGCAATCATTTTGTAGCTGAGCCCATCCACTAATCCCTGCGCAATTTGTTCCTGGCGTGGCGTCAGGGTATCGGCGGCGTCTTCTTCGGATTTGCGCGGGCTGAAGTACTCGATCACCTTGCGGGCAATGGAGGGCGACATGTACGCGCCGCCGCGGTGCACCGTCACCAGCGCATCCTTGATGGTGACCAGGTCTGTCCGCTTGGAAATATAGGAAACGGCTCCGGAGCAGAGCGCCTTAAATACTTTGTCCGAATCGTCAGAAGCCGTGAGCATACAGATATCGACATCCTGTCTTCTTTCCTTGATGTATCGAATGCCCTCTAACCCGGAGATGCCCGGCAGCCCGATGTCGAGCAAAATCATATCAATATCAATGCGGTCATCCAGGTTTTTCAGGAAACTTTCCACCGAAGTGGCGGTCAGCGAAACGTTGATGTCCACTTGTTTACTAAAAAAAGCTTCCAGGGTTTCCAGTACCAAAGGTTCATCTTCGATAATGCCCAGTTGAATCTGACTCATGTATTGCGGGTCTGTTTGTGCAAAATAAAGTTTACGAAATTATTCCATACGAAGAACGAAAGATCAGACAAATAAATTGAAATCACCGCCAAAATATACGACGAAAGTGTTGCCTCGGTTTGTTTTTTTGTGAATTCGAGCCGGTGAATCCACTCAAAAACCAGCTAAAGACATATCT
The DNA here is from genome assembly GCA_964517175.1 of uncultured Saprospiraceae bacterium. GTDB lineage: Bacteria > Bacteroidota > Bacteroidia > Chitinophagales > Saprospiraceae > JADJNW01. Next base: position 19,005 of record CAZFBU010000025.1, read on the forward strand.
TTACCGAGCCTTGTCTTCAAATTCGGAACAACAAAAAAGCGATCATTTTGTAAAATGCTGTAAAATTTCGATTTTGCAAGGTGCTGAGTGAAAAATTTTAGCGATCTTAATTTCTCAAATCGTTTTAAGTAGTTGGACAAATTTATGGCATTGCCATCTGCCGTGAGGCATTCCTACGGAGCATGACTATGTCACAAGATTGACAAGATACTGTAAATCAAAGATTTTCAGAATCTAAAATCCTGAAAATCTCGTGAATCCTGTCTATTTATTGACAAATTAATTTTGTCCGTACTTATACAAAAACTAACGAAACTATGCTACGCTCAAAAATTGGCGGAATTGGTTACTACGTGCCCGAAAAAGTGGTTACAAATGACGACCTGGCGAAAGTCATGGATACTTCGGATGAGTGGATTCAGGAACGCACTGGCATCCAGGAGCGCCGCTACGGCAAAAAACACGAAGAAACGACCACCACAATGGGGGCGCGCGCCTCAGAGATCGCCATCGAACGGGCGGGTATTTCTAAAGAAGACGTGGATTTTATCATATTCGCTACGCTAAGCCCCGATTATTACTTCCCGGGCTGTGGCGTATTGCTGCAGCGAGAACTGGGCATCACCAATACGGAAATCGGTGCGCTGGATATTCGCAACCAATGCTCGGGCTTCGTCTATGGCTTGTCTATCGCTGACCAGTTCGTCAAAACCGGCATGTACAAAAACGTCCTGCTCGTTGGCGCGGAGATGCACTCGATGGGGCTTGATTTCTCCACGCGCGGGCGCAACGTGACCGTGATTTTTGGCGACGGTGCCGGTGCCGTAGTGATTCAGCCAACCGAAGAGGAGAACAAAGGCATACTGACGACACAACTGCATTCGGACGGGACGTACGCAGAGAAATTGGCCTTTATCAATCCGGGAGCGCATGGCGGCTATCATCTCAGGAAAAAGGGGGAGGAGTTTGATTTTGGTTATTCGGATGCAGAATACGGCGAGATGTTTCTGAATGCGTATATGCTCGAAAGCGGGCAAATTTATCCGGATATGGATGGTCCGTTTGTGTTCAAAATGGCGGTGCAGAAATTCCCCGAAGTGATTATGGAAGCTTTGAACAAAGCAGGTTTAAAGCCGCAGGACATCGATATGCTCATCCCGCACCAGGCGAATTTGCGCATCAGCCAGTTTGTCGCGAAAAAAATGGGACTGAGCGATGATCAGGTCTGGAACAATATTCAAAAATTTGGTAATACTACCGCTGGCTCTGTACCGATCGCCCTCTGCGAAGCCTGGGAAGCCGGCGCGGTCAAGGAAGGCGATCTGGTTTGTCTGGCTGCCTTCGGCAGCGGGTTTACCTGGGCTTCTGCGCTTATCCGTTGGTAACGATTATTTTGACTCTGTTATAGGAAAAATCCCTGCCGGCTGGTGGGGATTTTTCGTTTTCATCAACAATAATGCGGGGCGCTTTTCAGTTTCCTTAAAACAAGGAAAACAGGTAAAATTATGATGTGCCGATACTTTACAATTGCAATTGTAGCCTTATTGCTTAGTACAACACTGATGGCTCAGCCACCCTCTTCAAAAGAAGCAATCGAGAAGGAATATCAACGCCGTATCCGCCAGGAAGTGCTCGACGGCGTTTATATTCCAAAGGATTTGACGGATGCATTTATTCAACTCAACAAACGCATCGATGAAGAATCGAAAATGGCGTTCAAATCCGTGCCGGAAGATACTGCAGCTTACAAACTCTTCTTCAGCCTGGGGCGCTGGATAACACTAAACTGGGGCTTCTACGGCGGCTCGCGCCTGTCGCATTTCCTGCGCGAACTGGGCGTAACTTACCCCGAAGACATGGCGCGATTTATCATTATTACTTATCATCGAAATTTAAATCGTAAACCCTTGAATGTAAAAGAACTGGTTGACGAATTTGCCGAAAAACGACGACAGGAACACCTGGAAAAAGTAGAAAAAGGCAAAGTCATCCACGAAGAAACCAGGAAAGTGAAAAACGGCGGCGGATAAAAAATACGCCGACATAAGAAAATTAACTTTTAAAGCTGATTGTATTACTTTCAATCAGCTTTTTTATTTTATCCATATCGAAACACTTGCTTTGATCGCAATTATATCATTAAAAAAAACGGACTTGGCAAAAAAAATTTGGTTACTCATTGTCAGATAAGAAAGAATACCTAAAACTCAAAACCCATTTTGTAACAAAAAAAGAAGATTAAACTATGAAAAAATCCTATTTCTTAATCTGTTTGTTAGCTGCCCTGTTCATTGGCTATCAACAAGTTGACGCCCAGAGCATGGCACCGGAAGCGGCGATCAAGCAGATGGAGTGGCGTGCAATTGGTCCAGCCAATATGGGCGGCCGCGTTACGGACATCGTTGGCATACCCGGCGATCCCAGCACTTTCTACGTAGCCGGTGCGGATGGCGGTATCCACAAAACGACCAACGGTGGCGTATCTTTCGAGGCTATTTTTGAAGATCAGGAAGCATACAGTATTGGCGCAATGGCATTGGCGCCTTCCGACCACAACGTGCTGTGGGTGGGTACCGGCGAAGGTGACCCGCGCAATAGCGTTGGCTATGGCAAAGGCGTTTATCGCTCGGTCAATGGCGGCAAAACCTGGAAAAAGCTGGGGCTTGAAAAAACAGATCGTATCAAGCGAATTGTCGTTGATCCGAAGAATCCGGACGTAGCTTGCGTATGTGCGATGGGGCGCGAATGGGGTGCCAATGAAGAACGCGGTGTGTTCCGCACTTTGGATGGCGGCAAAACCTGGGAAAAGATTTTGTACATTGACGAGGATACCGGCTGCTCGGATATTACAATAGACTTATCGAATCCACGCATCATGTACGCAGGCATGTGGACTTTCCGCCGCAAGCCCTGGCGCTTCGATGATGGTGGCAAGGAAACGGCGCTTTATCGTACAATGGACGGCGGCGATACCTGGGAAAAGGTCGGTAAGGGCTTACCGGAAGATCCGATGGCACGCATTGGCGTAGCGGTCGCGCAGAGCCAGCCGAATACGATTTACCTGATTACCGAATATCCGGATGCCAGCGGTACGCTCTTCCGCTCGGATGACTATGGCGACTCCTGGCGGCTGGTGAATAAAGATCCGAATATCAACTTTCGCCCATTTTACTACAGCGATATCCGCGTTGATCCGAATAATCCGGAGATTTTATACTCGCTTTCCGGGCGTTTGGTAAAATCTATGGATGGCGGTAAAACCTTCAAAACAATTGGTCGGACGGTGCACGGCGACCACCAGTCCTTCTGGATTGACCCGATGAATTCCGATCGCCTGCTGAGCGGTAGCGATGGCGGCTATCAGGTTTCCTTCGATCAGGGGGAGAGCTGGGATGTTATCAACAATGTAGAACTGTCGCAATTCTATCAATTGCATGTTGATGATCAGAATCCGTATATGATCTACGGCGGTCTGCAGGATAACGGTACCTGGGTAGGTCCGAGCAATTCGCTCTATGATGTGGGCATTCTGAAGCGCCACTGGAAGCGCATTGCTTATGGCGATGGCTACTATGCGGTGCCCATTCCCGGCAATGAGAACGAAGTGTATGCCAACCTGCAGGGCGGTGTGATCTTCCACGTGGATATCAATACCGGCAATACGCGCACGATTCACCCATATCCGAATAAGATCGGCTCCGCCGGCGATGCCATTGAAGATCATAAGTATCGCTTTAACTGGGATTCACCGATATTAATTTCTCCGCACGATCCGAATACAGTTTACACCGGTGGTAACGTCGTTTTTAAATCCACCGATAGAGGCTACACCTGGGAAGTCATCAGTCCGGATTTGACGACGAATGACAAGAGCAAGCAGAAAACCTCGGGCGGTAAAATTTATCAGGATAATACGGCTGCTGAGTTCCATTGTACGATTATGACAATCGAGGAATCGCCGCTGGAACCCGGCGAGATCTGGGCGGGTACGGACGATGGCAATGTGCAGATCACCCGCGATGGCGGCAAAACCTGGACGAATGTGAATAAAAATGTTCCGGGCTTCCCGAAGAACGGCTGGGTGCACAAAATCCACGCTTCCAACCACGACAAAGGCACGGCTTTCCTGGCAGTTGACAATCACCGATTGGATGACTACCGCGCTTTGGCCTGGATGACAACGGATTATGGCAAGACCTGGAAGAAAATCAGCGACGGGCTGCCGGAGGATTGGGTTTATACCGTTCGTCAGGACCCGAAAAACAAAAACCTGCTCTACGCTGGCATGGAACACGGCATCTTCGCTTCCTGGGATATGGGCAAAACGTGGACCAGCATCAACAATAACTTACCGCCCGTATCGGTGCGGGAGTTGCGCGTGCAGGCTCGTGAGGCAGACCTGGTTGTTGCCACGCACGGTCGCGGTGTTTGGGTCTTGGACGATATTCGCCCATTGCAGGATTGGGATAACGCCAAAGGCAAGGAAGTGGCGCTACTGGAGCCACGTCCGGCAACACGCTGGCAGTATTACCAGCAGGTGGAAAATATGGGCGATCGCACGTACATCGCGGAAAATCCCGATTATGGCACTTACCTGAATTATTATCTGCAAGCCGATGCAAAAGAACCGGTGAAGGTAGAGATCAAGGATAACAGCGGAACGATTATTCGTACGCTCGAAGAGAAAAAAGCAACCGCTGGTTTCAATCGCATTGTTTGGGATTTCACTGCAGAAGGCGCAACCCCTTTACGCGGTAGTGACGATAGTAACTCCTGGTTTGGTGAAATGCGTCCCCAGGTAGTGCCGGGCACTTATACGGCGGTGTTGCACGCCAATGGCAAAACCTTGCAAACAGAGCTTGAGGTGAAAGCCGATCCGCGTATCGACATGACGCAGGATGACTACGAGAAGCAATATCAGGTGGTGAGCGCACTCAAGGATTTGCTTTCGCAGGCCAATGAGCTTATCAACAATACGGATATTGTGATGGAGCAGTTATCCGGATTGAAAGATCGCATCCATGCCAGCGGTTCGGAAGACAGAGCGACGGTAGCAATTATCGACAAGGCAATGGAGGATGCAAAGGCGCTGAAAAGCCTGCTGACAATGCCGCCGCCAGCTATGAATTATCGCCAGCGTCCGGAATTGCGCGAAGAGCTTCGCTCTTTGATGCGGGCAATTGGCGCGGCAACCGCCAGACCGACCGGGCCACAATCCGGGCGAATGACCGAACTGCAGGAAGAAACCGCCGCCGCGGTGAGCCTTTTCAACGAAATGGTCGTCGATCAGTTGGGTGCGATTAACAACAAGCTGGATAAGATGTCGCAGATTACAGTGAAGCAAGTGGGTAAGCTGTAAGTTTAATTTGAACATCTATAAAACGAAACTGGCAGTGTCAAGTCTGAAAACTCAACGCTGCCAGTTTTTCTTCCAACACTTCAACCCTCCAATCTTCCAACAACTAATGCTGGATCACCTCCTCCACAGCCGGCGCATCCTTAATCTCTGCCCTCGGCACGCGCGGGCGGATGATAAGACGCAGGGACTGATCGTAGGTAAAATAATTCCAGACCCAGTTAATGAAAACGAACAGTTTATTTTTTACGCCAACCAGTGAAAACAGATGGACGAACATCCATACCAACCACGCAAAAGCACCCTGGAAACGCCAGAAAGGCAAGTCAACTACGGCTTTATTGCGACCGACAGTCGCCATGGATCCTTTGTCCTTATAGGAAAATTTCTCCGGTTGCTCGCCCTGGTGCAGGCGCTTCAGGTTTTTCACCAGGCGTTGGGCGTGTTGTATAGCCACCTGCGCCACCTGCGGATGACCTTTTGGATAGGCTTCTTCCTCCATATACGCCACATCGCCAATGGCAAAAATATTATCATAATTTTCAATCTGATTGAAGCGATTTACCTTTATCCGATTTCCTTTGGTAATGGCATTTTCCGGTAGCCCCTCAATGATCGAGCCTTTGATGCCCGCTGCCCAGATCACTTTATTCGCCCGGAGTGTCGTGTCGTCATTCATACGGATGATTTTGCCGTCGAATTCGGTGACGAAAGTATTGAGTTTCACGCGAACATCAAGTTTTTCCAAAAATTCCTGCGCTTTCGCCGATGCTTGCTCCGACATTGTCGGCAGCACCCGGTCTAAACCCTCAATCAGATGAATATTGATTTCTTCAACATTCAATTCCGGGTAGTCTTTCGGAAGAATAAATTTTTTCATCTCGGCCAGCGAACCGGCTACTTCTACGCCCGTTGGACCGCCACCTACGATGACAATATCCAGTAAACCCTGCCGCTCGTCGTCGTCCTCGGTAGAGAGGGCTTTCTCATAATCGTTCAGAATGCGGTTGCGCAGATAAAGCGATTCGGCGACCGATTTCATCGGAATAGCTCTGCTGGCGATGCCTTCATTGCCGAAAAAGTTGGTATCGGCACCCATCGCGAGCACCAGAAAGTCGTATTCCAGATCGCCCAGCGTAGTGTAAATGGTATTGTTTTCCGGCTGCACGGATTGCACCTCCGCCATGCGCACGTGTACGTTTCGGTTTTTTTGAAAAAGCTTGCGCAGTGGAAAGGCAATGGAACTCGGCTCCAGACCCGACATTGCAACCTGGTAAAACAGCGGCTGAAACTGGTGAAAATTATTCTTGTCGATCAGCACGACTTGATAGTCGCTTCGGGTGAGTCGGCGCGCGACGGTAAGCCCGGCGAAGCCACTGCCTACGATCACAACGCGCTTTTTGTCGGTGGCGGGAATGTTGATTGTCATGCAAAATATTATTTTGTTTACAATAGAGAACTTATCTATAAGACGTAAACGGAGGACAGAATGTTCTATCCCGTATCGCGAAAGTGCTGAAAAATAGCTGTGCTGACTTATTTGATTTCAATGCGTTGAATACCAGCGGTATAAACTTTATTTAGCAAGGCGACCAGTTGTTGGTAGTGCGATGCATTGCCTTGAAAATCAATATCTTCTATTTCCAGAATTAAAATTGGAATAGATTGTTCCGTTCGGAAAAAATCAAAATACGTGTTTTGTATCTGCAGCAAATAATCGGCAGTAATGTCTTTTTCGTAAGTCCGGCCACGTTTCTCGATGTTTTTCAGCAGACTGGATACCGGGCGATGCAGATAAACCAGCAGTTCCGGCTTGGGGAAAGCGGCGTTCAGGATGTGAAATAAACGTTGAAACAGTCGGTATTCTTCCGTATTGAGGTTGTTCTTTGCGAAAAGCAAGGTTTTCAGAAAGAAATAATCCGCGACGATAAATTCCTCAAACAGACTCTGCTGCGCCAATTCTTCCTGCAATTGTTTATGGCGTTCCGTCATAAAAAACAACTCCACCGGGAAAGCATAGCGCTCCGGGCTTTCGTAAAAATAGGGCAGAAAGGGATTCTCCGCAAAGCGTTCCAGCACCAGGCGCCCGCCAAAGTCATCGGCGAGCATCTTGCAAAAAGTTGTTTTTCCAGCGCCAATGTTCCCTTCGATCGCGATAAAATGATATGGAAAATGCTTGCTCAATTTTTAACGATAAATTTTACTCAGATAAAATTTTCACACTTAAATTGTCGTCTGAAAAATGCAAAAGCTCTCTTACCGATTGGCGCAAAAGCGGATGCTCAAAATCCGGCGCGATTTCTGCCATTGGCACCAGCACAAAATTTCGATCTTGCAGAAAAGGGTGGGGGATGGTCAGTTTTTCCGTCTCCAATATTTGGTCTTCGTAAAAAAGAAGGTCGATATCGATCAGTCGTTCGCCCCATTTGACCTTGCGCTTGCGCCCCATGTCGCGCTCAATGGCTAAAATCACCGCCAGCACCTGCTCCGGCGATAATTCGGTGCGCACCTCAATGACCTGATTCAGAAAACTCGGCTGCGCTTCGATGCCCCAGGCAGCTGTGATGTAGATGCTGGAAATCTGCGACAACGCACCGACGCGCTCCGCGATTAGCGCCCTGGCCTGCGCCAGATTGGCGGTGCGATCGCCCAGATTGCTTCCCAAACCCAGATATGTCTTGTGCTTCAAGGTTTTGACTTTTGCGAGACGAAAATACGATTATTGATTTTTTAGAACACCATTCTGTTAAATAAATAAAAAAAAGACCGATTGGTTTGTAGAAATAGACCGATCGGTTTATTTTTGTAGTAAATTTTGTAGTTTTGAGCGAAACAGTTATTTCAAAATCAGAAAGAACGAGGCAATTCATTGTTGAACAGGCAGCTATCCTGTTCAACCAAAAGGGTTATGTCGGTACTTCCATGGATGATATTATGCAAGCGACCGGCTTGTCGAAAGGCGGTTTGTACGGAAATTTTAGCAAGAAAGAAGAAATTGCGCTGGCAGCATTCGAGCATGCGGTAGCCACCGTTAGCCAGGAAGTGCGTCACTGCACCCGACAGCACCAACATGTGCTCGACAAACTCCGGGCCGTCGTCACTTTTTATCAAAAACGAATTCTGAACCCGCCGGTAGCGGGCGGCTGCCCGATTCAGAATACGGCTGTTGAAGCCGACGACAACAACCCGGCGCTGCGCAAAAGCGTGCAGCGAGCCTTGCGCGAATGGGAGCAAAGCATCGTCCACGTGCTCGAACGCGGCCAGGCGCAAGGCGAAGTGCATCCGGACGCCGACGTGCAGGCCTTTGCGGTCCGTTTTATCGCTACGCTGGAAGGCGCTATTTTGCTCACGCGATTGTACAAAGAACAGCACTACTTCGATATTGTCAGCGTTCAACTGCTGGAACTGATTGAAAAACTTCGCCCATAAAAAAATCACGATTATTATGCATACGTCACCCTCTGTCAAATCCATTGAGTATTTACATAGCGACTATTATGATCCGGTAACCGAGTCGCCACCGTCTTATCCATTCGCGCTGAAGCTCGTGCGACTGGGCTTCAGGCTACTGGCACCCATTTTTCCAAAACGGGCTGCAAAAATTGCGTATCGCCTGTTTTCTACGCCCCGGCTTCGGGCGCGGCACAAAACCTCCGACGAAATACTGGAAACGGCGCGCATCTTCGAGTTCCTTTACGGTCAGCATGTGCTGAAAGGTTATGAGTGGGGGAGTGGCGAGCAGTCGATTTTGCTGGTGCACGGCTGGGAATCGCGCGGTACAGCACTGCGTGCTTTTGTGCCGACGCTGGTGGCGCAAGGCTATCGCGTGGTGGCATTCGACGGACCGGCGCACGGGGATTCTGCGGGCAAACAAACCAATCTCATTCACTTTGCGGGGGCGGTGCGGGCAGCGCTTCGGCAGGCGGGCAATGTGCACGGCATCATCACGCATTCCTTCGGCGGCGCATCAACGGTATATGCCTTGTCGAATATGACCGAACCGGTTGCAATTGAAAAACTGGTTCTGATCGCGGTGCCGGATAGTATTAAAAAAGTATTGGATGAAACCATTGAGCTATTCCGATTGCCGCGAACGGCTGCCCGGGAATTTTATAAACTGATCGAGCAGCGGCTGCAGGCAAATGTACATAAAGCAGACGTCAGCAAGGCTGCGGCGAAAAACTACATCGGCGAGCTTCTGGTAGTACACGACGAAGAAGACCAGGTGGTTCCCTTTGCTTCCGGCAAACGTATTTACGACCACTGGGACAATGCCGCCTTGCTCGCAACCAAAGGCTATGGGCATTACCGCCTGATGAAAAACCCGGACTTGATTCGGCGCGTGGTGGATTTTATCGACTAGCGTTTATAAATACTTGTTCAGTGGCGGATACTGCATATTCAGTTTTTCCAGGTGCTCCACAAGGATTTTAGACATGACATAGTCGCGATACCAGCGCTGATCGACCGGCACCACGTGCCAGGGCACGGTGCTGGAGTTGATCGCATCCTCGTAGCAGCGCATGTAATCATCCCAGTGGTCACGCTCTTTCCAGTCGTTGGAATTGTGCTTCCAGAATTTATCCGACTCCTCCAGTCGCTGGCGCAGTTCCTTCTCCTGTTGCTTTTCGGAAATATGCAGGTAGAATTTAAAAATGTGCGTCTTATTATCAAATTGCAATAACTCCTCGAAAGCATTGATCGCGTGGATACGCTTAATGGCGTGCTCTTCATCGATCCAGTTATGCACCCGCTGAATCAGCACATCTTCGTAGTGTGAGCGCACGAAGATGCCGATCATGCCCTTTTGTGGCGTATGCTTGTGCACGCGCCAGAGGAAATCATGCGCAAATTCCTCGTCGGTTGGTTTTTTGAAAGAAGTCACCTCCAGCCCGATAGGGTTGCATTCCGCAAAAACATTGCGCACAGCGCCGTCCTTGCCGCTGGCGTCCATGCCCTGCAGTACCACCAGCACACTGTGTTTTTGCTCTGCATACATCACGTATTGCAATTCGCCCAGCCGTTCAATCCATTGCCGGGTTTGTTCACGCGCTTCGCCTTTATCCAGGTCTTTCGGCGCATCGCAGGAGATTTCCGAGAGTTTTATCATATCTTTATCCTATACTTTTAAACCCAATCCGCCGATTTATCCGCCTTCCACCTGAGGTGGGTAAACAGAGCGGAAGGCGAACCAATATCATAATATCCCAATCCGCCAAAGGCGGATAAATATCCAAATATCATAAAGCCATCAAACCCGCATCTTGCTTCGCTTCACCAGGTAAGATTGCAAAATCGGGCGGAAGCCTTTACTGATGTCCGCTTCCACGAAATCGATTTGGTACTGCAAACATTTGAATTTCAGCTCTTCCACAAATTTATGCATTTGCTCCAGATAGTGCTCCCTGACCTGATTTGGCTGCAGCCGTAGCCGCTCCCCACTTTCCATATCGATAAATAAATACGGTCGGTTTTCAAATTCAAAATCCAGCTCTTTCGATTTATCGACCACGTGAAAAAGCACCACTTCGTGTTTGTTGTGTTTCAAATGCTGCAAGGCGGAGAACAAATGCTCCACATCTTCGCTTTGCTCGAACATATCGCTGAAAATGATGACCATCGAGCGCTTGTGGATGCTGTCCGCGATCTGGTGCAGCGACTGAGCCGCCGAAGTGGAGCGATTGCGCTCGGGGTTTTCGATCAACTGATCGAGATAAGTGAGTAACAGACGGTAGTGCGAGGTGCTACTCTTGCAACGCGTGTGCGCTTTCACTTCGTCATCAAAAATGCTCAGGCCAAAAGCATCGCGCTGTTTTTGCAGCAGGTTCATCAGCGCGGCTGCCGCCAGCGCCGAAAAGCGGAGCTTATTGACGTAAATATTTTTTTTCTTATCCACTTCCGGGAAGTACATGGAGGAGGAGGCGTCGATGACGATCTGGCAGCGGAGGTTGGTTTCCTCTTCGAAACGCTTCACATAAAGCCGGTCGGTGCGGGCAAAAACTTTCCAGTCGATATTTCGGGTAGGTTCGCCCTGATTGTACAGGCGGTGTTCCGCAAATTCGACCGAGAAACCATGAAACGGGCTTTTGTGCAAGCCGATGATAAATCCTTCCACGACCTGGCGAGCCAGGAGTTCGAGGTTTCCAAAATCTTTTACTTCCGTACTGTTCAGCAGATTACTCATGCGCGGGTGTTGTATATGTTCAAGTTTTAAAAAAAGATGATGGGGCAAAGCGGTTGTTTCTACCTCTGAGATTTGCGAAATCTAAAAGATTTACGAAATCATATCCATTCCATTTATTTGACCCACTATCAAAAAAAGAAACCCTTATTCCAACCGAAAGATCAGAATAAGGGCATGAAACTAATGTTTTTTTATCGCAAATTTAAAGATTCGCTTCGATTTTGTCCGCCAGTATTTTCTTGGAAGTTGCACCGACTTGCTTATCGACAATTTCGCCGTTCTTTACAAACAATATTGTTGGAATACTGCGAATGCCGTACTTCATGGAAACTTCCGGGTTGTGATCTACATCGACTTTGCCAACCAACACCTTCCCATCATATTCGCTATGCAATTCTTCGATGATCGGGTGAATCATCCGACAGGGACCGCACCATTCTGCCCAAAAGTCAATGACGGTTAGCCCATCGCGATCGAGAACAGATTCCTGGAAATTTGCATCTGTGATTTCAAATGCCATATTGAGTGATTTTATGAGTTTAAAAATTCGTTTATATTTTCAGACAATGAAACATCTCGGCGTGTCCGGTAGTTCCAACAATCAGGGGTCACTTTTTAGGTCTATCCGGTTCGCGACATTTTAACGTTTTTGAATAATTGACAAACAATTCTACAACACATAAACTTTTTAAAAGTTGACGAAGAATAAATTTGCCGTCGCTGCCTTTGGGACGCAAAGAAACGAAAAAAGTAACATGTATCGAAGACAAATTATCTGGATAAGTTTGGGCGGTGCGGCAGTACTATTGCGCTTGCTGCTGAGTGCGGAAGCACTGGAAATGCTTTACAGCCGGGGCTTATTTCTGGCAGTACGCTGGGTGATTGATACCTTCCTGGGGTGGCTCCCGATTCCGATTCTTTATCTTTTTTTGTTGACATTGCTGGTGTTGGTGGGGAGGCGTATTCAAAGTTGGTATCGCAGCACGGAAGGCTGGCGTACAAAAGGGATACAAGCGGGCTTATCGTCCGTGGCATTCGTCAGCGGTGCGATTTTTTTCTTCCTGCTCCTGTGGGGATATAACTACGGACGGATACCGGTAGAAACCCAGATGGGGCTGGAACCCAAACCGCTCAAGCTCGAAGAACTGACGGAAGAATTGCGCCTGGAAACGCAGGCGATTATCAATCTTCGGCGACAAATTCCGGGCATTACCGATTCTGCTTTTACACGAGAATTGCTGCCGACAAACCTGGAGTCAGAGCTGCGAAGCGATCTGATGGCGCGGTTGCAGTATCACAATTTTCCGACACCGGGTCGGGTGCGGGCGCTGTTGTTGTTTCCCAAAGGCATTTTTCTGCGCTTCAGTTCGGCGGGGCTGTATTTTCCCTGGACGGGCCAGGGGCACGTTGATGCGGGATTGCACCCGCTGCAAATTCCCAGCGTAATGGCGCATGAAATGGCACACGGCTATGGCTTTGGCGATGAAGGTACGTGCAGTTTCTGGGCATACCTGGCGTGTGTGCATTCGGAACACCCCGCTATTGCCTATGCGGCTCACCTCGACTATTGGCGAGATCTGGCAGGAAGTTTCCGGCGCTACGAACCAGCGGCTTACCGCAAATTCCGGTCAGAATTGCCGATTGGGATTCAAAAAGACCTGGACGCCATCAACGAAACGCTTTTGCAATACCCGGATATTATGCCGCGGCTGCGCTATGTGGCTTATGATGCGTATCTTCGTACCCAGGGCATCAAGGAAGGCATGCTCAACTACAACCGCGTGACCATGCTCGTGCACGCCTGGCGTAGCAGCAAGCAGATTTGAAGATGGAAGTGGAGATGCGCGTACACCCACACGCCCGCAATTAGCGCTATGACATCACCCTGGAGATTGCAGAAAAATTCGGTAACGTATTTTTTACGATGCGGTGGCAGCTTAATCAACGGATTCGATATATTATTTAAAAAAGCGCCTTTTTTAGGCAAGTTTGATCAAAAAAAATTGTCTAACGGCTTCGGCTTTAAGCTGAAAGAGGAATACCCAATCCGAAGGTAGCGAAAGAGGATTAGGAATTGTTGTATCAGAAACAGAAGAAGCCAGCGTAAGTAGCTGGCTTTAAAGTATTTGAAAATGTAAGAGTGATCCCGCCAGGATTCGAACCTGGGACCTACTGATTAGAAGTCAGTTGCTCTATCCAACTGAGCTACGGGACCATTTTCAAAAAAGCTGTGCAAAGTTAGGTCTTTTTTCTGTTCTCCACAAGGGTATGTTCGCAAATTTATGTACCTTTCTTTCCTGCAACCTTTTTGCGGATATTTCTGTTCCAATTTTTAAAACATATTTTAAGCTGTGAACACACGTCTATTTTTCTGGCTGCTACGCCGCAAACGCTTTTATTTCTCGCTCGCTTTCATTGGGTTACTCGTCTTTGCTTATGATTTTCTGGCAATGCGGCAAAATGATTTTGCGCTCAAACACGACCTCCAGCGCAACCCCTTTGCCTACGAGGCAACGGTAGGTGTTCACAATGACTCCGCCCGCAAAATCCGATATGTGGAGATCGGCGACGTGGCAAAACCATTGATCGTATTCGTGCACGGTGCGCCCAGTTCTATTTCGTTCTGGCAAGCGCTGCTCACCGATAGCACACTGCTGAGGAATGCCCGGCTGATGGCGGTAGATCGCCCCGGCTACGGCTATTCGGGCTATGGCAAACCGGAAATTTCCATCAAGGAGCAGGCGCGCCTGGTCGCGGAAGTCATCCGACAAAAGCGATCACAATACTCAAAAATTATCCTCCACGGCTCTTCGTACGGTGGTACGGTGGCAGCGCGCATTGCGATGGATTATCCGAAGTTGATTGACGGGCTGCTGCTGCAATCGGCTTCGCTGGCGCCGGGAGAGGAGGAAACCTACGCCATTTCCTACGTGACGCACCATCGGCTCATGCGCTGGCTCATTCCGGGGGCGCTGCGGGTAGCCAATTCTGAGAAACTGTCGCACCGGGAACAACTGGAAGGTATGCGCCCATTCTGGAAAAATATCGTCAGCCCAACCATTGTGTTGCAGGGCGATGCGGATGGATTGATTTACCCGTCTAATGCGGAATATGCTTTTGAGCGCCTCATCAATGTGGCTTCCAAAGAAATGCTGATCGCCGAAGGCAGCGGGCACGACCTGTTGTGGACGCGGCGCAACTTGCTGGTGGCTTCGCTCATGAAACTACTCGGCGATACAACTTATACCAATCTGAACCGGTTCAACCGATAATTTTTGTCCACGCGTACTAAATTTTTTTCCGGACATGAGTGACGTTAAAATTGAAGCCAGTTGGAAAGAAGTGCTGAAGGATGAATTTTCTCAGCCTTACTTCCAAAGTTTGATTACTTTTCTCAAGCAAGCTAAAGCGCAGGGAAAAACGATCTATCCTCCGGGTTCTTTGATTTTCAATGCTTTCAATACTACGCCCTTCGGGGAGGTAAAAGTGGTCATCCTGGGGCAAGACCCCTACCACAATCCTGGCGAAGCCATGGGGCTTTCTTTTTCCGTGCCCGGGGGCGTGCGTACGCCGCCTTCGCTCCGGAACATTTACAAAGAGCTATACGAAGATCTCGGCGTGCCTATTCCCGATCATGGCGATCTGACGCGCTGGGCGGAGCAGGGCGTATTCCTGCTCAACGCCATGCTGACGGTCGAGCGCAATCAGCCTCAATCGCATCATAAGATCGGTTGGCAAAATTTCACCGACGCGGTTATTCGCAAGCTTTCTGAAGAAGGTGAGCACCTGGTATTTATGCTCTGGGGTGGTTTTGCCCGCAAGAAAAAAGCGCTGATTGATGCAAACCGGCACCTCATTCTGGAATCGGCACATCCGTCGCCTCTGGCGGGCAATGCTTTTTTTGGTAACCATCACTTTTCGAAGGCAAATGCTTACCTGCAGGAGAATGGAAAAGCTCCAATTGACTGGGGCTTGGGTTAATTGGATATGGAATTTCCTGAAAAATCAAATGGAAAATGCCACTATGTATAAAAAATTAACTAATATCGCCGTGCAAAACTACAAAGGCACTTATAATTTTCCCAAAACTCTTCTATTTCGCTTCTTTTAGAAAATAGGTCTAATCAGGAAGGTCTTTCAACGCTTTCATGCGTTTACCCTTACCGGTAATAGCGCATGCAAAGTTGTATGTATTTTTATTTCTTGCCATGTTATATTTCAAAAACCTGGCTTTTTCCCAAACAATATCAGGGTCAGATTGATGCGCATGGCACTAATAACACCTTGAATGGTCAATACAAGTTATTTGTGCGTATGCCGGGCGGCTTCGTCTGCGATGGGGAGGGCATCACCGCCATCAACCGCCTGACCATCAACGTCGCCGTGGAATACGCGAACAACCGAGAAGAGAATAAGGATTGGCGCAGCAATTTCTCCTTTTTCTTCGATTTCCC
>CAZFBU010000026.1:0-5955 GCA_964517175.1 uncultured Saprospiraceae bacterium
ATTAATATGATTCGATATACAAAAGGAAATATTATCCAAGCTGATGTTGAAGCCTTAGTTAATACAGTCAATACCGTTGGTGTGATGGGTAAAGGAATTGCCTTAGAGTTTAAAAAAGCATTTCCACAAAATTTTAAGATATATAAAGAACTTTGTGACGATAAAAAATTTAATATCGGTGAGTTGTTGATAACCAATACGGGGCAATTGAGACCAAAATATATTGTGAATTTTCCAACGAAAAGACATTGGAGGGGACGATCTAAAATCGAATTCATTGAAATTGGAATGAAAGAATTGGTTAAATCAATAAATAAAAAACAGATAAAATCAATAGCAATTCCACCGTTGGGATGTGGCAATGGTGGACTTGATTGGAATGAAGTCAAAGCAATTATTCTCAAAGAACTTGAATTGATTGATGCAAAAGTGGAGGTAATTATCTATGAACCAGGTTTCAATAATCAAGAAGTTAAAACCAAAAAAGAGATTGAATTGACGCCGGCGAGAGCAATGCTTTTGACTTCACTCAAAAACTATCAGGTTTTAGGGTATTCGATTAATTTATTGGTTGTTCAAAAAATTGCATACTTCCTTCAGCGGTTTGGAGAGCCTTTAAACTTACAATATGAGAAAGGATATTATGGTCCATATTCTCATAGACTACAACATTTAGCTAAATACCTAAATGGGTATTTTCTTAACTTCAAGCACGAAGAAACCAAGCCAAGTACTTCAGTCTATCTGAGAAACTTAGACAAAGTTGAAGCTTACAATAAAGAAAATTTAACGACAGAACAGAACAATAGGTTAAATGAAATCCAAAGTTTGATTGAAGGATTTGAGTCTCCCTACGGATTAGAACTGCTTGCTACCGTTGATTTCATTTATCAGCAAGAAAATATAGAAGATACTGAAAAAGTAATTGAGCAAATTGGTAATTGGACAAAAAGAAAGAAGGAATTAATGAAGTCTTTTCATATCAAAGTCGCTCATCAGAGGTTAAAAGAATACTACCGTCAACACAGGCTGTGACGTCCATGCTCCTAAAGCCGCAAAGTGCATAGCCTAAAATCTCCTTCCACCGATTTGACCTAGCTACCCACTTTGCTAATGTTTCCTGAAAGTAAAGAATTTTTCCTTTTTGGCTCAAAGTATTGAACGGCATCTGAAATGTCTGTAACTTTGGTTATTTGAGCATTGGCAATAGCCCATTGCAAGATTAAACGCATTTTTTAAATTGATATGAATTTTTCGCTGCAAAAGATAGAAGCCAATCTGGAAGAGGATGTCCTGCTGCACGCCGAGCGATTGCTCGATGCTGGAGCAGTTATGGATTTGCAGGAGGTGGAACGGCATTTTTGGATTGCAAAAGTAGAAGATGAAGAACGTTACGAAGTAGAAGTGAAAATAAGCCCAACTAAAGTAACGGCGGCTACCTGTGAGTGCGAAACTTTCCGGAAATTTGGGCAATGCGGGCACATTGCAGCCATTTTATTGACGATTCGCCAACGGCAAGTGCGCGGGGACAAACCTGCAAAATCCGGGAAAAAAAATAAACCTGCATCCAGAAGGCTGACAACCGGCACCGTACTGGAGCAGGTTGATCCGGATGATCTCATCGCTTTCGTGAAGCAATACGCCAAATCCAACCGCAACTTCGCCCTGGCGCTGAAAGCCCGTTTTGCGCCAAGCGTATCGGACATTGACAGTCGCGAAAAATACCTGCAACTGCTCGATAGTACCATCAATGCCGCCCGTCGCCCGGATCGTACCTTTAGCCACCGGGGCGGGCAAAAAATCTACAAGGTGCTGCTCGAACTGCAACACCAGATCGACGAAGCGATCGCCCAGGGTTTTCTTGCCGAAGCGGTGACTATGGCGCAGACCATCATCGAAAAAATGACGCCGCTCCTGCGCAAAATGGAAGGCGCGGAAGGCGAAATCCGCCAGCAGATCAGAGAAGCGTTTCATGCTTTTCGCAAAGTATTGAATGCCTCGCCGCCGCCGACACTGCGGGATTCTATTTGGAACTATTGTCTGCAGGAGTGCCGGAAACTCTTGTATCGGAACAATAAAATTGATCAGCATTTTTTTCACCTGCTGATGCAAATGACCGAGGATGCCGAACAAAAGGAAGCGCTGCTGGAGTTGATCGACGATCAGATCACGCGCTACTTCTTCGAGAAGCGGGAATTGGCGCAGTTGCTGCTCATTAAGCTGTCTGTTTTAGAGAAGCTCGACCGTGCCGAAGAGGTGCAGAGCTTTATCAATCAGCATATTACAAATGATGAAGTATTGACATTCGCCGTGCGGCAAGCTATGCAAAATGACAATTTGCACCGGGCTAAAATGTTGGCGCAATCGGGATTGGCGAGCGCTTCCTCATCCGTTACTACGGTAGCTATGGAAAATACGCTGCTGGAAATCGCCCGTCGGGAAGCGGATGAAGAGGCCATCGTGCACTACGCCGAGCGGCGGCTGGAAGCGACTTTTGAACTGGAATTTTATCGCATCGTCAGGCAGGCCTGGTCGGGGGATTGGCAAACCTATCGGCGGCATTTGATAGAAAAATTGCAGGTGTTACCTTTTTCTACCAAAAAGCTGCACCTCATCGCCTCGATCTATTTTGAAGATGAGCAATACGCGGAATTGCTCAATTATTTGCGGGAAACCAAATCGCTCGATCTGGCGCGGGAATTCGGTTACCGATTGCTGGCGCACGCGCCGGAGGACGTCTATTTATTTTATAATGAGTTGTTTACGTATTATTTAAGCCATCACGTTGGGCGAAAGCCTTCGGAGAAAATTCGCGCTATTTTGCTGCAATTGCATGACGCCCGCGCTGAAGAACTGGCGGAAAAACTGGTGCATAACCTGCGGGCAAAATTTCCGGAGCGGCATTCACTCATGGAAGAATTGGCGGTGTTCTAGTTACTAGTTTCTGGTTTTGCGAAAAGCAAATGGCAAACAGCAAACTGCGAACAGCGAATCCGCCAGCAGGCGGACAAGCAGCGAAAAGCGAGGGGCAAACAGCAAACTGCACGGCAAATGAAAATCGAACTTTGGGTGATTGGCAAAACGAACGAACCGTATCTGGCGGAAGGGATCGATATTTATACCAAAAGATTGCGACATTATGTGCCATTTGAAATGATAACCTTGCCGGATATAAAGAATGCAGGCAAATTGAGTAACGAGCAACTCAAAGCCAAAGAGGCGGAAATGGTACTCAAAAAATTGAAACCGGAGGATTTTCTTATCTTGCTCGATGAGCGGGGCAGAAATTTTACGTCGAAGGAATTTGCTATTTTTCTTGAAAATAAATTACAATTGCCGGGTAAAAAACTCGTTTTTCTGGTGGGCGGTGCGTATGGCTTCGAATCGGCGCTGTACGATCGGGCAAAAGCCAAGCTTTCGCTATCCAAAATGACATTTTCGCATCAAATGGTGCGCTTGTTTTTCGTGGAGCAGATATATCGGGCAATGACAATTTTGCGTAATGAACCGTATCATAATAGTTAGATATTGTGATACTTGTCCGCCTTCCGCCCGAGGCGAATAAATCGGCGGATTGAGATATTAGGATATTGGATAATTGAAAACTAAATATTGACATGGGGTTGAGTTTAACATTGATTATAATCATTATGACCGGTATTATTTCCTACCAGGCATTCACGAATCCGGTCATGCGCGCACGGCTGATGTTTTATCCGGTGCAAATGAAATCCAGTGGTGAGTGGTATCGCTTTTTGACGTATGGCTTTGTGCATGCCAATTGGGAACACTTACTTATTAATATGTTTGTGCTGTACATGTTCGGTGAATACCTGGAAAATGCCTTTCTTAGCATTTTTGGCGCCAGCACCGGGCGGATGCTGTTTTTGCTCTTGTATGTGAGCGCTATTGTCATTTCTACCGTTCCTTCCTATTTCCGGAATCAGGATAATCCGGGCTACGCGGCGGTTGGTGCCTCCGGCGCAACCTCGGCGCTTGTCTTTGGTTTCATCCTTTTTAATCCCTGGGAATGGTTCATTTTTCCACCGCTGCCCGCACTGCTGTTTGGCATTGCCTATCTGTGGTATTCTTCCTACATGGAAAAACGCGGCATGGATAACATCGGGCACAACACCCACTTCTGGGGCGCGATCTACGGCTTATTTTTTGTGATTCTGACGGCGGTAGCGCTTAGTCCGAGCCTGCTCAACTTTTTTATTTCCAGGCTGCTGGAAGGACCTTCCGTCCCCGGCTTTTTGGGTGGGTAATACCTTGCAAAAAGCAAATTGCGAATAGCCAAATGCGATAAAATGGAAAAAAATCCCTGGAAAACAGTAAAAACAACGATTGCTTACGACAATCCCTGGATCGCCGTGCACCACAGCGACGTCATCAATCCTTCGGGGAATCCCGGAATCTATGGCGTGGTGCATTTCAAAAACCTGGCAATTGGCATTGTGCCGCTGGATGATGAATTGAACACCTGGCTGGTGGGGCAGTACCGTTATACATTGCAACAATATAGCTGGGAAATTCCCGAAGGCGGCTGCCCGCTGGGCACTGATTCGCTCGAAACGGCGAAGCGAGAACTCCGGGAAGAAACCGGCATGGAAGCACAGCACTGGCAGAAAATCCTCGATTTGCACGTTTCCAATTCCGTGACCGACGAAGCCGGCATGGTGTTTGTAGCGCGCCAGCTGACTTTTGGCGACGCCGAACCGGAAGAAACAGAGCAGCTACAGATCAGGAAGTTGCCCTTTGCCGAGGCGCTGGACATGGTGATGCGCGGTGACATCACCGATTCGCTCTCCGTAGCCGCTCTGATGAAGGTTCAGTTATTGCTGAATGCGAATACTTTAAAGCCTGCTTCGAATTCTAATTTCCCTTCAGCACTTCGCGGGAAATGACGAGTTTCTGAATTTCGGAAGTGCCTTCGCCAATGGTACACAGTTTGGAGTCGCGGTAGAATTTTTCCACCGGAAAATCTTTGGTATAACCATAACCACCAAATACCTGCACGGCATCGGTCGAAATTTCCACCGCAATTTCCGAGGCGTAATACTTTGCCATCGCGGAGACTTTGGTTGTTTTTTGACCGCTATCTTTCAGATGTCCGGCTTTGCGCGTCAGTAGTTCCGCTGCTTCAATTTTGGTACCCATATCCGCCAGCTTGAAGCTGATACCTTGAAAACGGGCAATCGGCTTGCCAAACTGCTGCCGCTCCTGGGCGTATTTCACCGCCGCCTCGTAAGCGCCTTTGGCAATACCCAAAGACAGTGCCGCAATGGAAATGCGCCCGCCATCCAGGATTTTCATCGCCTGGATGAAGCCATCGCCAACCTCGCCCAGAATCTGGCTTTTGTGCACCCGGCAATTGTCAAAAATCATCTCTGCCGTTTCGGAAGCACGCATGCCCAGTTTGTTTTCTTTTTTACCAGCCTGGAAGCCAGGCGTGCCGCGCTCCACGACGAATGCCGTCATGCCGTGGCTATCGAGCAGTTCGCCCGTCCGGACAATTACAACGACTGCGTGCCCGGATTTTCCGTGCGTGATCCAGTTTTTTGTACCGTTGATGACGTAATAGTCGCCGTCTTTTTCTGCAACGCACTTCATGCGCATAGCGTCGCTGCCGGTGTTGGGTTCCGTGAGTCCCCAGGCGCCGATCCACTCGCCGGTAGCCAGTTTCGGGAGGTACTTTCGCTTTTGCTCTTCATTGCCAAACATCAGGATGTGATTGGTGCACAGAGAGTTGTGTGCCGCTACGGATAGCCCGATTGAGCCGCAAACTTTTGCGATTTCTTCAATAACGGTAATGTATTCCTGGTAGCCCAATCCAGCGCCACCGTAGGCTTCCGGAACCAGTACGCCCAGGAATCCGTACTCGCCCATTTTGTGGAACATATCCATCGGGAAGTACTGTGTCTCGTCCCATTCCATGACGTAGGGTCGGATGTA
>CAZFBU010000026.1:6055-29083 GCA_964517175.1 uncultured Saprospiraceae bacterium
TATCCATCGGGAAGTACTGTGTCTCGTCCCATTCCATGACGTAGGGTCGGATGTATGTTTCGGCAAAATCGCGCGCGCTTTCGCGGATCAACGCCAGGTTTTCGACGCTTGCGCCAGTAGTTACAACGTTCATGAATTCGAAGTTTTTACGATTTGAGTTATAAACAGTCTGATTTAAAACGCTTTCAAAGGTACGGATGAAAGCAGGTACAAGGTGACTTTTTGGCCCGGTTTTTTATCATTTACCGGAATTTTCCCTATTGGAATAAGCAAAGCGGGGGTTTTGTTCAGGCGATTATCGTTAAAATTGTCAGTCGTTCAATGCAGAAGTAGAATCGGTAAGTCCCAGTGCTTGCCGCATTTTTTTGTAGATGTCGGTATTTTCGTAAATACCTGCGAAAAGCTCCGCCGAAGGACCATAGGCAAATACCGGGACGAGTGCGGCGGTGTGTGCATTGGTGGTGTAGCCAAGCTTAAGCCGATTGATTTTAGAGCCCTGGTTAATGGATAAACCGCCGGTTTCGTGGTCGCCAGTGACGATTACCAGGGTATTGCCGCTTTTATGTGCGTATTTGAGTACTTCGCCGATTGTTTTGTTGAAGTCGAGCAGTTCATCTACGAGCCACCGGTCTTTTTGATTGTGGCAAGCCCAGTCAATTTGCGATCCCTCAACCATCAGGAAAAAGCCCTGGTCGTTGTACGCTTCCAGAAAATTAATAGCTTCCTGGCTGGCATAAGGCAGGTAATTACGCCCCACGCCGGCGGAGGGCGGGTCTCTGTCGCCCGTAAAATAGATGAACTTTCGCTTCGTATCGTAGCTGATCTGGCTGAGTTCTCCCTGCATATAATCCGTCACCAGGTAGCCCTTTGCGCGCAGTTCTGCGCACAAGTCCCGGTTGTCAATATCCCGGTTGTCGAAGTAGCGTTTGCCGCCGCCGACGATAAAATCAATGTCGATATGGAGCAGATCCGCTGCGATTTGGTCAAAAAGAACGCGAGATTTCTGATGGGCATAGAAGGCAGCCGGTGTAGCATGATTGATCGCAGCTGTTGCGACCAAGCCCGTTGCCATACCTTTGGCTTCTACTTCTTCGAGAATCGTTTGGGTAGGCAGGCTGTCCGACGTCAAGCCAATAGCGCCATTGTAGGTTTTTACCCCAGAGGCAAAAGCCGTGGCACCCGCGGCGGAGTCGGTCACCAGATCGTCATAGGAATAGGATTTATGAAAACCAATGACGGGAAATTTTTCCAGTTCGGATCGGTTGCCATTGCTATACAGCATGGTTGACACTTGCGAAAGTCCCATGCCGTCGCCAATCATCAGGATGATATTTTTCGGTTTTTGCTCGGTCGGGATGGTAACAAAGTGACGAAAAGCTACATTTTCCGGCTCGGTTGATTTACAAGCGAAGACGAAAAACGCAAGAAGCAATAAAATGGATACCTTGTATTGAGGCATTAGTCTAGGTATTGAATTTAAAAAGTCGCTATTCAGACAAAACGAATATGGCAAAAAAGCTTTGAATCAAATTAATAAAAGGATTTAAGATTGTTCTTAAAATTATATTCTGTTAACACAAAATTAAATAGCTTAAACTTGATTTTTATTTTGTTTGAGCGTATTTTTGCAGTGATTTTTGCGAAATACGTTTCGTCAAAATTACGTTTTTGCACAGAATTAAGCAATGTTAAACTAATATGAAGTGTGTAACCGGGTTCATTCCTTTGAGTCCTTATTGCAATTCATCGAACGAAATGGGAAAAACGCCTGGTTTTTAGCATGTTATAGACAAAATTTAATAACCATGAACATCTACTATCAAAAACTTATTTTAACGCTAACAATATTTTGCAACACTTTTGCCCTGCAAAATGTTGCCTGGGCTGTTCAGCCATTACAGCATCCAAACGACAGCACGCCCAGTATTTTCGATATAATCAGTGAAAATGATATATTGGAGGTTACTATAAAAACTGATTTGCAAAGCCTGATCGAAAATCGCATAACGGAAGATTTTCAGCCAGCTACCTTTAGCTACCGCGACCAAAACGGCGAAACGATAACCTGGGAATGGAAAGTGCAGGCGCGGGGAAAATTCCGCCGCCGCATTTGTGATTTCCCGCCAGTCAAGATTAAATTCAAGAAGAAAGAACTGGAAGCCAGGGGCTTGCACCGGGAGTACAACGACTGGAAACTGGTGACCCATTGCGTAGATGACAAAGAACCCGGCAACGAAAATCTGCTGCGGGAATATCTCGCGTATGAATTGTACCGCGAAATTACGCCCAACAGTTTCCGCACGCATCTGGTGAAAATCATTTACGAAGATACCGAAGGCAACCTCGGCAGAATTAAGCGCTACGGCTTTTTCATCGAAGATGTTGATGAAATGGCGGCGCGCCTGGGTGGGCTTGAGTACGAACAACTCAATACCGGGCTGGATTCGGTCTCTGCCCGGGACGAGATCACCATGTCGTTGTTTCAGTCGATGATCGGCAATGCCGACTGGAATCTCGCTATGCTGCGCAATCTGAAAATGGTGCAACCCACCGATGGCAGCAAAATGATTCCGGTGCCTTATGACTTCGATTTTTCAGGACTGGTGAATGCTTCCTATGCGCTGCCCAATGGAGATTTGGGGTTGTACAGCATCCGGGACCGGCTCTATCAGGGCGCTGCTTTCGACCCCGTGCTCATGCAGGAAGTGATTCGCCATTTTTTGCAGAAAAAAGCAAGCGTGATTGCCCGGGTTGATAATACCAAGCTACTTTCCAGGGAAGCCAGAAAGGATATTCGGGACTACCTGGGCAGTTTCTTCGAGGCACTGGAATCAGCTATTGATCTAAACCACGCTGATTTGCAGGCGTTTTTTGCCTTAAAAAATCCGACGCTGGAGAAGCTGCGCTACCAGCAACTTCAGGAAATGATAGGAGATTTCCGCTAAATCTCTTCCTTGCTATCGATAAAAAATACCGGAAGCCGACCAGCCTGTTGCTCGTCGGCTTTCAAAGTTTTGTGAAAACCTCTTTCGTCTATGCACTGGTTACTTTTACCGATATTCTTCGTTAAAACTTCAGAAAATCCTTTCTTTCACAGACAAAATGCCTTTTTTAACGTTTAAAAATAAGATTAACCAAAAAATAACTATTGTATGAAATGTAGATGGATTACTACCCTTATGTTGCTGGTGGCGGTCATCGGCTTATCCGCTCAAAGCAAAACCAACAAAATTGAGTTCACCAGATACACCCTCGACAATGGCTTGAAGGTCATCCTGCATCAGGATAAGACCACGCCCATTGTAGCGGTCAGTGTGATGTACCATGTTGGTTCCAAGAATGAAAAACCCGACCGTACCGGCTTTGCTCACTTTTTCGAGCATCTGCTGTTTGAAGGTTCCGAAAACATCGGGCGGGGCGAATACGATCGCTACGTGCAAAACGCCGGCGGTACCCTGAACGCCAATACCACGCAGGATCGCACTTACTACTATGAAATTTTACCTTCCAATCAACTGGAACTGGGCTTGTGGCTGGAATCCGAGCGCATGCTGCATGCGAAGGTCGATCAGGAAGGCGTTGAAACGCAGCGCGAAGTGGTGAAAGAAGAAAAGCGAGAGAGTGTTGATAATCGTCCATATGGTTCCATTTTGGACGAAACGCTCAAGCGTGCTTTTACCAAACACCCGTATCGTTGGGCTCCGATCGGTTCGATGGAGCACCTGGATGCAGCAAACGAGGCAGATTACAAGCAATTCTATGCCGATTTTTATGTGCCGAATAATACGATTTTATCCATTGCCGGTGATATTGACATCGAGGAGGCGAAAAAATGGATCGACAAATACTTTGGCTCCATCCCAAAAGGTAAGGGAGAGGTTTATCGCCCGGATATTGTGGAGCCGCCACTCACCAGCGAAGTGCGTGACACCGTGCGCGACAACATACAGTTGCCTGCCGTCATTCAGGCGTATCGCATTCCGGCGCAGGGCACGGATGATTATTATGCGGTGAGCATGCTGGGTACGTTGCTCTCGCAGGGCGAAAGTTCGCGTTTGTATAAAGCGCTGGTGGATGAGCAGCAGAAAGCATTATTTATTGGTAATTTTCCTTTACCGTCGGAAGACCCGGGCATCGCGATTGCGTTTGGTATTACAAATATAGGCGTTGGTCCGCAGGATTTGGAGAAGGTGCTGGATGCCGAGATCGACAAGGTAAAAAAGGAATTGATCTCGGAAGAGGAGTTTCAGAAGCTGAGAAATCAGACCGAAAGCAACTTTATTTCTTCTAATGCCTCGGTAGCGGGTATTGCCGAGAGCCTGGCGAATTATGAAATGTACTACGGCGACGCCAATTTGATCAACACCGAAATCGACCGCTACATGAAAGTAACGCGAGAAGATATTCGCGAAGCAGCGCGGAAGTATTACCGCAAAGACAATCGCGTCGTGTTGTACTATTTGCCGCAGTCGCCGCAGCCTTAGCCCACAGCGTGCAAATCGGTGTTTTTAAATTGAATTACAAAAAAATAGCATATTTATTATGAAAAAAATAGCATTAGTCATAAATATTTTATTTGTCTTCTTTGCTGTTGCGCAGGCCCAGGAGGACTTCCGCCAGTCGGCGCCCAAAGCCGGTTCGGCACCCAAGATCGAAATCGGGGATTATCAGCAGTTTGACCTGGAAAATGGCTTGAAAGTAATCGTAGTGGAAAACCATAAATTGCCCCAGGTTACCTACCAGGTATTTGTAGATGTGCCGCCATTGCGGGAAGGCGAATACGCAGGTGCAGCCGACATGGCCGGGCAGCTGCTCAAAACCGGAACGAAAACGAAAACCAAAGCAGAGATTGACGAAGCGGTTGACTTCCTCGGCGCGTCTTTGTCCACCAGTGCTTCGGGTGTAGTGGGGCGTAGCCTTACCCGCCACAAGGACAAACTGCTGGCGCTCATGGCGGATGTGTTGTTTAATCCGACCTTTCCGGAGGAAGAATTTCAAAAACTGAAAACCCAGACGCTCTCGGGGCTCGCCGCTGGTAAAGACGATCCGAATACGATTGCTGCCAACGTGGCCCAGGTGTTGCGCTATGGCAAAGATCACCCGTACGGCGAACTGACGACCGAAGCAACCGTTGAGAATATTACCGTTGACAAGTGTAAAGAATTTTACAACATTTATTTCAAACCGAATATCTCGTATCTGGTGATCGTTGGTGATGTAACGCTGGAAGCAGCCAAAAAAGATGCGGAGAAATATTTCAGCAAATGGGAACAGGGACTGATCGCCAAACCAACCTTGCCGAAGCCCGATAAGCCCGGTGAAGTGAAAGTTGACTTCGTCAACAAGCCCGGGGCGGTGCAGTCGATTATCAATGTGACGTATCCGGTGGAGTTGAAAATGAGCGATGAAAAATACCTCGCAGCACTGGTTACAAATACACTTTTTGGAGGTTATTTCCGAAGCCGCCTGAATAATAATCTGCGGGAAGATAAAGGTTATACCTATGGTGTTGGTTCCACTTTATCGCCTGATCTTGAAGTTGGTTATTTCAATGCGGCAGGTGGTGTGCGCAACGAAGTAACCGATAGCGCGCTCGTTGAATTTTTGTATGAAATGCGGCGGTTGCAGGAGGAAAGAGTACCGGAAGAAGAACTAACCCTGGTGAAAAATGTCCGAACAGGTACGTTCGCACGCGCACTGGAACAGCCAACAACCGTTGCTAACTTCGCGCTGAACACGATCCGTTATAACCTTCCGAAGGACTATTACGCGACTTACCTGGAGCGCCTGAACGCCGTCACTGCCGAGGATGTCATGGAAATGGCGAAAAAGTACATCACGCCCGATAATGCGCACATTCTGGTGGTTGGCAATAAAGGAGAGGTAGCTGAAAAACTGGTGCAATTCGATACGGATAGCATCATTGATTATTATGACTACTACGGCAGAAAAGTGGAAACGAGTCTGACGTTGATGGACGCCGACATGACTGCGGCTAATGTAATTCAGCAATACATCGAAGCAATAGGCGGACGAGAGCAACTTCAGGCGGTAAAAGATCTGGAAATAAAAATGAATACCAGCGTGCAGGGCATGACACTGGAAACCGTTCTGCAACAAAAAGCCCCGAATAAAATGGCAATGAAAGTAATGATGAACGGTATGGCCATGCAGGAGCAAAAATACGACGGCGAGAACGCCATAGCCGGGCAGATGGGGCAAAACCAAAAGCTTGAAGGGGAGCAGTTGGAGAGTATGAAGCAGCAGGCGGTGATGTTTCCGGAGTTAAATTATATCGACAGCAGCTACACGCTTACCCTGAAAGGAGTGGAGAATGTGGAAGGCACAGAGGCTTACGAAGTGGAAGTTGTAACTACTTCCGGCGACAAAACCACAGAGTATTACGCCGTTGATTCCGGCTTGAAAATCAGAACGGTGCAGGTGCTGGGCAATGGCGATCAGACTGCCACTGTCATTAATGATATCGGCGATTACAAAGAAGTAGAAGGTATTCTGTTTCCGCATACCCTGACGGTGATTGGCGCAGCGCCTATTCCACTGAAAAACGAAGTAGTTTCTGTTCAGGTGAATAAAGGGATAGACGATAGCACCTTTAAATTGGAGTAAAAGAAAATAATACAAATCCTCAGAAAAGCGGTGTCGGTAAAAAAGATGCCGCTTTTCTTTTGCATCTTTATATCGGGTCAGATTTCCGGAAGCGATACGATTTACTACCTTTGCGAAAAAGATAATCCGTGATTCAAGCGAAAGATATTCACAAGTCCTATGGCAATCTGCATGTTTTGAAAGGCGTAAACCTTTCCGTAGAAAAAGGCGAGGTCGTTGCTATTGTCGGCAAATCCGGCGCTGGTAAAAGTACGCTGCTCCATATTCTCGGCACGCTCGACATTGCCGATAAGGGAGAACTGCTCATCAATCAGGAAAATGTATCGAAACTGACCACCAGAAAACTCGCCGAGTTTCGCAACCTAAACATTGGCTTTATTTTCCAGTTTCATCATTTGCTGCCCGAGTTTACCGCACTGGAGAATGTTTGCATTCCCGCCTACATCAGCAAACAACCCGAAAAACAGACCAAAGCCAGGGCAATGGAACTTCTGGAGTACCTGGGGCTGGCGGATCGCCTCACGCACAAACCCGGTCAGCTTTCCGGCGGCGAGCAGCAACGCGTGGCGGTGGCCCGTGCCTTGGTCAATCGACCGGCCATCGTCTTTGCTGATGAGCCTTCCGGCAACCTGGATTCCGGATCTTCCAAGGAACTGCATCAATTGATTTTTGACCTGAGGAATGATTTCCAGCAGACTTTCATCATTGTTACCCACAATGAAGATTTAGCTGGCATGAGTGATCGTTGTCTGGAAATGAAAGACGGCGGATTGTTCTGAGAGGTTGAGGAAGCGCGGAGCATTTTTGTGGTATCGGTTTTGCAATCAATCAGCGTTCTGAAATTTTACACTTCTATCCTGTTTTTTTACTTTGAAATTTTATTGAAAAAAACTAACTTACCAGAACATTTTTTTGTACCTCCAATTTCTGATTTGCTAACCAAAACCTATCAGGTATGAATATTACATTCAATGATTTGCGAGAGCTCAAGCACAGCCTGCCAACGGGCAGCGTAAAGCGCATAGCGCAGGAACTGAACATTGACGAGCAGACCGTGCGCAATTACTTCAGCGCCGGCAGAAACGGTAAAGGAAACGTCGAAGATGTTTATGTAGAACCCGGACCGGAAGGCGGCATTGTACATCTCGAAGATACAACTATCCTAGAGGTCGCAAAAAGAATAATCTCACAAACAAAGAATAGTAACTAGCGAAAAAAATGGGGAAGAGCCAACGCTGCTTTTCCCCGTTTTTTTACATGTATAGATAAAAATCGCCCGTGAGCGCGATGTAATCTTCCGTCCACTCATTCGCGCCATCGTGCTGGATGATGAGTTCTTCTTTTTCCAAAGGCTTCTTTTCCCGCTCAAATTGCATGAGCAAACGTTCTACGGGTTTGTCCTCTTTTGGCTTCACTTCCATCACTTTCGTCAGGTACAAATTGTAAGTCTTTGCCAGTTCCTGAAAGCGCAGCCCTTCGATATAAGGCAAAATGATGGCAAATTTACCGGCAGTACTCAGCAGCGTACGAACGGCTGCAAGCAGATCGCCGTGCGGTAGTTTTATCGTATGGCGAACGCTGTTTTTATCTTGATTACTGGAAAAGGTTCCCCCGGTAAAAAACGGAGGGTTACTCACGATCAGATCATATTGGTTTGCATACGTTTTGGCATGATCCTGAATGGACGTATGGAATGCCTGCAATCTGTCCGCCCAGGGGGCATTCGTCATGTTTTCCTGCGCCTGTGCACAGGCCTCATCTTCGATTTCCACCGCATGGATGAGGGTATCATCGGTGCGTTGCGCCAGCATGATGGCAATCACGCCGGTGCCCGTTCCGATATCGAGTGCCGTTTGGGCGTCTTTCACGTTGGCCCAGGCGCCGAGCAGCACGCCGTCCGTACCGATCTTCATCGTGCAACGATCCTGCTCAATAACAAATTGCTTGAACTGAAAAGCCTCCGTTGGGTTTGTTTTTCTGGTTTTTGCTTCGCTCATTGCTCTATTGAATTGTTTATTACGCTATTAAATAAAATGATGGTAAAAAATGTTGAGCAATGTCTGACATTTCTGAAAATGGGTGTGCCCGGTCTCGATGGAACCGGGCATCCGGAAACCGTTATTTATTGCGAACGACAATATCATCAATGCGATAGGTGGTCGTATTGACGTTGCCGCTGCCTTCGTATTTGAAGCCGATATAAGCCGTACCGGTATAAGCCGACAAGTCAATATCGCCGGACTCTACCCAGTCATAATTGTTATTGCCCGATCCGGCAAGGGTGCAGTTCAGCTCTGTCCAGGTCGCATTTCCAATATTTTCACCGTCGTAATCCGTTGAAATCCAGATGGAAAGTCCATTGTGTACAAAAAATGCCTGCGCACTGCGGAAAGACAGCACTTTTTCTTCACTCAAATCAATGGGCGGCGTAACCAGCCAGGTTTCCATAGCTGGTTCCGTATCCTGGAAAGCAGTCGCCTGGGCATAAGTATTGCCACTGAAAGAACCTGCCCGCCAGCGGCGCGACCCGCGCAGGGCAACATTCGTCCAGTTGTTCAGCATAACGTCCTGGTTTGCCGACAAGCCGGAGAACGTCTCGTTCAGCGTTGTCAGTGATCCGTTGGGGTCGCCTCCTCCATTGCCACCGCCACCACTGTTGCCATTGCCTTCAGCGACATCGTTGGGGTTGCGGATAATAATCTGGGGGCTATTGAATTGAGAAACGATGGCGGTAACATTTACACTGCCGCCCGGCACGGACTGACCGGCGAAGGATGCCTGACTCCGGGTAAACATATCGATGGAGCCGGTGGCATCAGAAACACTTTTGGAGCCGGCGTACGTACCGCTCTGGATGGTTGCATCCGAAATTCTGATCAGCGTTGATTCCCAGACTTCCGTATTGGCAAGCAGCTCGGCGATGGTGGTTTCGCGCGGCGTAGGCAAGGTGCCTGCTCCGGGCGAAGAAGCCTGATTGTTCGGCAAGTTGTTGATTTGTAGCAAGCCATTGAATTCCGTAAGTTCGGCGCCACTGACAACCACTTCAATTTCCTGCCCCAAGGGAAAACTATGATCACCGGTAAAGCGAATAACAATGCCCGCCGTTTCGTCCTGCAGTACAAGGTTGCGGCTGACCCAATTGTTCGTAGAAACATCAGAAATCACCACGCCGGAGATTTTACTGTTGGCGGGCGCTCTGGAAGTGCCGTTGCCGAACAGGTCGCGTATTTCCCGGATGGTTATCGCCTCCTCGTTGCCGGTGCTACCGCCGCCGCCGCCACCTTCGCTGCAGCGGGTATCGTTCATGCGAACATCCGTCAAGTCTCTGATGAGCAGTTGTTGGGTGGTGCCAAATACACTGTAAATACCGGTAATACTGCCGTTTCCACCCGGAATCGGTTCATTGGCAAAAATGGCGAAGCCACTGGTTCTCAGCGTGATTTCGTTACCGTCGCAATCGATGATCGTGCGATTGAGGGTACGGCGACCGATGGCATCCGCATAAGGAAAACCAACATCCTGGCTAACAAACTCTACATTTTCCAGGCGAATCAATGTGCTGATGTCGGCTTGTGCCAGCGTGCCGATGGTTTTTACCGTCGGTTCCGGTTCGCCCACGCGCACCCCGCGAAGGAGGTGATCCTCCAGCGCTATGATGTTGCCGAGTTGCGGAGCGCCATTTTCAATAAAAACATAGCCACCAAGCTGGGTTATGCCGTTGAAATCACCGATTACCAAGCCCTGGCAACGAATGAATATTTCTCTGCCGACCGGGTAAAAGTTGTAGGCATTGGTTTGGTCGATGCGCACTTCGATACCGCCGGTCGCATCCTGCAGAATGAAGGAACGGAAGAAATTGCCCGCGCGGTCGTCTGCAACCACGACGCCACGGATGACGAGGTCTTCCTTTATTTCCGTCAGGCTTCCCGGCACGAGCAGGGCTTTGACGTCTGAAATGGTTGCATTAGGGGTAATGCCGGGGTCTTCGCCGCCCACTGGCGGTTCGTCGAAATCCTGATCTACGCAGGCATTCAGTCCTGCGATGAGCGATAGGGTGACAACGGCAAGAAACAGATTTTTAAATAAAGCAGTCATTATGGTTATTTTTTTAGAATCTTAAACTAACGTTAGCAAAGAAATTGGTACCAAAACTGTAAAAATAGCGGGTCGGGTAGCGCGCGGGGTCGCGTTCGCTGACATCGAAGCGCAATTGCTCAAAACCACCGGTGATAAAGCTCTGATTATTCAGTACGTTATTGACACCTACGTTGATAAACAGAAAATACTTACCAAATTTGAAAGATTTTCCACCGAAAAAGTCCACGGTAAATTGCGGATCTACGCGTTCCTGATCGATAATTGCATTGAATTGTTCCGGTACTTCATCCAGCCCGTACACCGCGTCTGCTGTGCGGCGAAGCGGGTTGAAGTCGATATAGATATGATCGAAATAATTCACATTTACATTGGCAAACCAGAAGTTTGGCGAACGATAATTCAGCCCGACCGTGTAAGCCTGCTGCGGCAAACCAGCCACGCGGTAATTCTTGTTATAGATCGTTACGTTTTCTCGTAGTTGATTATCTGCCCGACCATTATCCAGATAGGTATTGCCGATAGCCCGGGAGGTATAAACGTATTCGCCAATGGCAGCAACCCCTGTGAGGTTGAGCGATGGTAAAAGTTTGATATCCAGCGCCAGTTCTACACCGATATTCCGACTATCCAGATTGGACATGACATAGTTGCCGAAATCCCGCTGTAAGTCGTTGTAAAATCGCAGTATCCGAACCTGATCCTGAAATTGGGCGATATAAGCGGTCGCTCTGGCTTTGGCATTCGGCGACCGGAGATAGTAGCCGGCTTCCGCGCTGAATATTTTTTCCTCCGTAAGATTGGGCACCAACTGGTCGCGGGTTCGGGGCGAAACAAAAGTATTATCCACGAAAGGCGCGCGCGTCAGGTAGGCAGTGTTGGCGTAGAAATAATTGCGTCCGTTTAGCTTGTAAGTGACGCCTCCCTTAGCGCCGAAGTTGGTGAAATTCTGCACTTCCGAGTCGCCGAAGGAATCATCCGGAAAACGCCCGTTTCGGTAGTGCCCGGTTCTCCAGAACGTAGTGCCGGAAGCGCTGCCAGCCAGAAATACGTCGAACTTTCGCAGCGTGAAAGTGCCCTGCGCCCATGTGTTCCAGTGATGGATATTCATATCGTAATTGTAGCCCCAGATGTCACCCTGGCGGAGAATTTGGCTGGGGTTGTTGAGGTCGTTTTGCACGGCGTTGAACGGAAGATCGGGCTCGCCAAGTGCAAACTGGTCAATGTTGACATAGTAATCGCCACCCAGCAGATCGCCTATGCGCTTGAATTCGTGTAGTTGCTGAATTTGATATCCCCCTCCGGCATTCAGGGTGAATTTATCACTAAATACATTCTGGTAGTTGGTGTAAAAATTAGCATCCCGGCTATCCGAGCGCTGGTCATCGATGATATACTGTGACCACCTGCCTTCTACGTTTTGCAGCCCGAGCTGCGCACCGAAGATGCTGTTCAACTCGCTGTTGCGGTTCACATCGTAAAAAGAAGCCCAATTCAACTGTCGCATGTTTTCATTGATCGTCAGATCATCCAGCCTGAAATCCGCTGCCACGTCGCTGTCCTGTCGCAGAAAGCTGGGCAGATTGCGATAATAATCAGGGCGGGGATCCGGCGCATCAAACCAATCCATGCGGGTGCGGCCATTCTCACCAAACTGGTAGGAGATGGCTGTCGTCAGCGTGCCGCCTTGCTTGAATTCCCAGTCGTGCCGCATGATAAACATTGGCTGATCGGAATAGATGGTGCGGGAATTGCGCTTTTCGCCTTCCTGATAGCCCCACAGCGGGTTGTAATAATTGCTGCCGGCAATGTCGTACATTTCCTGGGTGCTGGCAGTTGTGCCGCCTCGCTTGATGGGCGCATCAAAAGCGGTAAAATTCAGGGTATGCTGGTTACCGAGTTTCTTATCAACAGAAAGAAAATAGGCCCAGGCATCGTAGTAAGTGCCGGGAATGTAGGCTTCCTGTGCCCAGCGGCGTGAGCCGGAAACCGAGAATGCCCAGCCGTTTTTCAGCAGGCCGCTGGAGTGCGTGGCCATGATGCGGTGATTGAACGTTCGGTTGGAGAGGGCATAGGACACGCTGGTTTGTGCCCGTTGCGACAGCGCCCGGGTGTCAATCGTCGTGCCGCCACCGATGCCGCCAAATGTGTAGGGCAAGGCATTCAGACCAATATCGGCGTTGCGATTGCGGGTTACGTCGTTGAGTCCGCCCCAGGCATTCCAGAAGACGCGCCCGTTGGAAAGGCGGTTGACCGGGATACCGTTGAGGAAAACCATCGTGTTTTCTGAATCGAGCCCGCGGATGCGAAAGCGCGCCGGGCCAAAGGTAAATGCCGCTGCCGACACGAACACATCGCGCGAAGCGGTCAGAATACCCGAAATATTTTGATTGCTTGCCAATTGATCCATGTCACTCTCGGAAATCGAAATAGTCGGAATGAAATCTTCCAGCACGGCAGTGGTTCCGTCGGGTTGCGCGACCAACTGCACATTGCCGAGGTCGAGATCGGTGCTGCCGACGTTGATGTTGAGCATGACGGGAATGTGTTTTCCCAACTCAAATTTCAGGATGTAATTACCGGCAGGAACGTTGTACATTTCAAAGCTTCCGCGCTCGTTGCTGATGCTTTGCAGCCCCAGCGTTTCAATGGCAACATATACATTCGGCAGAGGACGCCCGGTTTCCGCATCCAGTACAATACCCCTCACGGTAGCTGCCTGGCTTACAACGGGAATCCCCAATAACAAGAACAGTAAAATTCTAATAATCATATCAGGCTTGGGTTGATGGCAAAAAAAATCAGGACGCAAAATTAGCGGTTTTGTCAACGATAAGATGAAAGTTTACAAAAACTTAATATGGTCCGCAGGAAAGTTTTAAAATTCAGAAGGCAATGCAAAAATAAACGCTCAAGCGAATAATACCAACTTCGGCGCCAAAATTTGTCACCTGTTCGACGATTAAAATTTTCGACTTTTTTAAGGCATTGATTGCCAATTATTTGAAAAATGCATGGTTGGAGAAACCGCTGGTTGTTGGATAAAAAAATAACGCCAAAACCGACGCGTACCGGTTTTGGCGCTCAGGCATTTATTTTCCGATGGCTTACCTGCCTTTTTCGAGTTTTGCCTTTTCGGCTTCTTTTAGTTTCAGCGCGCCTTCCTTCATGCTTTCGCCAATTTGTTGGGAAGCAGCAAAGGATGTAATCATTTGAGAAAGCATATCGCTGGCGGCAGACGGCGCATTGGGCAGCAGAATGAGGTTGCTGTTGGAATGCTGCCCCATAGATTGTAGTGTATCGTAGTGCTGCGTTACTACGATCAAAGCAGAGGCTTCCTGGGAGTTGATGCCCACGCGATTCAGCACTTCTACGGATTCTTCCAGGCCTTTCGCGATCTCCCGGCGCTGGTCGGCGATACCCTGTCCCTGCAAACGCTTGCTTTCGGCTTCGGCTTTTGCTTTGGCGACAATGCGAATCCGATCAGATTCGCCTTCGTATTCGGCGGCAATCTTTTCGCGCTCAGCAGCATTGATGCGGTTCATGGCATTTTTGACCAGGTGGTCCGGGTCGATATCTGTTACCAATGCTTTTACAATGCCGTAACCATAGTCATTCATCGCTTCTTCCAATTCCCGGCGTATAGCGACTGCAATGTCATCCTTGCGTTCAAACACGTCATCGAGTTTCATTTTTGGAACCTCTGCGCGTACGGTATCGAATACATAAGAGGTAATTTGCTCGTATGGATTCTGGAGCATGTAAAAGGCATCGTAAATATTATCCTGCAAAACGCGAAATTGTACAGAGACCTTCATTTTGACAAACACATTGTCTTTCGTTTTGGTCTCTACCATTACATCCAATTGCTGGATTTTGAGGTTGATTCTTCCAACGACTCGGTCGAAAAAAGGAATTTTGAATTGCAAGCCAGGCATACGGATACTTTGGAAACGCCCAAAGCGCTCTACCAGGGCGGCGGTCTGCTGTTTTACGGTAAAGATACCGGACAACAAGATGATCAGTCCGATCGTGATAGTTATTAATGGAATCTCAAACATAGTAGTTGAATTTTTTGATTATGCACACCTGAAGATAACAAGAAGTGCACCATTTTAGATCACTTTTTGGTCAATATTCAAAAATTCAGGGATTAAACCTACTTTTTTTATCGTCGAACGGTTACAGTGTTTTGATTTCACCCGATAGTTTCGTCAGTGAATCTTTTGCATCACCAAAGAGCATGCGGGTCTTTTCGTGGAAAAACAATGGGTTTTCGATACCTGCGTATCCCGAACGCATACTTCGTTTCAATACGACGATATTTTTTGCATCCCAGACTTTTAGTACGGGCATTCCGTATATCGGGCTGCCGGGATCATCTTCGGCGGCTGGGTTCACAACGTCATTGGCGCCCACTATCACCACCATATCGGTATTTTTCAGAGCATTGTTGGCTTCTTCCAGGTCAAGGAGTTTGGGATAGGGTACGTCTGCTTCGGCCAGCAAAACGTTCATGTGCCCGGGCATGCGCCCTGCCACCGGGTGAATGGCGTATTTTACGTCCACGCCATTTGCGGAAAGCAGATCGTCCACTTCCTTGCAGATTTTCTGCGCCTGTGCCACTGCCAGTCCGTAGCCTGGCACAAAAATGACCGATTGCGAATAGAGCAACTGAATGGCTACGTCGTTGATGGAAGCTTCCTTCACGACGAGGTCGCCCGCAGCGCCACCGCCGCCCGTTGCGCCGCCGCCACCGAAGCCTCCCACCAGTACGTTGAGCAGGGAGCGGTTCATCGCCCGGCACATGAGTAGGGTGAGAATGGTGCCCGAAGCGCCCACCAGAATACCGCCCACGATCATCATGCGATTGTCGTAGATGAGACCCGCCAGCGCTGCCGAGATACCGGAGAATGAATTGAGTAACGAAATAACGACCGGCATATCTGCTCCGCCAATAGGCACGACGAACGAAATGCCATACAACAGGCTCAAAATCAGAAAGATAACCGCTGCGAACATCGCCTCGTTCAATCCTACCACAAGAACATAGACCCCCAGTGCCACGGTGAAGAGCAACATCACAATATTGATGATGGAATGTTTAGGCAGTACAAATTTATTGTCGCGCAGCAAGTCCTGGAGTTTGGCGTAAGCCAGCATACTGCCCGTAAAGGTGATACCGCCGATCAGCAAGGTAAACAACACATTGGCGGACTGGGCCAGGTTGGGGTTGTAGCCCAGGTTTTGCACGCTGACCAATTCCGAGGCTGCCAGCACCACCGCGCATGCGCCACCAAGACCATTAAAAATGGATACCATCTGTGGCATAGCCGTCATTTGCACCCGGTAGGAGGCAATGCCGCCGATGGTGCCGCCAACGATCAGCCCCAGAAATATCCAGACAAAATTATTGGCAGCGCCCGGCAGCGGCATAACAATAGCGGCAATAATAGCCAATATCATACCGGTGCCCGCCAGCAGGTTGCCCTTGCGGGCGGTATCAGGCGAGCTGAGCATTCGCAATCCAATGATGAATGCGAGCGCGCCAAGCAGATACGTCAGGTTTATTACGAATTGAAATATCATTGTTAGTGTTGGAATTGCGTTTTACAAATCAAGTTTCAGATTGGTTAGCATAACTGGTTATTTTTTTCTTTTGAACATTTCCAGCATGCGATTGGTCACTGCGAAACCGCCGGCAACGTTGATCATGCCCAGCACTACGCCCACAAAACCAAGCCCCAGGGTGAGGTAGTCGCCGGGGTCAGCCGTGCGGATGAGAATGATAGCGCCAATAATCACTACGCCGCTGATAGCATTCGCACCCGACATGAGCGGTGTATGCAGCACCGTCGGTACTTTTGAGATGACCTCGAAGCCAAGAATCACCGTGAAAATCAGCATGTAAATGAGAATGACGTTATCGTTGAAAAACTGGATAAATTCCATGATGCTAAAGTTGTTGATTTTTGATCAGAATTCCGTGTGCAAAAGTTTGATAATTATTGGTTTTGCGATCCTAAGATTCTGCCTCTACCGGTTCTGCCGTAAAATAAGCGCCCCGAATAATCTCGTTGTCGAGGTCGAGGTTTAATTCGCCATCTTTGATAAGGATCTTAATAAAATTCAGCGCATTGTTGCTGAACAATACGCTCGAATCCTGCGGCATGGTGGCAGCGAGGTTGGAATTACCGATAATCGTGACGCCATTGTGCCGGATGACCGCGTTGTCCTTTGTCAGTTCGCAATTACCTCCGGTAGAGGCTGCCAGATCAACGATGACCGAACCGCGCTTCATCTTCTCGACCGTTTCTTTGGGTACCAGCAGCGGCGCTTTTCTGCCTCTGACCTGGGCGGTCGTGATGATGATGTCCGATTTGGCGGCTCTGGCCTGCACTTCTTCCCGTTGGCGTTTCAGGAAATCCTCCGATTGCTCTACGGCATAGCCTCCGGCGTCTTTTTCGTCGCGCGCACCTTCCACTTCCACAAATTTGGCACCCAAACTCAGCACTTCTTCCTTTGCGGCGGCCCGCGTATCGAATGCTTCCACCTGTGCGCCCAGTCGGCGGGCGGTCGCGATTGCCTGCAAACCGGCGACCCCTGCGCCAAGCACCAGCACTTTGCTCGGCGGAATGCTGCCGGCAGCCGTTATCATCATCGGAAAATAGCGGGGCAGATGGGTGGCGGCTTCCAGCACGGCTCTGTAGCCGGCGATCGATGCCATAGAGGATAAAATATCCATAGATTGAGCGAGGGTGGTACGCGGTATCATATCGAAGCTCAAGCCCCGTAGCTTATAATCGCGTAGCTTTTGCGTAATGCTGTCATCAACATAAGGTTGAAACATCGAAATGACGACCGTGCCTTCTTTCAGGTTTTTTAATTCTTCATCGGGCAGCGGGGCTACACTCAGAATGATGTCCGACTGAGCGAGTACGTCTGAGCGAGGTACAACCGAGGCATGTTCGGCGTATTCTGCATTTTCGTACATAGCGTTGACGCCGGCGCCCGCTTCGATCAAGATATCAAGACCCAATGCTTTTAGTTTTGGTAAGGTGGCAGGTACGATGGCGACGCGCTGGTCGGTCTGCTCTTTTGGAACTCCCAATTTCATCCGTTCGTAGTATTTTGATGGTCAAGATATGCAAATTTTCATATTAGAAAAGGGAAGTGTTAAATTTTTTGCCGGAAAAGAATCACATTTATGTCAAATAAAAAAAGCATATCCGGTTTTTTCCGAATATGCTTTTGCCGACCGCTACAAAACGAGGTCTGTCAAAATCTGGCAGTCACCCCGACGAGTGCGTTCAATCCGAATATCGGATAATACTGCCAGCGTTGCCGACGGTTGTTGGCCAGGTTATTGACCTGAACAAACGCGCCGATATTTTCACTGAAGAGATAATCAGCACCCAGGCTGACATCAAACAGCGCATTCAGGTTTTTGGCTTCGTTGTTCCGGTCGAGGAAGGGCACTCCGTTTTCGAGGAAAAGGTCTCCTTTCACCAGCAATTTACCTTCCAGGGTGGCGTAGCGAATGCCGCCGTTCAGTGTGAGCGAAGGCAGATGCCAGGGCTTCTCCTGACTGTCGAGCGAAAAGAAATTCTGTGTAAACGAGCCGGTCACTTCCAATCCTTCCATCAATGGGAAGGTCAGCGAGCCGTGAATGCTGAAAATCCGGGCGGTGTCGTATAGTACGTTGAAACGCGGGATGCTGTCCTGATTAGCCAGATAAAGCGCCAGGTTTTCGGCATCTTTGTAGTTGATTTGCGCCCGGTATTCTATGCCCTGAAAGTTGCCTTTCACGCCACCGTAATATTGAATAAAGTTTGTGTTTTCTACGTTCACTCTCGACACGACGAATGGGTTGTAATCACTCAGTGATCGGAAGGTATTTTTTTGCAGCGTACCCGTCGCGCCGACGTATGCGGCTAGTACATTGCCCAGCAGGCTGGCCGATACCTCCACATCCGGGAAGAAAGAGAATTCGTCTTCGTGCGAAGCGATATTCAACCCGACCTTTGCCCGGAAAATATCGCCGTGATAGACGAAATTTGGCGCCAGGAAGAAGTTGTTCAGCGATTGATTGGCGGTATCTTTGTAGGCGGTGAAATCCGTTCGCAGGTCCACATTCAACTCGTGCAAGCCGGCAAACCACTTTTTCGCACCGAAGCGCAGGTCAAATCCATTTTCGCGAGCTGCATAGTCATCCTGCATCAGATAGACATCGAACCCGGCGTAGTAGTTGAAATCACCCTGCGTACGCTGTCCGTTGAAAAGCTTGGCACCGACGTCAAAAACCGTAAAACTTTGCCGGACATCTTCCGGTTCGAGTGAAATATCCGTGCCATTTTCTTCATTAAATTCGTTGTAGCCATAGAAATGTACATTGTCGATGGTGTAGCCCAGGTTGGCATTTACGGCAAACCCCTGATCGAGATAGTACGTGCCGCCGGCGCCCAGTTTGGTGAATGCAAATCGCTGGTTTTCAGCGTTATTGTTGTTATTGGCAGAGTGATGAAAGAGGTTGATGCCAAAGTTATAATCATCATCGGAAAATACATTGTAGGACGCCTCCCCGTAGAGGGAAGCCGGGAAGCCGCCGCCTAGTTTGGCGTAGCCATTGTAGATGTCCTGCACGCCATCGGTGCGTTCTGCCAGGGGGCGAATAACCGGAGGCAGGTACTCTACTTCCAGGTTTCTGCTGAAAATGCTGTACGTCAGGCGCTTGGTCGCGGTGTCCAGCGGAGGTAGTTCCGGGCGAATTTGCACCGGCTCGGTATCAAGTAAGCGGGCGTCAAAACTTCGGATCACTTCTACTTCGCCGGAGGGCAGGGTTTCCTGTGCCAGCAGGTACGCCGGAAGGGTAAAAATCAGAATCAAGGCTATATTTTGCAGCGTTTTCATTTCAATCGTTTTGTTTTTGGCGATGAGAAATTAGTTGTTATTGTTGTTTCGGCGGCGATTGCCCGGAATGATGGTGCTGTCGTTCTCAAACTCCATGAGGTTAGAACTATTGCCCGGTGCCAGGCGGCTTGCGCGGTTGATCTGCTGGTTGATCTGGTTGAGCTTGGTTTGCGCTTCCTGAATCAGTTCCTGATCTTCGTCATAATTTTCCAGCAGCGCTTCCAGCGCGGCGCGGGCATTGTACAAATCGCCTTTTTCCGCCAGGATATCCGCGAGCAAAATTACACTTTTTGCAACCCAGTAGGGATAAGCCGAACTTTCCTTATTGGCATTGAGGCATATTTGCTGTGCCCGGTCGAGGTCGCGTTTCAGGTAGTAAATGTAGGCGACGAGGTATCTGGCTTCGGCGGTTTGCTCGTTGTCACTTTGGTTGATTACGCGTTGAAAAGCGGTGAGGGCATTGTCGTAATCTTTGCGATCGAAGGCAACTTTACCGAGGTAGAAATTCGACGTAGCGATTTGGGTCTGGCTGGCGCTGGGGTTGTTGGCTACTTTGTTTGCCAGTTCATATACCGCCTGCGAATTTCCGGTGCGGTA
The DNA here is from genome assembly GCA_964517175.1 of uncultured Saprospiraceae bacterium. Lineage (GTDB taxonomy): Bacteria > Bacteroidota > Bacteroidia > Chitinophagales > Saprospiraceae > JADJNW01. The sequence continues at coordinate 26,285 of CAZFBU010000026.1, forward strand.
GGCGCTGCGAAGCGCTCCGAGTTGTGCTTCAAAACGCAGATCGGCGTTGGTAGCTGCCACTTCCAGTTTGGAATACAGATTGTATGCTTTCGCAAAATCCTGGGAGTAGTTGTACGCAATAATGGCAGCTTTTTCCAGCGCTTTGACATAGTAGCGGCTTTGCCCGCGATCTACCACGTATTCGTAGTCGGCAAGCGCCGAGTCGTAGCGTTTCAGCACGGCGTAAGATTCGCCCCGCTGATAATGCGCATCCAGTGTGTAGCGCCCATTCGGGAACTTGCGCAGATAATCCGTGTATAAATCCACCGCGCGGTTATAACTAGCATTTTCGTATTGTACTTCAGCAACTTTAAACGTCACTGAGTCGCGTGCGAGGTTATCTACTTTGTAGCCCGGTATAGTTTCCAGGAAAGCAAAATAATCATCCGCCCGCCCCAGGTCATCCACGTAAATTTCTTCCAGCGCAGCCAGGGCCAGCCCTGCTTCCTCGGGTGAAGGGTTGTTGGAAAAAACCTGTTTGTAATAATTGATGGCACCTTCGGCGTTGTTCTGGTTGTAAGTAATCAGTCCCAGCCGGATGAGCGCCTGATTGATCAGCGGCGTTTTGCCGCGATAGTCGGTTGTAAGGCGCCGCAGTGGCGGTATTGCCTGGTTGGATTGTCCGATCTGCTGATAGGTAATACCGAGCTGCAGAAGGGCATCGTCGGCGAATTCCGAATCCGGGTAGCGGCTCACGATTTCTTCCAGCGCCAGTATTTTGTCGGTCGTATTTTTGCGCAAACCTTCAATGATTGCCTTTTGAAAAAGGGCATAGACAAAGCCCGAGTAGCGCCGGTTGATGGCTTCGTCATAGTAGGTTATTGCCTGAGCGTACTGGTTGCGTTTGAAGTAACAATCGCCGGCACGCATCGTGGCATCGCCGAGGATGTCGTTCTTGACCGTTTCACTGGCAATAAAATTTACGTTGCGTTTGATGCCGGTAACCGCCTCCTGGAAGAAGCCAAGCGCGGCGGTATAATTTTCTTGCTTCAGATAGTTGTATCCCTGGATGTAATTGGCGGTAAAGAGCGAGGATTCATCCGGCAGATTAGAAAGTGATTTTGCCAGCGTCAGAAACTGTGTGATGTAGCGAATACTACCGCTGTAGTCTTTTTCGCGCTGAGCCAGATCGCCCAGCCAGTAGGTTGCCAGGGCGCGGGTCTTGGTATCCACCGGGTCCTGCAGCGATTTGTTGAAGTGCACTTTTGCACCTTCCGGATCATTTTCGCGCAGTAGCTGCAGGGCACGCAGATAAGCCACGCGCTGGTAGCTTTCGCGCAGTTGCGGTGTTTTATTTTGCATGCTCTCCAGAATGCGCAGCGCCTGCTGGTAGTCGCGGTAAGTCAGGAAAATATCACTCATTAAAGCTTGCGCTTCGTTGTAGTAGCGCGAAGTAGAGGGAACGTCCTGGAGCGTAGCGATGGCTTCGCGCGGGTCTTTCAGTTCGTAGGATAACTTGGCGTAATTATACAGCGCCTCTTCCCGGATTGCCGGGTCGTAATTCATGCGTTTGGCGGTCGCAAAAGCGGTTCGTGCCGAGGCTTTTTGGTTCAATTTCAAATAAGAATCGGCAAGGTAGTACATGGCATACTGCGCCAGCTTGGAGTCCACCGTCGATAATTCCTCGAAGTTTCGCACGGCTTTTTCGTAGCGTCCGGTTTGGTATTGGGCGTAAGCCAGTTGGTAAAACTCTTCCTCTCGCATTCTGCCGGTGCGCTCGGCGAAATATTCCAGATGGCCAACCGCTTCTTCATAGTTTCCCTTTTCAAAATGAGCCTGCCCAAGCAACTGCCGGATTTCTTTTTCCTTTTGTACGCCGCGCTCCTGCAGTTTTTGTTCGGCATAGGCAATTAATTCGTCGTAGCGCTTTTCTGCAAAGTAAATTTGCGTAAGATAAAAAGGAATGTGCGGTTTGTAGCGAGAGAACTGCTCCGCAACGCGGAAATTTCGAATAGCATTGTTGTAATCCCCCTCAAAGAAATAGCAAATACCCAGGTAGTAGTTGGTCGGGTAGTAATAATCGCCCTGAATGTCCTGGATGTCACGGAAGTTATTCTTGGCGTTGGCAAATTGCTTTTTGACGAAAAAGGAGTAGCCCATTTTGAACTTTGCCTCGGAGCGCTGGTCACGGGGCATTGCATTGACGGGCACTTTCGAGAAATACTCGATGGCTTTATCGTAGTCTTTCGCCTGGTAGTAATAATTGGCCAAGTCGATCAGCGCCTGATTGGCGATGGGATCGGGCGAATTACTGCGTATAAAATCCAGGATAAGCTTTTCTCCATCTGGCTGGTTTAGTTGTACGGACGTCTTTGCGTAGTAAAGTTCGGCTTTGGTGCGCAGGAGATCGGAGGCTTCCTCATTGATCGGCAGCAGCAGATCAACCGCTGTTTTGAATTCTTGCTGCGCTTTGGCGAAAAGTCCCTGCTCATAGAAGGACATGCCACGCTTGTAGGCCAGGTTGGCTTCGGTGAAGACGGTCGTTTGTTGTGCCAGCAGGGGCACAGCCAGCCCGATCATCACCAACAGAAGGGTAATACGCTTCATGTTGTCATTGTTTTTTTGATGTTCAGTTGGTTTTACCAATGAATGCAATTTCCCCTATAACTTCGGGTGGTGCATATTTAATGCTTTTTCGCTGTCAATTTATAAAATTTTTAACATTTTTCCCGAATTAGCAAGAAACGCCCCCACGCCAATGCGCAGGAGCGTCGTAAAAGTTGGATTGGGATAAAGTATGTGTAAAAATAAAAATCAGTA
>CAZFBU010000026.1:29183-34828 GCA_964517175.1 uncultured Saprospiraceae bacterium
ATTTCCACCAGCACCGGATTGCCTTTCATCAGCGCCTTGCGCGCTTCATATACCCGCTGACGCCCCGGCGTCACCTCCCGGAAAATGTGCAGGTAGTTGTTGATCTTGAATTTTTGGGTAGAATACACGGCGCTGGTCAGTTGATTGGCTTCGTAAGGGACGATGGCCGCATTTACCGTGCCTTCCTGTGCCAGAAATTGGAATCCGTCGAGCAGGGTAACGTTGCGTCCGGTATTTTCAATGTTCAGTGAAATGTAGTCGGGGCTGAGATTGAGCTTGTAGTTCTTGTCCAGATTGACGTAAAATTCGAGGCAGGTTGCCATCATGTAGCTGAGTTCAGAACCTTTGACGCCTACTTTCCGCACGGGCATCATGTAAGGTTTCACGCTTTGTTGTTCCAGCATTTCGCGGGCGGTACCGCCTACACCCTCGATTACCGGCATCATTCGGTCGATGAGTTCTATGTCAGAAATGCCAAAAGCCAGGTTGCTTTCGTCGAAGCCTTTGCTGGTGGGTTTGTCCTGCGCCACCGCAGTACCAGCCAGGAATATCGAAAGCACGCAGATCAGGAGAAATAAACGTTGTTGATTCATAAGGCAGCCTCTCTTTTATTGTTTGATAAAGGAAACGATACGAGGCTGCTTTTTCTTATTTTAAATATTAAAAAAAAATAAAAATGATCGTTCTTTAACGTTTGATGGGCACTTTTGAAGTGCGGCACAACTTATTTCTACCAGAACATAGCGATGACAATAGCCGTCAAAATCAGCAGGAATACGGATAAAATGCGATAGTTTTTGTACCAGGGCACATCGGCTAGTTCCTTGGTTTCGGCGTCGTAAATCTTGCGCGACCAGATCATGCCGTCGATTTTTTCGGCTGGCGGCGGCGCGGTTGCCATGCTCACAATTACGATTGCCAGGCTGCAAATCACAAACAGGATGCCGGTGGTGTAAAGGAAGTGAATATTGCTGATTGATGGAATCCAGCCTAAGATAGAGTTCATCACCAGCAAGGCTGCCAGCACAAACCCCAGTGCAAACGCGGCGATAGCGCCATTGCCATTGGCGCGCTTCCAGAAAAGCCCGATGATAAAGACCGCAACAACCGGCGGTGCGATGTAGCTCAGAATCGTCTGGAGGTATTCCCACAGGTTTTTAAAACTGGCGATGATTGGCGTCCAGGCGGCAGCAAGAACAACCAGAATGATGGTTGTAAGTTGCCCGACGCGCACGAGTTGCTTGCTCGTCAGGCCCGGGCGAAGCTGATTGACGAAGTCCATCGTGATGAGTGTGGAAGCGGAATTAAAGGTTGCACTGATACTGGAGCCCATTGCCGCCAGCAAACCGGCAAGCACCAATCCGGTCAGACCAGTGGGCAGCAAATCCAGCATGAGCATGGGGTAGGTATAATTCGGACAGTCGATCAGGTTTTCGCAAAGCGTACCGTCTGGCAGCGGAATATTGATCTGCGTTTCGGCATAGAGTGCAACCGCCATCGTGCCCGGCAGTACCATGAAGAAAATCACCGGCAGCTTCAGGAAGCCAGCAAACAAAGCGCCCCAGCGACCGTGGTTCAGGTCCCGCGCACTCAGTACGCGCTGCACCATGAACTGGTTGTTTGCCCAGAAGTAGAATCCCAGCAAAAACACGCCCGTGATCAAGCCAAGCCAGGGTACATTGTCACTATCAATCGGCTGAATGACGCTCAGCATATCTTCCGGCGAATTGGGCAGGTAGCCGCCGGCGTGATAGTTCTCCAGCGATGCCATCACGTTGCTCCAGCCGCCGGCTTTGTCCAGTGCGGTAAACGAAATAATCATAGAGCCTATGATCAGCAAAATTGCCTGGATGACTTCTGTGTGTACCACCGAAGACAACCCCCCGGGAATGGTGTAAATAGCGGTGGCGACTGCCAGCATGGTCACAATGATCCAGGGTGGTGTTTCCGGGAAGAGTAGTTGAAAAATGAGCGTTCCTGCGAAAAGCCCGGAAGCTGTATCCATAATAATATTGCCGACTACCGTGATGAAAGAGAAGTAGTAGCGCGACCGGCTATCAAAGCGGCGTTCCAGAAACTCAGGCATGGTGTAAACCTTCGTGCGCAGGTAAAACGGCAGGAAAAAAGCCGCAAAAAAGACCAGCACCACGGCTGCCATCCATTCGTAATTATAAACGGCGATACCTTTATTATAGGCATCGCTGGTCAGCCCAATGAGGGTATTACTCGAAATATTCGCGGCAAAAAGGGAAATTCCGACAATTGGCCACGTCATGTTTCTGCCGGCGAGGAAGTAGTCTTCAGAAGATTCCCGCTTGCCTTTGTACAAACCATATCCAATAATAAGAACCAGGTAAATCAGCATAATGCTGATGTCGAGGATGCTCAACTGAAAATTAGCCATGTGGGTTCGAATCGTTTAGTTAGTGTTCTTTTTACAATTTCGTTTTCAGGGCTAAAAAAAAGAGCGAAGTCAAAGAATTTGCTTCGCTCTTGTAAGAAATCACCCGACTGTTATTATGAAGGATTTAATCTTGAATCTCCCCGAAGGGATCACTACCATTTAATTTTCCCCAAAGGGGACACCTTGCGGCGAAACCATTTAACCAAAAAAGCATATATTTTTGCCGAGCAATTTGTTGCAAAACAATAACTTGGTACAAAGCTAAGAATTCTTACATAAATTTGGTAACGCGTGTTAACAAATCTGTTAACAAATTCTTAATCCTGCGACTAAGATAACGCAATTTTCAGGAATTAATACAAATATATTTGATAAAAAAATCACTTTTACGTTATATTCTACCTCGATTTTTAGCTTTTCCAACTTTTATTTGGTACTGCAAATGTAAACAGCGTGTTTCCTAAACATTATTTGGCGCTTTGTGTTTGAATTTCTAAAATTTCGCTCTTATGTCTCAGCAATTTACCCGCTTGCGCCTGATTTTGGGCGACCAATTGAACGCCCGCCACGCCTGGTATGATGAAAAAAGTAATGATACACTCTATGTGCTGATGGAGTGCCGCTCGGAAACGGACTACGTAAAGCATCATGTGCAGAAAGTAATTGGCTTTTTCCTGGCGATGCGGGCCTTTGCCGGGCAGTTGCGGGCAGCCGGACATGCGGTCTGCTACATTGATCTGGATGACGAAAACAACCGGCAATCTATCACCGATAACATCAGAAAGCTGATAAGCGAGTACAACATTCAGCGATTTGAGTATCAATTACCGGATGAATATCGGCTGGATGAAGCGCTGAAGGCGCTCTGCGAAGAATTAACTATTGAAACGCAAGTTTTTGACAGCGAGCATTTTATGGCGGAGCGGCACACCGTTGCGGATATGTTTAAAAACAAAAAAACGTACCTGCTGGAAACCTTTTATCGCAATATGCGAAGAAAGTACGGCATTCTGATGGAAAAGGATGGCGAGACGCCCCTGACCGGCCGCTGGAATTACGATGCCGAAAACCGGAAAAAACTTCCTGAAAGCGTTGATATTCCCGCTTTTCCGAGCTTTCGGCGCAATGTAAGCGATATTGCAAACATGTTGGAAAAAATGGACGTGGAGACAATTGGCAGGGTAGAGGTGGAGCAGTTTGACTGGGCGGTCACGCGGGAGGAGTGCCTGGAAGTGCTGGATCATTTTGTGAAAATCCGGTTGCAAAATTTCGGTGATTACCAGGATGCGATGACCGAGCGACACGGGTTGTTGTTTCATTCCAAATTGTCTTTTGCCATGAATGTCAAACTCCTGCATCCGATGGAAGTGGTGCAGGCAAGCATTGATTACTGGCAGAAGCATCAGGAGGAAGTGGATATCTCCGCGCTGGAGGGTTTTGTGCGGCAGATCATCGGCTGGCGGGAGTATATGCGGGGTATCTATTGGGCTAAAATGCCCGACTACAAAACGCTTAACTTTTTCGGTCATCAGGCAGCCCTTCCTGGCTTCTACTGGACCGGCAATACGAAAATGAATTGCCTGAAGCATGCCATCGGGCAATCATTGGACAGCGCCTACGCGCACCACATTCAGCGGCTGATGGTGACAGGTAACTTTGCCTTGCTGCTCGGCGCACACCCCGACGAAGTCGATGCCTGGTATCTGGGTATTTACATGGATGCAATCGAATGGGTGGAAATCACCAATACGCGCGGCATGAGTCAGTTTGCGGACGGCGGCATGGTTGGCACCAAGCCCTATGTTTCGAGCGCCAATTACATTCACAAGATGAGCGACTATTGTAAAAATTGTCATTACAATCGCAAAGAAAAATACGGTGAGCGAGCTTGCCCGTTCAATAGTTTGTACTGGGATTTTTACGACCGGCACGAGGACAAACTCGGCAAAAACCCGCGCATTGGCATGATGTACCGCACCTGGGCGCGCATGGATGCGGAGGAGCGGGCGCGAATTCTGCAACAAGCCGATGCGTACAAGAAAAATGCCGATGACCTTTGAGTCAGACCAAAGAAGAAGTTTAAATTCTTCGCAGCAGCTCGAACTTTCCGTTGCGAACGACGAATACTTCGTTGCCGATTTCAATTTCCTGACCTTCATTGATTTCCAGCAGGTTGTACAAATCTTCTTCAATGGTATGAACCGAACCACCGGTAGCGCGTGCCAGGTTGAGATAATCCAGGTTGATGCCATCTTCCGTACCGCAGAGAATGACCCGCACCGGTTTGTTGACTTTACTGAGCAGTTCAAGATCGCGGGGGCTTGCCCAGTTGTCGGAAATCATCACCACTTCTTCGCAATCCCGGCATAGCTGCAAGCCGTAGAGTAGTGCTTCCACGTTGTTTTCGGGGTCATCGCCTCCGTCGCCATTGAGTGCTACCCGGTTGGCCATCCGGGCAATTTCCTTAAAGGAGTTGGATTGAATGCTGTATATTCCGCCGGTTTTGCCAACAGTTTTCAGGCTATCCGCGAGGTCGTCCCCATCGTTGAAAAAAACGATGTGCTCCACTTTTTTAGCATTTCCTGCCAATTGAAACCAAAGCAGCAATTGCCCGACGTATGGTGCCATACTGCCGGTCAGATCGGTGACGACGAGCATTTTTTTCCAGTCTTTGTTGCGTTCCAGGGCGTTGAGCACGGTGGAGTCTTTCTCCGCGTAAGTTTGCAGTTCGGCAACGTTGGTGAAATCCGCCCGTTCGATATTCTCGGCGAAGGTGAGCAGGAAGCCGTGGGGCAGCGCGCGCGCCTGCGGAGCGGTTTTGCAATCGGTTTGTATCAGGATACTCCAGTTTTCAGCCGGCAAATGCTCTACCTCGACTAGTTTTTCGGTCAGATTTTGAATCCGCCTTTGATTCAGCGCAAATTGCCTTTTCGCATTATTGATCGGATAATCGGTGTAAATCAGGTCGATGCGCTCGAGGGTAAGCCCGTAAAACACATGGCTGCCCGGGAAGCTGGCAAAGCGGCTGCCGGAATAAGGCATTTCGATAAACAGTTGATTGTCAGCGATGCTATCCGGCTCAAAGCGCTGAATTTGGGTGCGGTTGGCGGTGTTCAGAATGTTTTCGATCTCCGTTGCCTGTGCAAAAGTGTGCAGTATTCCTGCCGTTATGAATAAGATGGTAAAAATTGGCTTCATAGTAGTTGAGGCAAAATAGTGTTAACAATTTTTTTATAATAGA
>CAZFBU010000027.1:0-6557 GCA_964517175.1 uncultured Saprospiraceae bacterium
TCGTCGCGCAGCACCTTGCAGGGATTCAAACCCTCACCGATCTTCGCCAGATAGGCATTACCACTGGTATCCAGCATTTTTTTCACCGGCTCAATGGCGTAGAGCGCGCGCTTGAGCTGACCGACTTCCCGCGGGTTCAATTTGCCCATCGGGGCTTTGGAGATCAGTCGCTCCAGGTCGCCCATTTGCGTGATGAATTTGGCAATTTCGGCTTTAAATTCCGGTTTTTGCAAAAAGAAATCCACGATGTCGAGGCGCTCCTCAATGGATTTTTTGTTCTTCAATGGCAACACCACCCACTTTTTCAGCAGGCGCGCGCCCATAGGCGAGATAGTCTTGTCGATGATTTTGATGAGCGGAACGCCCGTTTCGTGCGGACTGTGGAGCAGTTCCAGGTTGCGAATCGTAAAGCGATCCAGCCACACATAGCGATCCTGATGAATGCGACTGATGCTGCTGATGTGCCGCAAATTCTTGTTTTCCGTAGAAGCCAGATAGTGCAAAATCGCACCCGCAGCCACTTGCGCCAGGATTAACTCCTCCACGCCAAAGCCTTTCAGACTTTGCACTTCAAAATGCTCCAGCAATTTCTCCCGGGTATAATCTTCGGTGAACGCCCAATCATCCACCGGATAGGTATAAAATTTATCACCGAACCACTGCGCAAACTCCTTTTTCTTGTCCTTTGGGAAGATCACCTCCGCCGGGTTGAAGCTTTGTAACAGCTTGTCGATGTAACTTTGATCGCCTTCGCTCACCAGAAATTCGCCGGTGGAAATATCCAGAAAAGCTACGCCCAGCTCTTGCTTTTGCCAGGAGACTGCCGCCAGGTAGTTGTTGGTTTTGTGGTCGAGCAGTTTGTCGTCCACAGCAATGCCGGGTGTCACCACTTCGGTTACTTCGCGCTTCACGATCTTTTTTTGCGGACTCGGTTTTTCCATTTGTTCGCAAATCGCCACGCGATAGCCTGCACGCACCAGCCGGGGCAGGTACAAATCCATGGAATGATAGGGAAAGCCCGCCAGTTCAATGTCGCTGCCACCATTGTTGCGGGCGGTGAGCACAATGCCCAGCACCTGCGAAGCTGTGATTGCATCTTCGCCGAACGTTTCGTAAAAATCGCCCACCCGAAACAGCAGAATGGCATCCGGATACTTCGTTTTTACTTTGAAGTACTGCGCCATCAGGGGGGTAATTTTACCGTTTTCCTGCTTCTTCGCTGTCTTGCTTTTTCGTGCCAAATTGCCAGTGTTGGAGTTTGCTATTTGTTTTTGCCCACCGGAGCAAAGGAAACAAATTTAACAAAAAATACCAGCATTTCCAGCCCTCAATTCCCTGCTTTTTATCCAAACATTTCCTGCTCTATCAATTCGCACAGCAAATGCCCCAGCAGCATGTGCGCCTCCTGGATGCGGGGGGTGTCCTGAGTTGGCACATTGATGAGGAAGTCACACATTTCCCGTAGTTTGCCGCCGGATTGGCCAGTCATGGCGATGACGGTCATCCCATTTTTTTTGGCATCTTCGGCAGCGCGAAGCACGTTTTTTGAGTTTCCGGAGGTGGACATGGCAATGAGCACATCGCCGGAGCGTCCGGCCGCCCGCACCATGCGCGCATAGGCTTCGCTGTAGTCATAGTCATTAGCTACTGCTGTCACATAGCTTGTGTTTACGTGCAAAGCTTCTGCGTAGAGGGGTTCCCGATCCAGATAAAACCGCCCCGACAATTCTGCCGCCAGGTGCTGTGCATCCGCTGCGCTACCGCCATTTCCGCAAAAAAGCAGCTTCCCGCCGTTGCGAAAGGCCAGTACACAAACGGCTACCGCCAGGTTCAATCGCGTGAGCAGCGCTTCATCCGCCAGCAGGGCTTGTTTCGTTGTAATACTGGCTGAAATGACCTCTTTGATTTTTTCGAGCATGCTTTGTGATATTGAATTTTCAGACTTTTTTTGCGTAAACTTAAGCTATTTTGCAACACCTATATCAGCATAATGTTGGTTTATTATCGGTTGTATCACTTTTCTAATCTCTTTCTAATCTGAATTCATTATGGAAAGGAGAGGACGTTCCCGATGAAATTTTCACGCTGCCAAAACCGTTCGTTTGATTAAAATGTTCCTAATTAGTTCTTGATTAAAAAGCATTGCCTTACTTTTGCGAGGCTTAAAACAAACCCTTTAACAAATGTCGAATGAAGTTAAGATCGGTATCCTCGCCATTGTGACGATTGCCATCTCTTTTTGGGGCTACAAGTTCATTCTGGGCCAGAATGCCCTGGCTTCTTCCAACATATACTATGTAGAATACAAAAATGTGGAAGGATTGCAAAAAGCGACACCGGTGCGCATCAGCGGTTATGATGTGGGCGTTGTGGCGGATTTGTACCTCAAACCCGACGATCCGGACCGGCACGTAATTGTCGTACTTGATTTGCGCAAAGGTATCAATATCCCGAAAGATACCCGGGCGACCATCGTATCAACCGGCTTCATGGGCGGTAAGGCAATTCTGCTGGAATACGATCAGCCTTGCTTCGACGATGACTGCGCCCAAAGCGGAGCTTACCTGCAAGGCAGCGCTAAGGGTTTATTTAGCTCGATGGTCGGCGAAGAAAACATGAAGGAATACGTGGATATTATTAAGGAAGGTTTGCAGGATGTAATCGACACGCTAAACAAAGAGTTGCTCAGCGAAGATAGCGACTCGCCGGTTGCGAAAAGCGCCAAAAATCTGCAAGCGACGATGGCAAACCTGGAATCCACCACCACCCAACTCGACAACCTGCTACGCCGCTCTTCCGGCAATATAGAAGGTACACTGAAAAACCTGGATGCCGTCACTGGTACGTTAAAGGATAACAACGAAAAAATCAAAAATATCCTCACCAACGCGGAGACGCTGACGAGTGATCTGGCGCAAGCCGATATCAAGAAAACCCTGCAGGAGGTGAGCGATGCAATCAATGACCTGAGTAAAACACTTCAAACCGCTGACGGCGCGATTGCCGGCGTATCAACCACGCTCGACAAAATCAACAACGGTGAAGGCACCATCGGCAAACTGATGCAGGACGAAGCATTGTACAATGAATTGAAAACTATGAGCGCAAGCATCGATTCGCTGGTAAGCGACATCGAGGAGCGCCCGTACCGCTACATGCCGCTGAAAGGTCGCAGCCAGATCAACCGCTACGACCGCAAAGACGAACGCCAGGGAAATTAGCGCTCGTAATCGTCCCGATCAAACCAAACCGGTTTCAGGTCGCCGGGTTCTCCATTGTAATTGACGGTGATCTCTTCGCCCGCTTCGATGTCGCGGATGCTGTAAATATCGATGGTCTGCTCATCCAGATCAAGAATGTATTCGGCATTGGAATGGTAAGCGTGGTTGTACAAAGAGCCAAAACCGAGCGCAATAGCGCACTGCTCCTCATTTTCGCCCCAGAGGAAATAGTAATCGTGCAGGAAGGTCTTGTGAATGGTCGGCAATTCTTCCTCCGGCAGCACAATGACCGGACATATCTCGATCAGCGAATCCCTGGGAATTGGCTCGGAAGTGAACACGCCCCGCCCACCCAGCGGACTGGGAGCAAAGAAGATATGTGGAAGGCGCTGCATGAATTTAGTTGAGAAGGTGGATAAAGTTGAGAAAGTTAAGTCAGCTCAACCCTCTGAACCTTCTTAACTTTCTAAACGCACTAAGCTATAAAAAGATTTTTCCGATCAAATAAGTTAACGCGCCGCCGCCGATCTCGACGCGATCGCCGAGCAGTTTGCAAGTCAGCGTACCGCCACGCTGCGAGATTTGCCGGGCAGTCAGTTCCTTTTTGCCTAATCGCGCTGCCCAGTATGGAATTAGCGTCGTATGCGCAGAGCCGGTCACCGGGTCTTCGTCCACACCGTAGTTCGGAAAAAAACAACGCGATACGAAGTCCACTTCATTGCCAGGAGCAGTAGCGAGTACACCGCGTCCGGCAATTTCAGCAATTTTTCGAAAATCCGGCTTCAGGTTGGCAATTTGTTCCTGCGTTTCAAACACCGCCAGCCAGTCTTCGCGTCCTTTGTAAACCTCAATTGGATGATCGCCCAAGCCTTCGGCGATCGTCCGTGTGCTGGGAATGCGCGTCCGTTCATCGACCGGGAAGTTCAGGGTATAGCGATTGCCTTCACGACGGACGGTGAGCAAACCGCTCCGCGACTGAAAGCGAATTTCCGGCTGGTCGAAACCCAAATGCGCGTATAGCACATGCGCACTAGCCACCGTAGCGTGCCCGCAGAGATTGACTTCCTTGTTCGGCGTAAACCAGCGCAAGCGATAGCCGTCACCTTCCGGTACAAAAAATGCCGTCTCGGACAGATTATTTTCCATCGCGATTTGCTGCATCAGCGCATCATCCGGCCAGGATTCCAATGGCACGACCGCCGCTGGATTGCCCTGAAACACCTCATCTGCGAATGCATCTACCTGATAAATCGTCAATTCCATTTTCGAGTATTATGTGCTTTTCGCTACTTGCCGTTCGCTACTTGCAATACAATATAGCGTTTACTTTGCAACCAACAAATACTTGTTCTTCTTGCCATTTTCCACCATGATGTACTTGCCATGCAAGAGCGCATCGGGATTGATGACCGTTTCGTGATCGCTGATTTTGTCTTTGTTTACGCTGATCGCGTTGCCCTTGATCGCGCGGCGGGCATCGCCTTTGGAGTTGACGACCTGCGTTTGCTCCGCCAGCAAATCAATGATATTGACGCCATTTGCAATCGCCGATTTTTCCACCTCGAAAGTCGGAATTTCATCCGCTACGGTTTCAAGTTCGCGCTCACTCAAATCCAACAAGCTCTCCTTTTCGGCATTGCGCCCGAAGAGCAATTCCGACACCTTCAGCACCGACTGGTACGCCGCTTCCGAGTGGATGCGAACGGTCAGTTCCTCTGCCAGGATACGCTTCAGTTCGCGCGGGTTATCCGCATGTTCCGCTTCCAGTTGCGCCACTTCGTCCTTGTTTTTCAGGGTGAAATAACGCAGGAATTTCGGCGTGTCTTCGTCCGCTGCATTGATCCAGAACTGGTAGAATTTATACGGCGTGGTCATATTCGGATCGAGCCAGATATTGCCTTCCGTTGATTTGCCAAATTTCGTACCGTCAGATTTTGTCAGCAGCGGCGTGGTCACGGCGAAGGCTTTCTCGCCCAGGTTGCGACGGATGAACTCCGTACCGGAGGTAATATTGCCCCACTGGTCCGAGCCGCCCATTTGCAAGGTGCAATTATGGTTTTGGAATAACACCTGAAAGTCGTACGCCTGCAGCAACTGATAGCTGAATTCGGTAAACGAAATGCCCGTTTCCAGGCGCTTTTGCACAGATTCTTTTGACAGCATGTAGTTGACCGTCAGCGTTTTACCCACATCGCGCAGAAAGGTCAGGATGTTCATATCCTTGTAAAAATCAAGATTATTGACCATTTCGGCTTTATTCGGGCCGTTCTCGAAGTCCAGAAATTTATAAAATTGCTGCTTCTGAAATTCCAGGTTTGAATCGAGTTCGTCATAGGTTTTCAGCTCGCGCTCCTTATCCTTGCCGGAGGGGTCGCCGATGCGCCCGGTAGCGCCACCCATCAGCACGATGGGTTTGTGCCCGGAGAGTTGAAATAACTTTAAAAGCATGATCTGCACGTAGTTGCCGATCGTCAGCGAGGGCGCCGTCGGGTCGAAACCGATGTATGCCGTTACCATTCCTTTGTCCAGTGCTTCGTCCAAGCCCGGCGTCATATCCTGCAACATGCCGCGCCAGCGGAGTTCTTCGAGAAAATTCATTGTCTGGTGTTATTTAAAGTTCAATATCTAAACCTAAGTGTATTAAAATTGCCTGTTCTACTTCTTTGATTTTGGACACTGAAATCTCTCCAATCTTATTCGTCAATCTTTGTTTATCAATTGTACGAATCTGATCGGCTTTTATTTTTGAATCACTTTTTAAGCCACTTTCAAACGAAGTGATTTTTACTTCAAAAGGATAGATTTTAGTCGTATTTGAAGTTATGGGTAGTATGGTGACAGTTCGCGAATGATTATTGTTAACATCATTAGAAACAATGAGAACTGGACGTGTTTTAGAGATTTCGCCTCCGAGCGTGGGGTCTAAATTTGCCCAATATATGTCACCTCTTTTCATGTTTATAATCCTTCTAAATCAGCATCTTCAAAATCCTTTGTAATCTCCTCTACTTCATCCTGAGTAGCGGAATAACCTTCGATTAGTAGTGCTTCGAGGTTTTTCTTTTTTTCTCGCTCAATCTTTTCTTCAATTGCTTCTAACACAAATATTTCCTGTTCATTTGTTAATAATTGAAGATACTTTAAAATATTTTCCGGAACTTTTATTTGAATAGTTTCCATATTCTTCATTATTAGATGCGCACAAATTTACTATTTTTTGATTAACACGGCTATGAAGACTCTAAGTTCCTTCAAAATGGAGATTTATTCCCAAAACCAAAGCAATAAAACCCGAATCACACGTTTCAAATCAATAGTCTTTTTATTTTTGCGCTA
>CAZFBU010000027.1:6657-11622 GCA_964517175.1 uncultured Saprospiraceae bacterium
GCAATAAAACCCGAATCACACGTTTCAAATCAATAGTCTTTTTATTTTTGCGCTATATGAATTTTGAATACTTCGTTGCACGTCGGGTAGCTCAGAGCGGTCAGCAGTCGTTTTCGCGCCTCATCATTCGCATTGCGGTGGTGGCAGTTGCGCTGAGCGTGGCAGTTATGATTTCGGCCAATGCCCTGATCGCCGGTTTTAAAAAAGAGATCAGCACCAAGATATTTGGCTTCTGGGGGCACATTCACATCACCGATACCGACGTCAGCACGTCTTTGCTGGAAGCCTACCCCATCCGGATGAACCAGCCTTTTTATCCGTATCTGGACACCACCGACCGCATCCCGTACTATGAGCAACGCAACTTCCTGGGGTACGAATGGGAGCGCCTGACGGAGACCAAAGGCGGTATCCGGCATGTGCAGGTTTTTGCGGTAAAGCCCGGGATTATCAAGTCGAAAGAAGAGATTGAGGGCATCCTGCTCAAAGGCATCGGCAAAGACTTCGACTGGGAATTTATGCAGCAGTATCTCATTGAAGGTAAACAAATTACACTGCCCGACACCACGATGTCTTCCGATATTCTGATCTCCCGCCAAACCGCCGACCGGGTGCGCGTAGGCGTAGGCGACAGTTTTATCGTGCATTTTGTACAAAAAGGCGAACAACTCAAGCGACGCTTCACGGTTTCCGGTATTTACAAAACCGGGCTGGAGGAATACGACAAAATTTTTGCGCTGGTGGACATTCGCCAAATTCAGCGACTGCTGGGCTGGCAGGAAGATGAGGTAAGCGGATTCGAGATATTTCTGGACGATATTGACGATCTCGACATCATCACCGAGTACATTTACTACGAAAAACTGCCCAATAACCTCTACGCGGAAACCATTCGCGAAAAGCTGCCCGAAATTTTCGAGTGGCTTGATTTGCAGGACATCAACGAAGTAGTCATTCTGGCGCTGATGGTCATCGTTGCCATTATCAATATGATTACCGCGCTACTCATTCTCATCCTCGAACGCACCAATATGATCGGTACGCTGAAGGCGCTGGGCAGCACCAACTGGAGTATCCGAAAAGTATTTTTGTACTACGCAGCCTACATCGTAGTGGTCGGTTTGTTTTGGGGCAATCTCATCGGCATTGGGCTGTGCGTGCTTCAGGATCAGTTTGAGTTGATCAAACTGTCGGAGGAAAATTATTACCTGCCCGTGGCGCCGGTACGCCTGCAATTCTGGAGCATTCTAATCATCAACCTGGGCACGCTGCTGATTACACTGATATTTCTCGTTATTCCGTCGTATCTGGTGAGTAGCATCAGCCCGGTGAAAGCCATTCGATTCAATTGATGCTGGTTTTCTAAATTTTGACTAAAATTGCTGATTATCAGATTGTTAGATATTATTAGGCTGTTCCCTATCCGCACCAGGCGATTGTTTCTGCATTTCAATTATTTTCAAATTCGGACTATACCGTCCTGGTTGCTCGAGTTTCTTTTGCAAATACTGGAAATGCTGGGCATTGGTGATGTATATGATGCTTCCGCAAGCGTAGTGAAACGCGCCAGAAAGCTAACCACCCACGAAAAAGAACTCGCGCAAACAATCTTTGGCGCAAGCCTGCCGCTGGATAAAATCCGCGTGGACGAGCGCGCACTGATCGGTCCGCCGCAGGGACGCTTCTGCTACGTAAGCTTTTACACCATCAATAGCTGGGGCAAGATGCCAGATGCGGTTTTGGTACACGAACTGGTGCATGTCTGGCAGTACCATCATCTGGGCGTGGTGTATATCCCCCGGGCGCTGGCGGCGCAATGGAGCAGGCATGGCTATGACTACGGCGGCGCGGATACCCTGCGAACTGCCATCGCCACAGGCAAGTCGTTGCCGGATTTTAATTACGAACAGCAGGCAGCCATCATCGAAGATTATTTTCGTATAAAACACGGCCTGCGCCCACAATGGAGCCGGTTATATACGTCAGATTTGCCTGTCTTTGAGCATTTTGTACAGCAACTCCAAACAACGTTTACACAACAATAAATGCAACGCAGCGTTCTTTTGCCCGGTAGAAATGCGTAAGTTTGCGCCTGAGATCGGTTATTTTCCTGGTACTCAAAGCTAATTTCCGATGGTTCAATACTTTACAAAAAAAGACGGGCGGTTGCGCGAGGTGGATAGCTTCGAGGTGGCATCCTGGGTGAGCATTCTGCCGCCATTCACCCCGGAAGAACTCGAAGAACGGGCCCAGGAGTTTGATATACCGCTGGACTTCCTGACCGACTCTCTCGACATAGAGGAGCGCCCCCGCTACGAACGCGAAGAAGATGTGCGTTTCATCCTCATCAATACGCCCATCCTCAATGAAGCGGAGGACGACAGCGACGCCATTTACATCACCATCCCGATTGGCATTGTGCTGCTGCCGGCGCACGTCATCACCATTTCCTCCTACGAAAACGACGTACTGCAATCTTTTCTCGATGATAAAATCCGAAACTTTGACCCGGAAGACGAAGCGCTTTTTGTCTTGAAAATACTCGAACAAAATGTTTACCGATTTCTGACCTGCCTCAAGAAATTGAACCTCAAGCGCGACCTCATCGAACAGGAGCTTTTTGATTCGAGCCGAAACAAAGAATTGCGCCAACTCCTGGGCATCGAAAAAAGCCTGGTATATTTCGTTAATTCACTGAGCGCCAACGAGTTGTTAAAAATGAAAATGAAACGTTCTGACTTCCTGAAAATAAGAGAGGACGAAGACAAAGCCGATTTATTCGAAGATATCGTCATCGACAATGGGCAGGCGCTCGAAATGTCCAATACTTACACCAACATTCTCAACGGCACGATGGAAGCCTACGGTTCTATCATTTCCAACAATCTGAACAACACCATGCGCTTCCTGACCGTCATTACCATCATCCTCATGGTGCCGACGCTCATCACCAGTTTCTATGGCATGAACGTTGACCTCCCCTTCGACTCAAACCGCCACGCCGTTTACTACATCATGGGGGTCGCCATGGTTCTGAGCCTGCTGCTTACCTGGTATTTTCAGCGCAAACGCCTTTTCTGAGTTATCCACAGGATTTCACCGGTTACCAACAGTGTGGAAAAGTCGCAACCAACTGATTGTTAATTTTTTGACTGGTTTATACACAATTTGTGGAAAAGTTGTATGTTTGAAAATGCAGTAATTGGTTAATTTTACATTATCTAATGAAATACTGTATGCAAGATTTTCGGAAGTAACTGGAAATGAGAAATTTCTGCCAGCTTTCGATCGGATCATACAATTTCACTTCCGGCACGAGCAGTGCCCAAAACAGTGAATATTGTGCTGCTTATTTTTACTTACTTACTGGTACTGTAACGGCAGGTCGCGCGCAAGTGATCTGCCGATTTTTTTTGACGCTTGTTTGAAGATTAAAATTTATACGTTAAATTTCTCAAGTTTACCGTATCTTTATCGCAATAAACCTTTTTCTCATGCGTTATTCACGCGTGATGAGTTGCTTTAAGCATTGAAAGCAATTGATCTTCGAGCATTTCTGTAAAAAACCCTCCCTCCATTGCCACAGAGAAAATATTCTGTTTGTCAGGATATAGAAGGCAATTACAACGCAATACAAGCCGTTCGTTATGCGGCAGAATGTGGTATTCCGCTATGAGAATAGAAAATGCACGTGGATGAAGACAAATTATTACACCCTATGGACACTTATGGCGTTTCTCCCATTGTTGCTCTCCGCACAGCACAAATGGGAAGGAAGCGTATTTTTTGGAGGCACAAACTACCAGGGCGACCTGGTACCTACGGACTATCCGGTTCTGGAAGAAACGAACCCCGCCTACGGGCTGGCGCTCCGATATTACCTTAGCCGAAGCTGGGCGCTGCGCCTGGGCGCAACCTACGGCGAAATCAGCGGCACCGACCAGAATTTTGATAACCCCGGCTTTTTTGAAAAGCGACAGTTCAGCTTTAAGTCCAGAGTGATTGAATCGGCGCTGCTGGTAGAATGGGAGCCTTTCGCGCCAAAGCGCTATTCGGATTCCATTCCCAGTTATTTCAAACGTATTCTTTCTCCTTATTTGTTCGTTGGCGGCGGACTGAGCCTCATTGATGCCAGTCCTGCTTTCGGCAAATACCAAAACGGCGAGCTGCCGCCCAACATTGCAGCCGACCAATCGGTCAAATACCCGCAACAACTCTTTGCAGCGCCCATCGGCGGCGGCGTCCGGATAGACCTCGGCAGGCGCACGGCACTGGGGCTGGAAGCCGGCACCCGCTATGCCTTTACGGACTACATCGACGGCATCAGCGAAGCAGCCAACCCCGATAAGGGGGATTGGTACGCCTTTGCGGGCGCAACGCTTACCATTCGCTTTTTTGCCAAAGACAGCGATGGCGATGGCATTCCCGACAAGGAAGATCGCTGCCCGCAGGTGTTTGGTCATATCACTGCAAAAGGCTGCCCCGACCAGGATGGCGACGGCGTGGAAGACCTGGAAGACCTTTGTCCCGATGAGTTTGGCTTGAAATTGTTGGCCGGTTGTCCGGATGATGATGGCGATGGCATCCCCAATCACGAGGATGACTGCCCGCTGGCTGCTGGTCCGGAATACACCAATGGCTGCCCCGATACGGACGGCGACGGCATAGCCGACCGGGAAGACTGGTGCCCGCTGCTGGCAGGCCCCTCCTGGAAAGGCGGCTGCCCGCTACTGGATACGACCGGCGATGGCAAAATAGACGAAAAGCCCTTTTGCAGCACCGGAGCGCAAATCGAGCAGCAGCTAAATGCTGCCTGGCAAAAGATAGAACGACCCGCTACCCTGCTGGAATTGCCAAACCGTTTTCGGATAAAGCCAACGGGCTTTGCGTTCATCAAGCCAGCCGAAGATATATCAGAATAAAAAAGACAGGTTCCGGTCAAATCGGTGGAGGAGATTTCGTAAA
>CAZFBU010000027.1:11722-34811 GCA_964517175.1 uncultured Saprospiraceae bacterium
TTACTTAAACGCCACTGTCTGCGTTGTTTCGCCCCGATAGTAATGTAAGCTTTTGCGCTGGTTGGCAATGTTGAAGTGAATGAAATTGGACTGATCATCGTAGAAATCAATCAAAATGGTGTTTTTGATCTGAATTTGCTTCGGACGGGGCACATTTTCAATCTCGATGTAGAGCCACACGGCGTCAGTTTCGTACTCCTTACCCAAATATTTACCGGTATATTGCTTACCATCGGCGCGAATTTCAAAATGACGTTCAATATACTTCTTGATGTACGCATCGGCTTCCGAATGCTCTTTCTTGGTCGCCAATTTCAGGTCGATGGCGTTGCCGCGCTTTGCCTCCATCTGCTCCATATGATCCTCAAAATCATCGATGAAAATCTTGTGCATCACCTGCAATGCCTTAATATCCGCAGCGTATTGCACCTCACTGACCGCAATGTGGATCGGATGGGCATTTACCTGCATAAAATGCGCAAAGAAAAGTATCGTCAGAAAATTCATCTTTCAGATTTTTATTACTTTTGTTGCCGTTGTGGCAAACTAATAACATCAGAAGCGCTCGTTTTAGTTTGCTTTTTCCTGCAAAATTTAAAACCCGATTGACGTGTCCGGATTTTGGTTTAATCTGCAACTTGGCTTAGAACACATTCTCGACCCCAACGGGTATGACCACATTCTGTTCGTCATCGCGCTCTGCGCCGTATATACCTACCGCGAGTGGAAGCAGGTTGCCTGGCTCGTGACGGCTTTCACCATCGGGCATAGCCTCACACTGGCGCTGGCGACATTTGAAATTGTAAAAATCCCGACCGATCTCATCGAGTTTCTCATTCCAATAACAATTGTGGCGACTTGCATTATCAACATCATTCGCCAGCCTGAAGAGGAGATTTCCACGGAAATGCACCGCCGAAAAACCATTCAAAGATACGTTTTAGCCGCATTTTTTGGCTTGATTCATGGCTTGGGATTTTCAAATTTTCTGCGCAGCATGCTCCCGCGCGATGCCACCATCTGGCAGCCGTTGCTGGCTTTCAACATCGGTTTGGAGGTCGGTCAGTTGGTGATCGTGGGCCTCGTCCTTGTGCTTGGCTATCTGCTCATGGATTTGCTGCGTGTGCGTCGGCGCGAATGGATACTGGTGATTTCCGGCATTATCGCCGGCGTAGCGCTGACCATTATCCAGGAGACCTGGATTTTCTAGGAAACAATCACACCTTGCGTTTGTCTTATTATCGAACTCGACTTTAGAATTGTAAACCTAAATTTTATCCGCATGAAGCGACTAATTTATCTCACTCTCGGATTGATACTCTGCACTACATTTGCTTTCGCACAATACGAAAATACGAACAAGAGCAAGTTCAAGCAGCTCGGCACCGAGCTCCCGACGCCCAATAGCTTCCGCACGGCTTCGGGTGCACCTGGCCACGAATACTGGCAACAGCAGGCCGATTACGACATCAAAGTGGAAGTGGACGACAACAACCAACGCGTGATTGGCGAAGAAACGATTACCTATTACAATAATTCCCCAAATCCACTGACTTATCTTTGGATTCAATTGGATCAGAATATTGAAGCACCGGGTTCGATGGCATTTGAAACGCAAACAGGTACGCTCGACCAGCGCGAAACGCTCGGAACGCTCAACCGAAAGCTCGACGATTCATTCGACGGCGGCCACAAAATCCAGTACGTGCGCGACGCAGCTGGCAAAGCCTTGAAATACACTGTTGTAAACACTATGATGCGCGTGGATTTGCCACAACCGCTTGCCCCAAAAACAGGAAAAGCTAGCCTTTCGATCGGCTGGAACTACAACTTAGCAAATCGCCAAGACCCAACTACCAAGAACGGTCGTGGCGGCTTTGAGTATTTTCCTGAAGACGACAACTATATTTATACCTTAGCGCAATGGTTTCCGCGCATGGCGGTTTATGACGATTACAACGGCTGGCAGCACAAGCAATTCCTGGGGCGCGGCGAATTTACGCTGCCTTTCGGCAATTATAATGTAGCCATCACGGTTCCGGCGGATCATGTGGTTGCCTCGACGGGCGAATTACAAAACCCTAAAAATGTATTGACTGCTACGCAATTAAAGCGTTGGGAAGAAGCGAAAAAAGCAGATAAACCTGTCGAAATTATCACTGAAGCCGAAGCTGCTGCGAATGAAAAAGATAAAGCTACGGATAAAAAGACCTGGATTTACAAGGCAGAAAACGTGCGTGATTTTGCCATCGGCACTTCTCGCAAATTTGTCTGGGATGCGATGGGCGTAAAAGTAGATGGTAGTCCGCAAAATACTATCATGGCAATGTCTTACTATCCGAAGGAAGCTTATGCGCTTTGGAGCAGATATTCTACCGAAGCCGTAGCGCATACATTGAGGGTTTATTCCAAATATTCCATTGCTTATCCTTATCCAGTTGCTATTTCGGTGGAGGCTTCCAATGGTATGGAATATCCGATGATTTGTTTCAATAATGGTCGTACCGACAAGGATGGTAATTATTCCGAACGTACAAAATATGGGACAATTGGTGTGATTATTCACGAAGTGGGGCATAATTTCTTTCCCATGATCGTCAATTCTGACGAACGCCAATGGACTTGGATGGATGAAGGTTTGAATTCTTTTGTTCAGTACTTGGCAGAGCAAGAATGGGATCGGGCGTATCCGCACCGTCGCGGACCAGCGAAGAACATTATTCCTTACATGAAAGCAGATAAAAACTTGCAGAATCCAATTATGACCGGCTCAGATGAAGTACTAGATCTGGGTAGCAACGGCTATGGCAAACCAGCAACCGCTCTGAATATCTTACGCGAAACGGTAATGGGGCGCGAACTTTTTGATCATGCTTTCAAAACCTACGCCCAGCGCTGGGCATTCAAACATCCGACACCGAGTGATCTATTCCGTACGATGGAAGATGCTTCGGGGATGGATTTGGACTGGTTCTGGAGGGGATGGTTTTATACAACGGATAATGTAGATATTTCACTGGATGGCGTAACGGCGTTTCGCTTGGATTCGCAAAATCCAGACGTGGAAAAGCCGCTATTGGCGCAGCAAGCAAAAAAGGACTTAGAAAATTCGGTTCGTTACCAAAAAAATAAAGAAGCCTTTCCAACCGTAGCTGTTGAGCGTCAGGCAGAATTAAATGATTTTTATAATAGTTACGATCCAAATAAAGTGACAGAAGAAGATCGCCAAGCGTACCAGCGTTACATCGCTTCTCTGAGTGAAGAGGAACGGGCATTTTTGAGCAAGCAGCAGTATTTTTACCAATTGGATTTCTCCAATGTTGGCGGCCTGATTATGCCGCTGATTTTGCAATTTGAATTTGCGGATGGTACCACCGAGATTCAAAGAATTCCAGCAGAAATCTGGCGCTATAATAATGATAAAATCAGCAAGGTTTTTGCTTTTCAAAAGCCGCTGCAATCAGTCGTACTCGATCCCTTTGAAGAAACTTCCGACATTGATACCGAAAATAATTATTATCCTCGCCAAGTGCAACCCAGTCGTTTTGAGCTATTTAAGTCAAATGCAGGCGGCGCACGTGGTCAAAGTGGCGGCGATAACCCCATGAAGCGCGCCCGCGACAAGCAACAAAGCGGCGGTAGTGGTGGTGGAAAATAAATTGTAGTAATCGATAGAAATAAAAAAATCGTCCTGTGAATAATTATCGCAGGACGATTTTTCTTAACTACCAATTCCAATCCACCGGAAATTGCTTGATCAAAGCGTTAGAATCCGCTATTTCAGCATTTACAAAACCTTTGGGTTCTAAGATATAAATTGAGACGAATTCTTCGTAAATATCCCTTTGATCGCCATTTTCATCTATGACTAGAGAATGATTAGAATCCCGCACGACCAAATCCCGCGTGCCATTTTTATCGGCATCAAAGCACCAGCTATTGCGCAGTACCTGTCCGCCGTCTCCGCCATAGAATTCGGCGACGGGCACCAGATCAACGAAGTGCCCCTGGCGTTTGTTCTGGATGAGCAAAGAGGTATTGCCATACCACGAGTACGTCAGCCCGACGATGTAAGCATCGTGTTGTGCATCGATTGGGAAATGCGCCAACCCTACAATGCTCGTTTCTTCCCCATCCATGATGTAATTAATATCCTTCCAGAGCGAAGTATCGACATGCACCAGAAAAGTGTCGTATGGAATCGGGGTAGCCCGCATTCCCCGGGGGCTGGTCAGCGAAAAATAAATGGTATCGGCAGCTGTAAGTGGCTGAAAATAAGTATTGGTGAAATTCGAGTGCGCAGATTGCTGCTGGGCGGCACAGCCCCAGAAAATACCGCAACACAGAATCAAAGCAAAGACTAGCATTCTCATAATTTGAATTATTTGACCGCGAAGGTACGCATTTCTTTTCAGGAAAGATTCTTCAGTGCCGCAACGATAATGCCGGTGGCAATGGCCGCATTGAGCGACTCGGCGCCGCCCCGCGCTGCCGGCGGAATGGCGATGCGATGCGTGAGTAAGGTCTCCGCTTCCACACTGATGCCTTTGCCTTCATTCCCAATGACCAACAGGCAATTTTTGGGAAGCGATGTTTTGAAAATATTTTGACCATCGAGCATAGCCCCCAGAATTGGCAAGTCCGGAAATTGCTCCCGCAACGCGCCCAGTTCCATTTCCAGCACCGGTACGCGCAGCAATGCCCCCATGGAAGCCTGCACTACTTTCGGGCTGTAAACATCCACGCAGTACTTCGAACAAAAAACGTAAGGCAAGCCAAACCAGTCGGCGATGCGCAGAATGGTGCCCATGTTGCCGGGGTCCTGAATACCGTCGAGATACAGCGTCAGATCATTTGTAAGCAGCGCCGCATCCAGTAGTACTTCCGGCATTTTTGCGACGACCAGCACCTGATTGGGCGTCGTCAGGCTGGAAATTTTTTTCAAATCTGTCGGCTCTATTGCATGAACACTTTCCCGGTGCGTTTGTAATAACAAGGTGTTGGTCGTTATCCAGTTGTCGAGAGCATAGATGGCTTCGACCTCCAGTGAACGCTGCTGTAAGATTTCTCTGGCAATCTTATCTCCTTCTAAGACGAAATTGTTATACTTTTGCCTGAACTTCTTTTGCTGAAGCGACTGGATGAATTTAGTTGCATTTTTAGAAAGCGCCATTTGTCATATATTTTGAAGATGCGGATATTTCGATCGGTACGATTTCTTTTTCAATTGCTGGTTCTGCTGGCAACATTATCTGCTTGCAATACCACCAAATTTCTGACAGAAGACGAACTCTTGCTGCAAAAAAACAGCATTAAATTCATTAATACCAAAAAAGTAAAAAACAAAACGGCGTTATCCTACGAATTAGCCTCCCTTTACCAGCAAACGCCCAATACCAATTTTCTCCTTTTTTTCCCGCGCGAATGGTTTTATTTCAATACCCAAGCCCCGGAAGACACCAGCACATTTGATCGCTGGCAGCGGCGTGTCCTCTCAGAGCAACCGGCTATACACGACCCCACGCTTGCCGATAGCACAGCGACATCCATGCGTTATCTTTTGCAATATAATGGCTATTATGATGCGGAGGTGTTTTTCGATGACGTGGTCAAAAATAAAAAAGTTAAAGTCACTTATTTCGTAGATACCAAACAGCTTTATGCCATCGACTCGGTGTTTTTTTCCAGTGAAGACACAACGGTTCATCGCATTTTGCAGGAAACCCAGGCGCAAACGCTCCTCAAACCCGGGGAAGCGCTTACGCGAACCCTCTACGAACAGGAACGGGAACGCATTACTAACAGCCTGCGCAACCGCGGTTATGCCGATTTTTACTCGAATTACGTCTCCCCTCTCGTAGCCGATACCACCTATCACACCGGTAAGGCAAACGTTTACATGGATGTATTGCCGCCTATGCAGGACAGCCTGCACAAGCGCTACCGGGTAGGCAGCGTTTATGTCTATTCGCAATACGACCCGACCGCCGATGATATTACGCTGCGCGATACCATCGTAAAAGGTTTTCATTTCAGATTT
Source organism: uncultured Saprospiraceae bacterium (assembly GCA_964517175.1). Classification (GTDB taxonomy): domain Bacteria; phylum Bacteroidota; class Bacteroidia; order Chitinophagales; family Saprospiraceae; genus JADJNW01. The sequence goes on from CAZFBU010000027.1 coordinate 17,763, forward strand.
CCAAAGGAAAGTTCGTTCAAAGTGCGTCCGCAAATTCTTTCCGAATCCATCCATCTGCGCACCGGCGACCTCTATAATCAGGCAAATTACGACCTGACCATTCGGCAGCTATCGAGCCTGGGAGTGTATCGCTTTGTCCGCATCAAAGAACAGGCGGACAGCCTGGATGCCGGCGTGCTCCATTTTCGTATCGAACTGACGCGCAACCTCCGCATGGAAATGGGCATTGATTTTGAATTGAATTATACCAATCGCAGTGTGACTGCCGGTGCGGGTAACCTCATCGGTATTACCGCCAGCCCGAGCCTGCGCAATCGAAACCTGTTTCGGGGCGCAGAATTACTGGCGACCAACATCTCCGCCGGGGTGGAAGTGAACCCTACGGCTACCGATTCTACGTTTTGGAATACCATTGATTTGCGCGTGCAGACGAATCTGTACTTTCCAAAATTTTACGATTACCTGGGGTTGTGGCGGGGGCTGTACAGTGCTCGCATCAGCAAGAAAGGCGGCATTATCAGCGATGATTTCTACCGGGCGCTGCACGAAGGGGCGCAAACCCGCCTCTCAGCCAGCTACAACTACCTGCTGCTGCTGGGTTTTTATCGCTACAATTTGCTGAACGCCTCCTATGGCTTCGACTTGCAGGAGTCCACACCCAGTGGCACCCGGCGCTATCTAATCGGGCATGTGGGTATTGATTATTTGCAACCGACTACCCAAAAAGCCTTTGACGATATTCTCAACTCCAATCCCTTCCTGGCCCGAAGTTTCGGCGACCAATTGTTTGTCAGCTTGTTATTCCGGGATTTCAATTACGTATTCAACAGCCGCCCCAACCGCCGCGGGCAGTCGCATTACTGGGGATTCAATTTCGAAACCGCCGGCACCGAAATCTGGGCAGGTAATGCCATTTATAATGCCTTCGCCCTTAGCTCCGATACGCTGCGCATCGGCAATATCGACTTTTCGCAATACGTCAAAACCGAAGTCGATTACCGCTATTACAAACAATACACCCCGAAAACCAGCCTCGCAATGCGGTTCAATTTTGGCATTGCGCGACCTTTCGGCTTTACAACCGACGTGCCTTACGTGAAGCAGTTCTACGTTGGCGGACCAAACAGCATTCGCGCCTGGGCTATACGCGGCGTGGGACCCGGCGGCTACGAAGACCCCCTCACCGTTGACCCCAACCCCAGCAACCGCCTCCTGTTTTACCAAACCGGCGACCTGAAACTGGAGTTCAACCTCGAATATCGATTCAATATTTTCTGGCGATTCAACGGCGCATTTTTCCTTGATGGCGGCAACGTCTGGACGCTCCGCCAGGATCCCGACCGCCCGGGCTCGCAGTTTTTGTTTCAACCTCGCGCCATTGACAACAGCAAGCTCCCTTACCCAGTGAATGACGCTTTTCACCGACAAATTGCGCTCGGCTCCGGGGTTGGCGCGCGCCTCGACATGACATATTTTATTTTTCGGCTCGATTTGGGTCTGCGCCTGCGCAGTCCGTTCCCGCTCACCGAAAACTTCTCGGACGGCAGCCCGGTGACCGAACGGGATTATTGGTACGATTGGAATAAGTACAATTTCTGGGACCTGGTAAATTTCAACATCGGATTGGGCTATCCGTTCTGATCACCTGCTCACTTCTACCAATACAAACGGCAATTCCTGCCGAATGGCGTATTGCGTAGCGGGCGGCAATTGGTCGTATATTTTATCAAATCGAACGGCCGCCTCGTCGAGGAGTTCATGGTGCGTTTGTTCGATAAAATGATACACTTCCTGATAAAAATTGTAATTCGTCTCCCGCTCGCTGAGCAGCTTGACGCCGTCTTTTCGCTGGAAAGTTTGCATTAAAACAGGGCGCAATTCCTCAAAGCTCACCGGCGTTCCATTCACGATTAGTTGGCTTTCTTTATTCGCAAAAACGGGCAGCAATCGCTCTTCGGGCAGGGTGATTTTTTCTTCCGGAAACCGTCTTGGCTGGTCGGATGCATCTTCGGTAGAAACAATGAGTAAATTCCACAAAACGAGCCACCTGTACAAATCTTTCTGAAAATCTGCTCGTTCCAGATGGCGCAGATAAATACGCAAAATTTCGGTTTGCAGGGTTTTGCCGTCCGTTGCCTCCGCGTCCGGATAAGCAGATACAATGCGCGTCACTTTAGCCTCCAGCAGTTCGTCCGAAAAGCGAAACAATACCTGCTGATAACAACGGTTGAGTTCATCGGCGAACAGCGTGTCGATGCCCGCATGCGCCGAACTCCGCCGCAAGTCAAAGTAATCTGCCTCCGCAATATTTTTCAGCAATTCCGGATATTGCCAACCCGCTTCCCCCAGGTACGCCCGTTTGACCAAATCTGCTTCGAATGCAACAAACTCCGCCGCCAGATCAACGCCGCGCGCCGAAAACGCACGCTGCATGCACTGACAGATCGAATCTTCGACCGGCAACTGCGTCGCCTGCCCAAACATAAACACCGGGGAAGTGAAAAACCAAAATAGCAGCACACGCATGAGCGGAAATTTTTAGCTGAGTAAATGTGAAGGTTAAACATCCTGCGCGGATCAATGTTCTAAAAATCAAAAACCATGCAAAAAGCTGCCCGCACTATTTTTGCTGTATTCTTCCTCCTAGCCGGCGTGAATCACTTCATCAACCCGGGCTTCTACCTGCCGCTCATTCCGCCCTACCTGCCGTGGCCCGATTTCCTGAATGCCGCCTCCGGCGTGCTGGAGGTACTCTTTGGTATCGGGTTGTTCCTGCCGACGTATCGTAAAGTCGCTGCCTGGGGCATTATCATCCTGATGGTGCTGTTCGTCCCGGCTCATGTGCACTTCATCCAGGTTGGCAGTTGCATACCCGATGGCTTGTGCACGCCTGCCTGGGTAGGCTGGGTGCGACTGATCGTCATTCACCCGCTGCTGATACTTTGGGCGTGGTGGGTGCGGTGAAGCGAAGGCAGCTTCGGATAGCGGTGATAAAAGGTCGTAGATTCCCCCCCCCCGCAGCGGTCCTCCCCCAGGAGGTATAGTTGGAAAAAATCATCACCACATACCCGAACTACAAAAGAAATACGATGTTTACATAGCTAAAAAAGAATATCATGGTTGACCACATGGACACCCCTTCTCCCTCCTTTCCACAAAAGTTGATCCCGGATGCAAAGCGGCTATTTTTGATCGATGGCTTGGGAGCAGTGTTGAGTGCTTTCTCTCTGGGCTTCGTGCTGGTGCAACTGGAAGCGTACATCGGTATGCCGCGCGACGTGCTATACGGTTTAGCCGCTGTAGCTGGTGTATTTGCGATGTATTCGCTGAGTTGTCATTTCCGTTTTCCAACGCACTGGCAACCATATCTTCGGGGCATCTCGATTGCCAATTTGCTGTATTGCATGGTGACTCTGGGTTTGGTGATCTACTACTTTCCACGCTTGACGGTGTGGGGCGTGCTGTATTTTGTATTTGAAATGCTGATCGTGCTAACGCTGGTGCGGATAGAGTGGCGCAGGTCTGCGAAGGTAGGGTAAGTGCTTGGACAAAATTAATACCAATTTCAATTGATAACGATGTGTTAGAGAGTGGTTTAAGTTTTGATTTACAAACATTCGAAACCCGTGGCGTCATCCCGATCAAAAATAATAACGAGATCGAGATGTATTTTGTGCAGGAGACGGTGGGGAATGAGCGAGCGGTGGCGGTGTGATAAAAGTTGCAAGCTGTACAAAAAATCTGCATATTTGTAACCACACAGTATAAATGCCGTATGAACGCCACCTCTTCTATTTTACTGGATTCCGTCAAAGCAAGGGTAATGGAAATTGACCCGGAGGCAACGGTCATTTTGTACGGTTCGCAGGCTCGTGGCGATGCGCACGCAGAATCCGATTGGGATTTTTTGATCCTGCTTGCCATTGACGACACCGAAGCGGTTAAACGGCAAATCCGGGATGCCTTATTTGAGGTAGAACTGGAAACCGATGAGATCATCAGTTCCATCATCGAGCAAAAAGAGCAATGGGAAGATTTCAAAGTGACGCCCCTGTATCAAAATATTGAAGCGGAAGGTATTGCGATATGAGTTATGATAAAGCTGCATTGGTAAAGTATCGTCTGGAAAAGCGGATGACAGCCTGGAAGAAGTTAAGGAACCGGATTTTATGTATATTTGTTAAAACTCAAAAATGACCAGCAATGACATTCGAAGCGATAGATATTCAACAAACCAATGGCGCTCAGATCATTCGCATTCCCGAAGAGATGAAGATCGAGGATGATAAGGTATATCTCCGTAAGCTTGGGAATACAATCTTTGTCATTCCATTCCACAATCCCTGGCAAAGTCTATTCGAGAGCCTCGACAATTTCTCACCGGATTTTATGGAAGATCGCCATCAACCCGCTCCGCAAGAACGCGAATCCCTTGACTGATAAATTAGCTCCTCGTTTTCACTCCTTTTTCCCTACCTTTACCCCACAAAACCCACTTCCTATGCTCGATTACACCGATTGCCAACTGGCGCAGCTGGCGGTACATCAGGTCGGCAACCAAACCAATGGCGAGGACCTGCGCCTGTCCGCCGAGCCGCTCGACATCAGCGATGCCCGCCTGCGAGAGTTGCTGCTGCGCTACTGCCTGCGCCCGTTCGAAGCGCCGGAATTTTATAATTTCACCGCTGCCGATGGGGATTTCACGCTGAATCCGCTGTTCAATTTTGCGTCGCAAGTCTTTGATAGTGAGGCAGCTTTCCATCGCAATTCGGTGGATATGGCCAAGCATTTGTTCGAGCAGTCCACGCACCCACAGATCAAGTCGGGCGACCTGTTCGTGGCGTATTTCACGGACATTGTCATCGGCGACGAACTGACCGACGCCATCGGCATTTTCAAAGCGGAAAACCGGCAGTCGTTTTTGAAACTGGATCATCAGGACGCGCAATTCGAGCTGCAATACGAGGACGGCATCCACGTGGACAAACTGGACAAGGGCTGTCTGATTTTCAATACCGACCGGGAGATTGGTTTCAAGGTGTGCATCATCGATAAGTCGAATAAATCCGTCGAGGCGCAGTACTGGCGCGATGACTTCCTGAGTCTGAAGCCGAGCAACGACGATTTTCATTACACCCGCCACTTTATGGACATCACGAAAAACTTCGTTACCAAACAGTTGACCGAAGAATTTGAGGTGACCAAAGCGGATCAGATCGACCTGCTCAATCGTTCAGTGGATTATTTCAAGTCACACGAGAAATTTGACAAGCAGGAGTTTGAATCGGCGGTGCTGCAGGATGAAAAAGTGATTGATTCCTTCCGCAGTTTCGATGAAAATTATCGCGCCGAGAAAGAGCTGGACTTCAGCGATGATTTCAACATTTCGCCCCAGGCGGTGAAGAAGCAGAGCCGCGTGTTCAAGAGTGTGCTGAAGCTGGATAAGAATTTCCACATTTACATTCACGGCGACCGGGAACTCATTCAGCAGGGCACGGAAGCCGACGGGCGGAAGTTTTACAAAATCTATTTTGATGAGGAGCGGTAGGGATTGTTATTTGTTATTTGGGATCGTGCTGTTTTTATTTTACGCAGAGGCGCGAAGACGCAGCGATTTGTTTTTATTGGACAAGATTTACAGGATGGACAGGATTCTGAGGCAGGAGCCGGTTTATGCGTCTCGATTGTGACATCCGAAACTGGCACGTTTTTTGACTGATATTAGGTAATTAAGAATTAGGTTATGAAACACAAAAACGAACAAGCCTTGCTCGTGAAGTCATCACGGGCTTTTTTATTTGCCGCCATTCGGAAATGATTTTTTATTTTAGCGCGACTTTTTCGGACGTTGGGTTTTAGTTCTCAGGCTTCGGCAGTTATTTGCTCATAATGCGTTTACTGCCAACTGCTTATCGCTAAAACACTATCATCGTTTTCGAGATTTCCTAACCGAATTAAAATTGTAAGACATGATCGTTGGAGTACCAAAAGAAATTAAAAATAACGAAAACCGGGTGGCGCTGACGCCGGCGGGCGCTTTTGAGTTTGTAAAACGCGGCCACGAAGTATATGTGCAGGCTACCGCCGGAGAAGGCAGTGGTTTTTCGGATGAGGAATACACCGAAGCCGGCGCAAAAATGCTGCCGACCATCGAGGAAGTGTACGACAAGGCGGAGATGATTATAAAAGTGAAGGAGCCGATCGAATCAGAGTATAAACTCATCAAGCCAGATCAGTTGGTATTCACGTATTTCCACTTTGCCTCGTACGAGCCGCTAACGCGCGCGATGCTCGATAGCGGTGCGGTTTGCCTGGCGTACGAAACGGTGGAGTTGCCGGATCGCTCGTTGCCGCTGCTCATCCCGATGTCGGAAGTTGCCGGTAGAATGGCCGTCCAGGCAGGCGCGAAGTATTTGGAAAAGCCGATCAAAGGGCGGGGCGTTCTGCTCGGTGGCGTACCGGGGGTATCTCCGGGCAAAGTGCTGATCCTCGGCGGTGGTATCGTAGGTACACAAGCGGCGAAAATGGCAGCCGGACTTGGCGCTCAGGTGATTATCATGGACATCAGTCTGCCGCGCTTGCGCTACCTGTCGGATATTATGCCAGCGAACGTCGTCACGCTCTACTCCAATGAATACAACATCCGCCGCCACATTCAGGATGCGGATCTGATCGTCGGTGCGGTGCTCATTCCGGGTGCGAAGGCGCCAAACCTGATCACGCGGGATATGCTGAAAATGATGCGCCCGGGTACGGTGCTGGTGGATGTTGCGGTGGACCAGGGCGGTTGCATCGAAACCTGCAAGCCGACCACACACGAAAATCCGACCTTCATCATCGACGATGTGGTGCACTATTGCGTAGCCAACATGCCGGGCGCGGTGCCTTACACCTCGACCATCGCGCTGACCAACGCTACCCTACCCTATGCCTTGCAACTGGCAGACAAAGGCTGGATGAAAGCTTGTCGGGAAAATCAGCCGCTAAAGCTAGGTCTGAACGTCGTGAAAGGTGAAATCGTTTATAAAGGCGTTGCCGATACATTTAATTTGCCATTTTCTGATGTCGAAAAATTCCTGTAAATACAACAGTGGCTTCCCGAAAAACTTTTGGAAGCCACTATGCTTCTTTCCTGCGATAATTCCTGTTTATGCTGCTGATTTTCGCACCTGTTAGAGTCCACAATTTTAGTGGACGCTTCCGGTGGGGGCATTTTATCGCAAAAATGTGCAACCCCATCCCGACATCACTCGTCAAAGGTCGAAAATAGTAGGCGCTTCCGTTTGCAAATGCTAAATTTAGAGCCGATTTTAAAGAAGCCCTGCGCTAATGGAAGAAGATATACGGCTTATTGAGGCAGTACGGAACGGCAATCGACCAGCATTCAGGCAACTGGTCGAGCGCTACCAGCATTATGTGTTCACGGTGACGTACCGGGTGCTGAAATCCCGCGAGGAAGCCGAAGAAGCGGCGCAGGATACCTTCGTCAAGGTATATAATACTTTGCATACGTTTGAGAAAAAGGCTAAATTCAGCACCTGGCTATATACCATTGCCTATCGCACGGCGATTGATGTGGCACGAAAAAAACAACTGCATACGGATTCTATCGACGACGAAGCATCCTTTTTGCAAATCAAAGACCAGGAAAAAACACCGGTACAGCGAACCCAGGAGCGCGATTTGCAGTTACAATTGCAGGAAGTTATTCAGCAACTGAAGCCGGAAGAGGCGACGTTGATTACGCTGTTTTATTTAAATGAAAAATCGGTGAAAGAAATTGCGGAAATTACCGGTTTGACAATCACGAATATTAAAACCAAACTCCACCGGACGCGCGAAGCGCTGCGCGAACTGCTGCAAGCGCAACTCCGGGAGGAAGTCGAAGATATGTTATGAAAGAGGACGATAAAAAATTGATTTGGAAACTGCTGGATGGCGAAGGCACACCAGCGGAACGCGAGCATGCGCAACAGCGTCGCTCCGAGGACGCCGACTTTAACCTGGAATTTGGAATGCGCGCGCACCTGCACGAATCGCTCCAAAAGACCGAAGCGGAGCAGCCTTCCATGCGCTTTGTCCTGAATGTGATGGACAAACTCCCGCAGCTTTACCGGCGCACCGTCAAGCCCCTCATCCGCCCGATCTGGGTAAAAGGGTTCCTTTACGCCGTACTGGCGCTGCTCATCGGGTCGTTTGGCATCGGCATGTATTATGTAACCATTACGGACGAAATAAGCCCGGAAGCCGCGCCCGGCGCTGAAACCGTCAGCAATTTTTTTAATGCGCTACCCACCCAAACCTGGCTTATGCTGGGCATGATTGGCTTTAGCTACTTGTTTTTTGTGTGGCTCGACAAAGCGCTTAGAAAACGTTTCCAAAACAAACAACAGACCCAAAACGAAGTCCGCTAACCTAGTTCATTATTCAAATATTACCAAACTGCTAAATAGCAATCATTCATGCGAATAGTCGGCTATATCGAACATCCCGTTTTGAAGATCACCGTTTTTAAAATGGACAACAAGTTTTCCGTGAAATTTGAATCGGGTTTGTACGAGCAAACGTACAAGTTCCGCAGTGGCGACGCCATAGAAACCCTGGCAGATATTGAGCAAATCGTTGATTCGACCTTCTGCGAGGAAGTGCTGCAACAACTCAACGTCATGCATCGCATCAAAAACCAGGCAATGACCCGCGTGCTGACGCCCGGAAGCACAGAGGAGTTTGAGGAGATTATTTGATTGCGGATGAGTGCCGGGCAACAGAACATTTCACTGCTTTGGCTGTTTCATCATCGAATTAAATTTTCAATCAACAAGAACGCATCCTCATGTTTGGATTATTCAAAAAAGACCCGATCAAAAAGCTGGAAGAGCAATACAAAAAGCTGATGGAAGAAGCCATGAACATTCAGCGCAGCGGCGATATCAAGGCTTACGCCAAAAAAGTAGCGGAGGCAGAGGAAATTGCCGTCCAGATAGAAGAAATGCGGAAGAAATAAATCACTCCGTATCTGCCCGAATGTTTTCCCGGAGTTCCTGCTCCAGCGCCAGCTTGTCGAGATAATTTTGCAAATAACCGACGAGCACTTCCAGCCCCATTTCAAAATGGTGGTTGTTGTTAACAATCAAATCCGCTTCCTCTTTATACGGCATGATGTACTTTTCGTAAGTTGGCAGCACGTGATGCTGATAGCGATACAGCACATCATCAAGCGGATAGTTGCGCTCCACCCGGTCGCGTAGAATGCGGCGGATGACTTTGAGGTTGTCTTTGGCGTGAAGATAAACCTTCAGATCGAGCAAATTGTGAACTTCCTCAAAGTGCAGCACAAAAATGCCCTCAACGATGAGAATAGGCGCGGGCTTGAACGTCAGCAGTGCAGGCTCCTTTTCCGGGTTGTTGAAGGTGTATTCCGTTCGCGTGACGGTTTCGCCCCGCATCAACCGTTCGATATCTTCTATAAATGCCTGTTTGTCAATTGATTCTGGCAGGTCAAAGTTTATAATTCCCTGCTTATCCTCCAGTTGCTCTTCCCGTTTCAGATAGTAATCATCCTGAGAAATGACGCAGATATCGCCAACAGAGAAGTGGTCGCGCAGACGTCGAATGAACGAAGTTTTTCCGGAACCGCTGCCTCCGGTGATACCAATGATGAAAGGTTTCATATTTTCTGATTTCCGGGATGTAAAGGTAATAAATTGTACAAAAAGCAGAAAATCATTAAAGTCCGGCGATCTGAATAAAAATTCCTACTTTTGGTCTGTTTTGCAAATTTAATCCAGCCTGCAATCGGGCAAAGACAGTAATTATGGAGCTACTCACAGCAATTTTACGAGGCATTCTGGGCATTGTTGCGCTACTCGGGGTATGTTATGCGCTGAGCAATAACCGCAAGGCAATCAACTGGCGGTTGGTCATTATCGGACTGGGGCTACAGTTACTTCTGGCAATATTAATCCTCCGCGTTGATGTGGTTCGGATGTTGTTTGATGTCGTTTCCAGCTTCTTTGTGGTTTTGCTCGATTTCACAGAAGCCGGCACCCAATTTGTACTGGGAGACTGGCCCGAAGTGGTGGAGGTACGCGACGGCGCAACGGGCAATCTGGTTACCGTAGGCTACATTTTCGCCATCAAAGTATTGCCAACGATCATCTTTTTCTCTGCGCTGTCTTCGGTGTTGTACTATTTGGGGATTTTACAAATAATTATCAAAGGATTCGCCTGGGTGATGAGCAAGACGATGCAGATTACCGGCGCGGAGAGTCTGGCGGCGGCCGCCAACATTTTTATCGGTCAGACGGAGGCGCCGCTGGTGGTAAAACCCTACCTGGAGGGGATGTCCAAATCGGAGTTGCTCTGCCTGATGACGGGCGGAATGGCGACCATTGCGGGCGGTGTTTTTGCGGCTTACGTCGGCTTCCTCGGAGGCGATGATACCGTTGCGCGGCAGGCATTTGCAACCCACCTGCTCACGGCGTCCATCATGTCGGCACCGGCGGCGATCATTGCTGCGAAAATCCTCTTTCCGGAAACCCGCGAAACGGATCTGGTACACCAGAAGCTGGAGATTCCGCGCCAGGAAGTGGGCAACAATCTGCTGGATGCCATTTCTATCGGCACTACCGACGGACTACGGCTGGCGATTAATGTCGGCGCTATGCTGCTGGTGTTTACCGCTTTTATTGCCATGTTGAATTTTATTTTCATCAACTTCATCGGAAGCTGGACCGGGCTGAATGATTTTGTAGTTAGTGCAACCGGCGGCCGGTTTGAAGGTTTCAATATTCAATACATCCTGGGGGTTATTTTTTCTCCATTTGCCTGGTTGCTGGGCGTCCCCTGGGAAGATTCGCTCATGGTGGGGCAACTGCTGGGGCTGAAGACCACACTCAACGAGTTTTTTGCTTATGCTGCGCTGGAAGGCATGCAAGGGGAAATCAGTGAAAAATCGGTCATTATTTCCACGTACGCGCTGTGCGGATTTGCCAATTTTGCTTCCATCGGCATTCAGATTGGCGGCATTGGCGCTATTGCCCCGGGGCAGCGCAAGAACCTGACGGAACTGGGTGTCAAATCACTCATTGGTGGTACCGTAGCCTGTTTTCTGACGGCAACGCTGGCGGGTATATTACTCTGACGTCTAAACCTGTTTCAAAGTTCGGTTGATTTGTTTCTGGTGGCGGTCGAAGTGCCCTTCAAAAAAATCGAGCATGTGCCCCAGGCTCATCCGTCCGGAGATGGGGTGTTTATACACTTCCTTCCGGAAAATATCCTCAGGTAGCGTGCGCAGGTAGCTCCGCAATTCCCGGCGCGTCGTCAGCCATTGTTCGGCAGTTTCCGCCAGGGTGGTTTGTTCGGGCAGTTGTTCGCTTACGTTTTTCGGCGCTTTGAGTTTAATGGGGAGATAATTGTACGAATGCAGCAGCAGCGCCCGCCACCACGTACCCAAGCCCACATCGGGCAACTTAGGACCGTAGCTCAGCTTTTTCTGCACGTATTTTGCCGATAGCTGCTCCGCTATCAACAGATGATGCAAAACCTGCAATACCGACCAGGAGTCTTCATCCGGCTTTCGATTCAGTTGCGCATCCGAATATACCTGCAGATTCGCCAGTAAATTCTGGAGTTTTGCATCTATCCTATCCAGCTTTCGTTCCATTTTTATAGGCATAAAAGTTATAGTTGTTCGTTTGTAGTTAAATAGTTCGGACAGTGTTTATCGCTCGCAAAGGCGCTGAGACGCCAAGTTTTGCCAGCTTTTTCTAAATTGATTTTCAGTTATTTACGACTTTAAAATTAGTATCATCCGCTGAAACCCGAATTTCTTCGCCCTCGCATAACAAGCCAAAAATATTACAACAACGAAACAAAACAAAAAGATGCCACCCAACTCCAAAGCCAGGTGGCATCTTTCCGGATGTGCCTGTTCCGCTGGGAAGGTCATTTTTTACTAAGGCACCACAACCCCCTTATCTTTGCTATTGCGGCTGCCCCAGGCAAACTTGCGCTTGCCTTTGGTGCGGCTCGCCAGTTCCATAGCCTCGTACAGGTTTACAATGCCGCCGGTCTGGCTCAATTGATTGAAAGACACCAGTTTGTCCGATCCGGGACTCTTAACCTTGTCTTTCACCGGCGTAGCCGATTGCATGATAATTTCTTTCACCTGCTCTGCCGTTAGTTCCGGATAGTAGGAGCGCAATACAGTAGCCATACCGGCTACCACCGGCGCGGCCATGCTCGTACCGCTGTTTTTGGCATATTCACTGCCGGGCATGGTAGCGTAAATATCAACGCCCGGTGCGAAAACATCCACGTTTTCTGCACTGTAATTGGAGAAAGTCGCCGCCAGGTCTTCGCCATTTTTCCAACTCAAAGCCCCGATTTCCAGCCAGTTGTCGGCATAGCGTGGCTTAAAAAGTCCACCTTTGTCGAACCGGTCGTGCGGGAAGTTGTTGCCGGTGTTGTTCTCTTTACCATCGTTGCCGGCGGCGTGCACGAGCAATACATCGTTTTTCATGGCGTAGCGCACCGCTTCATCAACCACTTCCTTATTCGGGGAAGCGCCCTTGCCGAAGCTCATATTGATGACAGCCGCACCATTGTCCACCGCATAGCGAATGGCATTCGCCACGTCTTTGTCGCGCTCATCGCCATTGGGAACCGTACGAACCGACATGATGCGAACGTTGGCCGCCACGCCATCCACGCCAATGTCGTTGCCTCTTGCGGCAGCAATGATGCCCGCTACGTGCGTGCCGTGTTCGGAATCCGGACCGCGTACGTCGTCATTACCGTAGTAGCGCTCATAAGGATCGTCGATGTTATCACCGACAATGTCCCGGGCATTAAAATCGGGGTTGTAATTGTAATTGTACTGCCGGTCCAGGTAGTCGTAATAATCCTGAACGCCTTTCTTCAATTCGTCGAAGGTCATGTTATTCTCCGAAACCAATTGTACGGCCCATTTCGATACGGCGGTCAGCATCTGGTTGCTGGAGCGAAACTTCTTCAGGTCTTCCAGTTCTACATTTTCCTTGCCGATGGCTCTTTCCAGTTCATTAATCGCTTCGATCTGAGCGCCCATGAGTTGGATGTTCGGGCCAATTTCTTCGCGCTTTTTCTCGATTTCTTCCTTGTATTCCTGGTATTGATCGTATTCGGCTTTCTCCTTTTTGGAGAGCGTAGCCCGATCGGCATTTTCGTATTTTGCCTTGAGCTCGACGTACAATCGCGTCACTTCGAGGGTTTCCTGATTGACGTTTCTACCGTCCGGACCACCGATGAAGTTCCAGCCGTAAATGTCATCTACATAGCCGTTATTATCATCATCGATGCCGTTGCCGGGAATTTCGCCGGGGTTTACCCACATGACGTCTTTGAGGTCTTCGTGCTCGTAGTCCACCCCGGAGTCGAGTACGGCTACGATAATGGTTCGGCCACGCTTGTTTTTCAATATTTGTTCGTACGTGCGCTCGGCGCTGATGCCCGGAAAGTTGTCTGTCGTTGGGTCGAGTAAATGCCAGTTTTCCGGAAGTGCGTTCTGCGCAAAAACGAAAACGTTCACAATCAATCCCAGTGTGATTGTTAGCAAAATCTTGCGATTCATCCTCATCAGATTACGGAAATTTTTAAGTTTATAAATTCATATTCGTGTTCAAAATACGGGAAGTTTTATATTTTGACGTAACAAAAGTAACGAAATGTAAAACGCACTATTGTTGCAAAAGGCTGTTAAAATATCGTTAACCTACGTTTTTTTTCAAAAAAAAGTCAGGAAATTTAAAAACCTTTTATCGCTTATCGCAAAAATTCTTACAATCCTGCTATTTTTCCGCTATGAACCGGCTTCGACATCAATGGGCAATGCTGCGGCGCTACCAGGGCTACTTCCGGCGTGCCAAAACCATTTACGACGTGCACTCCCCTTTTGTGGCAGCGCTGACGAATGCCGTGCTTGAAGACAAACGGCAGTTTTATGCCTTCAGCGAAATGGAACTGCTGCGGGAGCAATTGCAAAACGATCAATCGGTGCTGCGGATCGAAGATCACGGCGCCGGCTCCAAAGTACACAATCAGCGAATCCGAACGGTGGCAGCGCTGGCGCGCCATGCTGCCATTCCGCCCGCAGTGGGGCGTATGCTCTTTCGGCTGGTCGATTTTTGCAAACCGGAGACGGTTTTGGAACTCGGCACTTCGCTGGGCATTTCTACACTCTACCTGCGCGGGGCAGCGCTGCGGGCGCAGATCGTCACCATCGAAGGCAGCCCGGAAGTGGCAATGCAGGCACGGAACAATTTTGCCAGATTCTACACCAACAACATCGACCTGCGCATCGGTACTTTTGCAGCGGCTTTGCCGGAAGCTTTGCAGGACTTGCAGCGGCTGGATTTCCTCTACCTCGACGGCGACCATCGGCAGGAAGCCACGCTGGCTTACGTAGAGACTTGTCTCGGGTTTGCACACGAGCAGAGCGTTTTTGTCATTGCCGATATTTACTGGTCTGATGAAATGCAAGCAGCCTGGCAAGCGCTGCGGGCGCATCCGCGGGTGCGATTGTCAGTCGATTTTTTCCACTTTGGCGTTCTGTTTTTTAAAACGGAAAACAAGGAACCGGAGCATTTTACTTTAATCCAAAAAAGATTCAAACCGTGGCGATTGGGAATTTTTTAAAGTAAAAATAAACAGGTTAAACAAAAGTTCTTATTTTGACGCTCAACCTGCCATTCTAACCAGATTATTTTGTGTAAGAACTTTACTACACCTTTTAAACCTGTAATGCATGAAACTACGATTTTCAATTTTACTAATCAGCTTGGTATTTATGGCTATCACCAGTTGCAATTCACCTCAGTCCGATTCAGACGATATCGACGCCAAAGTGGAGGCTTTGCTGCGCAAAATGACGCTCGAAGAAAAAATCGGTCAGATGACCCAATACAACGGCTTCTGGGAAGTGACCGGACCCGTGCCGGACGACGCGGACGCGCAGGAAAAATACGAACACGTCAAAAAAGGCTGGGTTGGCTCCTTCCTGAATGTGCGGGGCGTTGAGAATGTACGTGCCTTGCAACGAATGGTCGTAGAGGAAACCCGCCTGGGCATTCCGCTCATCTTTGGCTCGGATGTGATTCATGGATACAAAACGTTGGCGCCCATTCCGTTAGCGGAAGCAGCGAGCTGGGATTTGGCGGCTATTGAGCAATCGGCACGCGTGGGCGCGATTGAAGCCTCGGCCGTCGGCGTCAACTGGACTTTCGCACCTATGGTCGATCTCTATCGCGATGCCCGCTGGGGGCGCGTAATGGAAGGCGCGGGTGAAGATCCTTACCTGGGTTCTAAAATTGCCGTAGCCAGAGTTAATGGTTTCCAGGGCGATGATCTTTCCGCCGAAAATACTATTGCGGCTTGCGCCAAGCACTTTGCGGCCTATGGTTTTTCTGAATCCGGTCGTGATTATAACACGGTCGATCTTGGCACGGTGACCCTGTACAATATGGTACTGCCGCCTTTCAAAGCAGCCGTTGATGCCAATGTAAAAACGTTTATGAATGCCTTTAATATCGTAAATGGCGTACCGGCAACGGGCAACACCTTCCTGCAAAGAGATATTCTGAAGGGCAAATGGGGCTTCGATGGTTTTATCGTTTCCGACTGGGGCTCAGGCATGGAAATGGTAAACTGGGGCTACGCCCGCGATCTGGAGCACGCCGCAGAACTAGCCGCGAATGCCGGCTCGGACATGGACATGGAATCCTACGCTTACATCAAGCATTTGAAGGGTTTGGTCGAATCCGGTAAGGTAGATGAAGCAAAAATTGACGATGCCGTGCGCCGCATTTTGCGCGTGAAATACGAATTGGGCTTATTTGACGATCCTTACAAATACTGCGACGAAGAACGCGAAAAGGAATTGCTGTACCACCTTGACCATCAGGCAGCTGCGCTGGATATTGCGAAAAAATCAATCGTATTGCTGAAAAATGAAAACAACCTCCTGCCACTCAAAAAAGAACAGCCGCGCATTGCGGTGATCGGCGCTTTGGCGAATGATAAGACCAGTCCGCTGGGAAGCTGGCGCATTGGCTCGGATGACAGCACGGCGGTTTCGGTACTGGAAGGTTTGAAAAATGCCGGCGTGAACTTCAGCTATGCGAAAGGCGCGGATGTCTCCGTTGGGCCGGTTGATTTTACAAAAGAAGTAGAAGTAAATGAAACGGATAAAAGCGGTTTTGCGGAAGCGGTAGCCCTGGCGCGCCGTTCGGATGTCGTGGTGATGGTGCTGGGCGAGCACGGTTTCCAGAGTGGCGAAGGTAGAAGCCGGACGCAACTGGACTTGCCGGGCGTGCAGCAGGAGTTGCTGGAAGCCGTTCAGGCGGTCAATAAAAACATCGTGCTGGTGCTGATGAACGGTCGCCCGCTGGCGATCACCTGGGCGGCGGAGAATGTTCCGACGATCGTCGAAGCCTGGCAACTCGGCACGCAAACCGGCAATGCCATTGCGCAGGTACTGTTTGGCGATTACAATCCAAGCGGCAAATTGCCGATGAGCTTTCCGCGCAGCGTCGGGCAGGTGCCGATTTATTACAATCATTACAATACGGGGCGTCCTGATCCCAAGCCGGATGTATTCTGGTCGCGCTACATCGACGAGTCGAACGATCCGTTGTATCCGTTTGGCTACGGTTTGAGTTACACGATTTTTGCCTATTCTAATTTGCAAATCGATGATTCGGACAGCGAAAACATAAAAGTGAGCGTGACGGTGACGAATACCGGTTCGGTTGCCGGCGAGGAAGTTGCGCAGTTGTACATCCACGATCGGGCGGCAAGTGTGGTGCGCCCGGTCAAAGAACTCAAGGGTTTCGAGAAATTCAGTCTGGAGCCGGGCGCTGCGAAAACGGTCGAGTTTACGCTGACCGATGCGGAGTTGGGCTTTTACAATGGCGATGGCGAATTCCTGGTAGAACCGGGCATCTTCGACGTGATGGTGGGCACCAGCTCGCAGGAAGGACTGATGGGCACGTTTGAGTTGAAGTAATTTTT
>CAZFBU010000028.1:0-34055 GCA_964517175.1 uncultured Saprospiraceae bacterium
ACTTGTAATAACTGGGTGAATACCGCCCTGAAAAGAGCCAAAGTAAAAACGTCGGTCTGGTCGCCTTTCGATTTTGGTGTTTTGTACCACTTGCCGGAAACGACCGCCACACATGCGAAGAAAGGAAAATAACCGGAAGATGCACGGCATGATTTTGGCATCGCTTATGTGGCGCACTTCCTCAATGATTTGGCTACCCGCGCCCGCCGCGAACGGGTGTCCTGAATGGTTTCCTGCATGTATTTTTGCAGGGTACTGATTTAGGTCTGATCTCTTTTTTAAGATAATCGTAACAATATCACCTCCTTGCGATGACATTGGTCATTGCCCCAAGCCGCTTATCAACATTATATTCACACCAACAAAAAAAGCGTGCCAATGAAAACATTGAAAAAATGGATGATTGCCGCAGTTCTGGTCGGAGGGGTAGGCATTGCCGCCGCTCAGGAGGAAACGTCTTTGCTGGGCATCATCAAAAGCGAAGATAAAGCAGCTATCGAGGCGCTGGTACTTTACCCTGCCGAGACGCGCGCCGCCATACTGGAAGCGACCCTGCATCCTGAGTTACTGATTAGAATTCGCGGCATTCAGTCAGAAACGCGGACAAAATTTGAAACCATCCTGGAGCCTCACTCGCAGGAAACCCAGGCAATCCTCTGGGATTTGACCCGCTACCCCGGCCTGGTCGATCAACTGGCGGCGCTTGACCGCTACAGCCGGAGCGATGCAGATCGAATACTGGAGGCACATCCCAAAATTATTCACGAACGGGCAAAACTCGCGCTGGAGCGATTTTATCAGGAACTACGCCAAATCAGCAGCATTCAGCAGACTTCCAAAGCAGCTTTTAAAACCTTGCTTTCTACTTATAACAAGGCAACACAAAATGCCTACCGAACCCTTCTGGATTTGCCGGAAATATTATCCATAATGACGGAAAACATTGATCTGGTTGTACTCACCGGTGATTTATATCGGCGCGACCCGGCGCTGCTTCAGCAAAAAGCCGATAGCCTGCATCTGGTTGTGGCGCGCCAGCAGGCACAGGAACTGACAGACTGGAAGCAGGAAGTGGAAAACAACAGCGCCATCCAGAAGGATCTGGCAGCAGCCTCTGATGAATTTTCGGCAGCACACGATTACGAATACGACGACCTCTACTACAATTACGAAGGCGATGACCTTTACTACGATGCCCGGGCAGAGCCAGATATTGTCATCCGGGAGTATCATTATTATCATTATCCGTATTGGTTTGGCTATCCGCGCTGGTACGTGTATCCGCGCTGGCGTCCCTATCCGCACTGGTGGGAGTGGGGCTTCTACATGGAGCCGAGCCAACGCATCGTCATTCTCGATTTGCCTTCTTATTATTTCATCAACTGGTATTTTTACTACCCACACCATCATTATTACTATCCGCGGGTGACCGATCATTTCATTCGGCACTATCGCTATCATCCGCGTTCCAACAGCAGCATCACCGTTGGCGTGCAAACGTGGCAACAGCAAAATCGGGAGATTATCACCAACAACTGGATAGAACAAGAGCAAGACCGAGTGGAGCGAATTCGCGACTTTGGCAGGTTTGAATGGGAACGACGCCGGTATAATGAAAGTCGGCAGCCGGATGCTGAATTGTCGCAAAGTGATTTTTTTGAAAGAAATACCCGACGCTACCCAACCATCGAAGCAGAACCACGCACCAGAACGACTACCCCACCAACGCGCGAGCGAGGGGAAACGGAAACTTCCGGAAAATCAGACATCACACTACCCAAAACTGAGCGAAAACGAACAGAAACCAATGAGCGTATCCCGCCACCACCGACTACCCGCTCCAAACGGTACGAAGACTTGCAAAAAGCAAAAGAACTGCACGAGCGAAAATGGGAGCCTCAGATCAAAATTTCGCCCCGGACAAGAACGACCGTTCCGGAAAAGCTGAAAAAAACGCCCAAAAAAACATTGCCCCGATCCAGCAGAAAGTCCGGCAATAATAATTGATTGGTTCAGAAAAGTAAATGGCATGAATTCTACGGTCTCAAATACAGAATTATACGTTGCTCTGAGTGACGCAAACCTCCCCGGCAACCTCACCCTACCCGGGCAGCCGAAAGGTTTGATTATTTTCTCGCACGGCAGCGGTAGCAGTCGAAAAAATAAGCGCAACCAAGCAATAGCCGATGCATTGCAACAACATGGCTTTGCAACGCTGCTCCTGGACTTACTCACGGAGACGGAAGATGAAGACTACGAAAAACGCTTTGACATCGACCTGCTCTCGAGGCGACTGAAAGAAACGACCCAATGGGTATCCTCATCTGTTGCAGATTTAGCCGGGTTGCCGATCGGATACCTCGGCGCGGGCACCGGAGCTGCTTCCGCATTGAGGGCGGCGGCTCAATTGCCACATCAGGTGAAAGCGATTGTACTGAGGAGTGGCCGTCCTGATTTGGCGATGGAAGTCGCCGAGGATATCATCGCTCCGACGCTGCTCATTGTTGGCAGCCTGGATGCACCGGCACTTTCGATGAATAAGGGTGTTTATCTCAAACTTTTGTGTACCAAAGAACTGGTTGTGGTGGATGGGGCGACGCATTCTTTCCCGGAACCCGGGAAGCTGGAAGAAGTAGCTGATCTTGCAGCCGAATGGTTCGAAGCGCATCTTTAATTTTTTTGATGCCAATGCGAAACCTGAGGCATATTGCCCAGCACTTTTCCGGAAAGTTTGAAGCGCTGGCAAACAAAAAGGGCAAAGCAGTTTGTACTTTGCCTTCCTTCGTGAAAAAGAATAAATTTGTATTTTTTAGGCTCCGGCTGGCTTAAACCGTAATTCCCTTCAGAGCTTTAGCCATCGTTTCGCCAATTTGTGCCGGCGACTGAACGACGTGAATGCCGCACTCCGCCATAATTTTCATCTTGGCTTCGGCCGTATCTTCGGTGCCTCCGATAATCGCACCGGCATGTCCCATCTTCCGGCCTTTCGGTGCTGTTTGCCCGGCAATGAACCCGACAACCGGCTTCGTGCCGTGCTTCTTGATCCAGTAAGCAGCTTCGGCTTCCATGCTCCCGCCGATCTCCCCAATCATCACGATACCTTCCGTTTCGGGGTCGTTCATCAGCAACTCAACGGCCTCCTTTGTCGTCGTACCGCAGATCGGGTCGCCTCCAATGCCGATACACGTAGATTGCCCCATACCGGCTTTCGTCACCTGATCCACAGCCTCGTAAGTCAGCGTACCAGAGCGTGAAACAATACCGATGGTCCCTTTCCGGTGAATAAAGCCCGGCATAATACCGCATTTCGCTTCATCCGGCGTAATGACGCCCGGGCAATTCGGCCCGATCAAATGACAATCAAAACCATTTATATAAGCCTTCGCTTTTACCATATCCTGCACCGGAATACCCTCCGTGATGCAAATGATCGTCTTGATACCGGCTTCTGCAGCTTCCATGATGGCATCCGCAGCAAATGGCGGTGGTACGAAAATAACCGACACATTCGCACCTGCCTGCGCAACCGCTTCGGCGACTGTATTGAAAACCGGGCGCTCGAGGTGCTTCGTACCTCCCTTACCCGGCGTTACACCACCTACCACATTCGTTCCGTATTCGATCATCTGTTCAGCATGGAATGTTCCTTCCTTGCCCGTAAAGCCTTGTACGATAACTTTAGAGTGCTTATTAACGAGTACTGACATTCTATATGCTATTTTTAAGGTTAGACTATTTTTTTTCAATAATAAAAACATCTTCGCTGCGCTTCTTCATGTAATACTTCTCGCGCGCGTACTTTTCTTTGTTGGCTTCCAGGTCTTGCTTAGCCTGGTATGCTTCCTGGATTTTTTCTTTGTAGAATTCCTGATCTTTTTCGAGTTGGTTGACCGAACGCTGCAGTCGAAATTGTGTAAACACATCGTGCTTATCGAAGAAGATCATCCAGAAAAAAAACAGCGCCAGCAGCAGGAAAAATTTGTTGCTGAAGGGCTTGAAAAACCGTTGAAGCGAAGTAGGAAGGATATTATTGTTTGCCATAGCCAATACTTTATGTCGTTAAATATTTCCAAAAATATAACAATCCTGCGCCATTCGCAATTTTACAGCCCAAATATTCGCTACAGCAACGGTATTCTAAGACTTCCGGTTGAGCAAATCCCTACCCGGATAATACGCCATATCCACCAGTTCCTCCTCAATACGAAGCAGTTGGTTGTACTTGGCGATCCGGTCCGAGCGCGAAGCTGATCCCGTCTTGATCTGTCCGGTATTCAGCGCTACGGCCAGGTCGGCAATCGTCGTATCTTCTGTTTCGCCGGAGCGGTGGCTCATCACCGAGCGGTAGGAATTGCGCGTTGCCAGTTGCACCGCATCCACCGTTTCGGTCAGCGTGCCAATCTGGTTTACTTTGATCAAAATAGAATTCGCAATGTTATTTTCGATACCGCGCATCAGTCGTTCCACATTTGTAACAAACAGGTCGTCCCCTACCAACTGCACCTGATTCCCGATTGCGCTGGTCAACTGCTGCCAGCCGTCCCAATCATCCTCAAACAAACCATCTTCAATGGAAAAGATCGGATATTTATCGCACCATTTCTTCCAGTAAGACACCATGTCGGAAGCGGTCAGTTTATCACCGGTTGACTTGTGGAAGTGATACACCTGCTCGTCTTGCAGATAAAACTCGGAAGCCGCTGCATCCATCGCAATCATTATTTCATCGCCCGGCTTATAGCCTGCTGCTTCAATCGCCTGGAGTACGGTCTCAATCGCTTCCTCATTCGACTTGATATTCGGCGCAAAGCCGCCTTCATCGCCAACATTCGTCGAGTAGCCCTTATCTTTCAGCACTTTTTTCAAATGGTGGAATATCTCCACGCCCATGCGCAAGCCCTCGGAGAAGGTATCTGCACCGAGCGGCATAATCATAAACTCTTGAAAATCAATGGAATTATCAGCATGCGAACCGCCATTCAGGATGTTCATCATGGGTACTGGCAGCGTATGTGCGTTCACGCCGCCCAGGTATCGGTACAAGGGCATCACGCTGGCTTCGGCGGCCGCTTTGGCAATAGCCAGCGAAACGGCGAGCATGGCATTTGCTCCGATTTTAGACTTGTTGCTGGTACCATCCAGGTCAATCATCAGGTAGTCGATATAGCGTTGCTCGAATACATCCAGCCCGATGATCTCGTCCGCGATGATGTCTTCCACATTCGCGCAAGCTCTCAAAACACCTTTGCCGAGGAAGCGCTCCTTATCGCCATCGCGTAGTTCTACTGCTTCATGCGCGCCGGTGGACGCTCCGGAAGGCACTGCTGCCCTGCCGAGGAAACCGCTTTCGGTTAGCACTTCTACTTCTATGGTTGGGTTGCCGCGAGAATCGAGAATTTCTCTGGCTCTCAGGTCTGTAATCAAGCTCATAATTTATCTTTTGGTGTTTGGTCTGAAATGATACGCATTATAAAACTTCAACTTTGCAATATGGGTACAAAACTGCACGTATGCAGAATTTTTGGATTAATTCTTCATTAATTTTATAAAATCATCGAACAGGTAGCGTGCATCGTGCGGCCCGGGCGAAGCTTCCGGGTGATACTGCACCGAAAATGCAGGCTTGTGCCGCAGGCGAAAGCCCTCCACCGTGTGGTCATTCAGGTTTACATGCGTGATCTCAATTTCATCTGCTTTCGATTCGATGACCTCCCGATTTACCTCAAAACCATGATTTTGGCTTGTGATTTCTGATTTTCCGGTGATGATATTTTTAACCGGATGATTGATGCCACGATGCCCGTGGTGCATTTTATGCGTTGGCACATTTACTGCCCGCGCCAACAACTGATGCCCCAGACAAATGCCAAACAGCGGTTTATTTTCCTCCAGAATGTGCCGGGTTGTCTCCACTGCGTAATCCATGGAAGCCGGATCGCCGGGGCCATTCGACAGGAAATAACCGGTTGGATTCCAAGACCTTAGCTCTTCCATTGGTGTTTTTGCCGGAAAAATTTTCACGTAGCATCCCCGGTCAGCCAAGCATTGCAGGATATTTTGCTTGATGCCGTAATCCAGCGCAGCTATGCGAAGCTGGCTGTGCGGATCGCCAAAGTGATAGGGTTCTTTCGTACTAACTTCAGAGGCGAGTTCCAGCCCTTCCATAGGAGGTACTTCCCCGAGGCGGCGTTTCAGCTCTGCCACATCCAGTATTTCTGAAGAGACAATGGCATTCATCGCACCTTTATCCCGAATGTGACGTACAATCGCCCGCGTATCAACATTGGAAATGGCGACAATACTTTCCTCCTCAAAATAATCCTGGATGGATTCATCGGCCCGTTGGCGGGAATATTCGTAGGTGAAGTTTTTGCAAATAAGTCCGGCAATTTTGATGCCGTGTGATTCCACCTCCGTACGCTTGATACCGTAATTACCGATATGTGCGTTGGTCGTGACCATCAACTGATGATAATAGGAAGGATCGGTAAAAATTTCCTGATACCCGGTCATTCCGGTATTGAAGCAGATTTCACCGGTGGTCGTGCCAATTTTTCCTGCCGCCTTGCCGTGGAATATCGTGCCGTCTTCCAGTAGCAGCACGGCTGGTTGATTATGCAATTCACTCATTTCTCGTTCGACGTTGTTTGGTTGGTCTGAATACTATTATCCCGACTGTTTTTTTGAAATTCGTGCAAAGATAGCACTGAAAAATGAATTTTTGATACTTAGTAACGATCAAATAATCCTGAAGGGATGGCAATGCCATAACATCTGGTTTTGTAGCTGCTCTTAAACACAAAAGGCAACGCCAAAATCGGCGCTGCCTTTCATTATATACTCAGATGTGATAACCGCATTTGCATTACTGGTCATCCTTTTTTTCTTCTTCTTCCGATGTTTCCTCTCCCTCCGATGCTTTTGTTTCCTGGGCTTCCGCTACCACCTCTTCTTCCGTAGCGTCCTCTTCCTCGCTTACTACCTCTTCTTCTACCTCTGCCACAGTCGTTTCAGTCGCTGTCTCGGCTTCTTGTGAAGCACCACCTCCACCGCCACGACGGCGTCTTCTGCGGCGACCACCAGCTCCGGAATCACCATCAGCTGCATAAACCTCATTAAAATCAACAAATTCGATCATTGCCATCTCCGCAGCATCCCCTTTCCGAAAACCGGTCTTGATTACGCGAACGTAGCCCCCCGGTCGATCCCCAATTTTTTCGGCAATAGGACCAAATAGTTCCTTCACGGCTTCCTTGCTCTGAAGATAACTGAAAACCACACGACGAGAGTGAGTCGTATTATTCTTGGCTTTCGTAACTAACGGTTCGATATAAACACGCAGTGCCTTGGCTTTTGCCAAAGTTGTAGAAATGCGCTTGTGCTCGATCAGTGCCTGTGCCAGATTTTTGAGCAGTGCCCGACGATGCCCCACCTTGCGCCCGAGGTGATTTCCTTTTTTGTTGTGTCTCATGATTGAATGAATTTGCTTCGCAACACGTTTCGCCAGAAATACCAGGACAATGGTCACATCTTCCAGCTAATCGGTTATTGCAATGGTTACAGAAGAACAGACAGATTTCGTCAATTAAAACCGCCTGTCATTGTATTGATTTTCAAAAATTACTCTTCTTCCAGTTTGTACTTTGACAAATCCATGCCAAAGGTCAGACCTTTATCCTGCAGCAACTCCTCAATTTCTACCAGCGATTTCTTACCAAAGTTGCGGAATTTCAGCAACTCGTGCGTATCGTACCTCACCAGTTCCGCCAGCGTATTAATTTTTGCTGCTTTCAGGCAGTTATATGCCCGCACCGACAAGTCGAGGTCCTCCAGCGAGGTCTTCAATAGCTTACGCATGTGCAGAATGTGCTCATCTACGATATTATCTTCCCGGTTAGAAGCATCATCGAAGGTGATATTCTCATCCGTAATCAGCATTAAATGCTGAATCAGAATACGGGAAGCCTCTTTAATGGCATCTTCAGGATGGATCGTACCATCTGTTTTTACCTCGATGGTTAGTTTTTCATAATCCGTACGCTGACCAACACGCGTATTTTCAATGCGATACGCTACATTTTTAATAGGCGTATAGATCGCATCAATCGGGATAACACCAATAGGAGCGTCTTTTGGCAGGTTTTCATCCGCCGGCACATAGCCGCGCCCCTTCGTCACTGTAAATTCAATCTCAAGGTTTACCGAAGGTTCCATCGTACAAATAAGCAAATCAGGGTTCATTACCTTGAACACGTTAGTGTGTTCTTCTATATCACCCGCTCTGAATTCCTCTTTACCCGTAACGGTCATATATATTTTCTCATTCGCCACTTCCTCATTTGACATCATGCACTTGAGGCGTACCTGCTTCAGGTTGAGGATAATCTCCACCATATCTTCCACAACGCCGCGTATCGTCGAAAACTCATGCTCTACTCCTGCAATCCGAACTGCAGAAATAGTGTATCCCTCCAGGGAAGAGAGCAATACTCTTCTCAGGGAGTTACCTACTGTTTGCCCAAAGCCTGGTTCGAGGGGTTTGAACTCGAAAAGTCCTTCAAAGTCGTCGGACTTTTGCATAACAATTTTGTCAGGCTTTTGAAAATTTAATATACTCATAATTTGATTTGAAGCTTTGAAAAGATTAACCGACGAGTCAGCAATAAGGTTGAATCAGGTAAAAATGAGCCGTTTGCCAATACAAACTTTGACAGCCCGCTGAGCGAGCTGCCAAAGTTTGTGTATTATTTAGAGTACAATTCGACAATCAGCTGTTCATTTATCTTTTCCGGTATCTGGTCTCTGGAAGGATATTCGAGGAAAACACCTTCCATTTTGTCAGGGTTGAATTCCATCCACGAGAACTTCGTTCGGGAATCTTTCTTAGAGCCGATGCTGTCGCGAATAGCATCCATTGACTTGGATTGGCCGCGTACACCAATGATATCTCCGGGGCGTAATTGATAAGAAGGGATATTGGTAACGATACCGTTAACCGTGATGTGCTTGTGGGTAACAAACTGGCGGGCTGCCGGGCGCGAAGGCGCAATACCCAGGCGATACACAGCGTTATCCAGCCTGGCTTCGAGTAACTGAAGCAGCACCTCGCCGGTTACGCCTTTCTTTCTATTCGCTTTTTCGAAGAGGTTTCTAAACTGGCGCTCCAGCACACCATAAGTATATTTTGCTTTTTGCTTCTCCTGCAACTGTTGCGCATAATCAGACCGTTGCTTGCGCTTTCTCGACTGGCCATGCTGGCCGGGAGGATATTTTTTGCGTTCGAAGGATTTGTCGAAACCGAAAATTGCTTCGCCAAATGCTCTTGATTTCTTTGTTTTTGGTCCGGTATATCTTGCCATTTTTAGAACGATCTTTTTCTTTGTCTGCTAATAATTACACTCTTCTGCGCTTAGGAGGTCGGCATCCATTGTGTGGAATAGGCGTAACATCTTTGATCTTGTTTACCTTAATACCTACACCGTCGATTGCACGAATAGCTGCTTCCCGACCCGAGCCTGGTCCCTTCACGAATACTTCCACGGTACGCATCCCAGCGTCATAAGCCACTTTGGCTGCATCACTGGCCGCAATTTGCGCAGCATAGGGTGTATTCTTCTTTGAACCTCGAAATCCCGCTTTACCGGCAGAAGCCCAGGAAATTACCTGCCCTTGTTTGTTCGTAAGGGAAATGATAATGTTATTGAAACTAGCCTGAATATATGCGAGACCTTCCGGTTCTACCCTTACTTTTCTTTTTTTGACTTTCTTCGCCGACTTTGCCATTTCGGAATTTTGTATTTTATGGACTAAATATGAATGATTACTTAGTTACCTTCTTTTTATTTGCAACTGTCTTACGTCTTCCTTTTCGCGTGCGAGCGTTTGTTCTGGTGCGCTGACCGCGAACAGGAAGTCCTCTGCGGTGGCGAAGCCCCCGGTAGCAACCGATATCCATCAAACGCTTGATATTCATCTGGACCTCAGAGCGCAATTCACCTTCTACGGTGTATTGATCTGTGATGACACGTGTGATTTCGCGTACATTTTCATCTGTCCAATCCTCTACCTTCAGGTTTTCGTCAATACCTACCTCACTAAGAATACTGCTGGCAGCGGAACTGCCAATACCATAGATATAAGTAAGACTGATAACGCCGCGTTTATTTCTCGGCAAGTCAACACCTACAATTCGAGCCATTTATGCGTTGTTTTAAATATTCGAGATTAACCCTGACGTTGCTTGAATTTCGGGTTCTTCTTATTAATGATGTAAATCTTTCCTTTTCTTCTCACGATCTTGCAATCAGTGGAACGCTTTTTGACTGATGCTCTGACTTTCATGACAAATTGTTTTTATTTATATCTGTATGTAATCCTACCTCTGCTTAAATCGTAAGGTGACATTTCCACCGCTACTTTATCGCCGGGTAGAATACGAATATAATTCATTCGCATTTTGCCGGATATCGTAGCAATTATTTCATGGTCGTTTTCCAAACGAACGCGAAACATTGCATTTGACAATGCTTCCTCAATAATGCCATCCTGTTTAATCAAATTTTTTTTAGCCATAGCAAAAATTTGGAGTGCAAAGATAAGAATAATATTTTAAATCTTTCTCATCCGCAATCCAGAAAAATATCTTATGTTTCTTTTATTAAAAGTCAGGTGTTGCTGAACTGTTTAAACAATTGCCGTTTTTTCGAAATCCAGTTGTTTAATATTTTCATTTTTCTTAATTGCCGCCTCTATGAAAGCATGATTTGAGAGAATATCTGCTTTCCCTTTTCGTACGGCAACTGTATGCTCGAAGTGAGCCGACGGTTTACCGTCTTTTGCTTGTACGGTCCAGCCATCTTTAGCCGTTTGTACGGATCGCGTGCCAAGATTGACCATAGGTTCGATCGCAATGACCAGCCCTTCCTTCAATTTTATACCGCGGCTGCGCTGTCCGTAATTGGGCACTTCCGGCGACTCGTGCAATTCGCGTCCGAGACCATGTCCCACCAATTCCCGAACGACACCATAGCCGTGCTTTCGTTCCACAAAATACTGTATCGTAAATCCAATATCTCCCAGCCTCTTTCCAGCTACCGCCTGTTCAATACCTTTGTAAAGTGATGCATTCGTTATCCGCATCAACTGCATTATTTCTTCTTCCACGTCACCAATGGCAAACGTGTAAGCCGCATCACCGTAATAGCCATTCCAATGAACCCCGCAATCAATGGAGACAATATCACCGTCTTCAAAGACCAAATCCTTCGTTGGAATACCATGAACCACCACGTCATTTTTGGAGACACATAGTGTTGCTGGGAATCCCCTGTAACCTTTGAATCCGGGTACTGCTCCGTGATCCTGGATGAACGTTTCCGCCCTTCTATCAATTAAATCTCCCGTTGTCCCTGGCTTCAGCATACTTGCGACTTCTGCCAGAGTTTTGCAAACCAGAATGCAATTTTGACGTATTAATTCTATTTCTTCGTCTGTCTTATAAAAAATCATGTATTATTGTAAGATTTATATCTGCTAATCCCAATAACAACCACTCAATGCAAGAGAAAGTTTAAATCTTACATATTTGCACCAATGCCTTGCATACGGCTTGCTCTGCCCTGTAATTTACCGGATTTCACCAATCCGTCATAGCGACGCATCAACAAATGGCTTTCAATCTGCTGTAATGTATCCAGTACTACGCCGACCAAAATAAGCAAAGACGTACCGCCGAAGAAAATGGCAAACGCAATATTCACGCCGAAGGCAGCCGCAAAAGCCGGAAGGATGGAAATTATACCCAGAAAAATAGACCCCGGCAGCGTAATTCGGGTCGTCACCGCATCAATAAAATCTGCGGTAGGTTTACCTGGTTTGATACCCGGGATGAATGCATTCTGTCGCTTTAAATATTCCGCATATTGTTGTGGATTGACCATCAGGGCGGTATAGACGTATGTGAACACCACCACTAGAATAAAATAGATAATGTTGTACGGTACGGAAGTGAAATCATTCAATGCCCGCAATATCGGATTCGCAGCAGCATCGGCACCGGAGATAAACTGAGCGGCTGTTGCAGGTAGAAACATCAATGCCTGTGCAAAAATGATAGGCATGACACCCGCAGCATTTACTTTCAGCGGAATGTAATCGCGAGCACCGGCAGCCGGCATTGCCGAAGAGCCCCGACCAACCATACGCTTAGCAAACTGGATCGGAATTTTCCGAACCCCCTGCACCACGATGATAGTTGCCATAACCACGACAAACAACATCACCATTTCAATCACAAAAATCAGGATACCACTATCCAGACGCAGCAGGAACTCAGCCGCTAATGCTTGTGGTAATTGAGCAATAATTCCCACCATGATGAGGAGAGAAACGCCATTGCCAATACCTCTGTCTGTAATTCTTTCTCCCAGCCACATCGCGAAAATCGTACCCGTAGAGAGTATAATAATATTCGACAGCCAGAATATTCCACCCGGGATGGAAGGGTCCACCGCCCCCAAACTATTGATGTAAGTCAGGTATCCGCCACCCTGTACCAGCGTGATAGCTACAGTGAGTAAGCGAGTAATCTGATTTAATTTCTTTCTGCCCGATTCCCCCTCTTTTTGCTGCAAACGCTGGAAATACGGAACTGCAAAGCCCAATAATTGAATAATAATGGAAGCTGTGATATATGGCATAATGCCCAATGCGAATACGGCAGCATTATTGAAAGCGCCACCGGTGAACACGTTGATCAGCCCCAATAAGTCATTCGGACCCGAGGTACTCTGCGATGCGCTTTTCAATACCGATGGAATAACACCTGGCAAAACGACATACGAACCAAAGCGGAATACCATCAACATGCCAAGTGTGAAGATAATGCGATTGCGCAATTCCTTTATCTTCCAAATGTTTTTGAGCGTCGTGATCAGTCTTTTCATTACAACTATTTAACGATATTTACACTACCCCCGAGCTTTTCTATTGCTTCTTTCGCCGAGGCGGAGAATGCATGCGCAGTTACGTTGATCTTTCCTTTCAACTCGCCTGCGCCCAAAATCTTCACTTTATCTGTTTTCTTCACAATGCCGTGCTTTACCAGCGCTTCTGCATCGATTGCATTGAGGTTGTACTTCTCAATGATGGTTTGCAATCGGCTCAAATTAAGCCCCACGTACTCAACCCGCGTCGGGTTGTTGAAGCCAACCTTTGGAATGCGCATTTGAAGGGGCATCTGACCACCCTCAAAATTGCGCTTGCGCTTATGACCGGAACGCGACTTGGCCCCTTTATGACCGCGAGTGGACGTACCACCGTGTCCGGAGCCTTGCCCTCTGGCAATTCGCTTATCTTTTTTTATAGCGCCTGCGGCTGGTTTTAAATTATGCAATTCCATTTATCACTGCAATTTAATCGTTTTTCAATAATTATGCTTCTTCTACCTCTACCAGGTGACTAACTTTTTTTACCATACCAAGTATTTGAGGTGTCGCCTCATGCACCACAGATTGATTCATCTTTTTGATACCCAGCGCTTTAATCGTTTCTTTCTGACGCTTTGGGCGATCTATGACGCTCTTGGTCTGCGTTATTTTTATTTTTGCCATCTCTTTCGGGTTTAATATCGTTATAAACAGCGAATGCTATCCTTTGAACAGCTTCTCCATGGAAATGCTGCGCTGCTTCGCAACCAACATCGGACTTCTCAACTTGGCCAATGCATCCACCGTAGCCTTCACCACGTTGTGCGGATTGGAAGATCCCTGCGACTTCGCCAATACATTGTGTACACCGGCTATTTCCAGCACGGCACGCATGGCGCCGCCAGCAATTACACCCGTACCATCGGCAGCCGGCTTGATCAACACTTTACCTGCTCCGTACTTACCTTTTTGCTCGTGCGGAATCGTACCTTTGTGCAGCGGAATTTTGATTAAATTCTTCTTGGCATCATCCACTGCTTTCGCAATAGACTCCGATACGTCGCGCGCCTTGCCCAAACCATGGCCAACTGTGCCATTGCCATCGCCCACTACCACGATAGCTGCGAAACTGAAAGTCCGACCACCCTTCGTCACTTTCGCCACCCTATTAAGGCTTACCAACTTCTCTTTCAGTTCCGTTTCCGTCGGTTTAACTCTATTTTTACCTTGATTCTTTGCCATTATCGCAATTGATTAGGAATTTCTATAATTTAAGTCCATTTTCGCGCGCACCATCAGCCAAGGCCTTCACCCGACCATGATACAAGTATCCGCCGCGATCAAATACAACATTTGTGATGTCTTTCGACTTGATACGCTCTGCGATCAACTTACCAACCTCTTTAGCCTGCTCGGATTTATTCACATCCTTCTTGATGCTCTCTTCCTGAGAAGAAGCCGCTGCCAACGTAACGCCGCTTATATCATCAACGACCTGACAATAGATGTACTTGTTACTTCTGTACACGCAGAGGCGGGGTCTTTGCTCCGTTCCTCTAACCTTTCTTCTGATGCGGTAGTGAATCTTCTTTCTTCTACCCTGTTTACTGAACTGCATTTTTTTCCGGTTTTAGTCCTAGTGATAAAGCGCCATTGCCCAATCCCAGAACGCTACGAAAAATTATTGTGACTGTAATATTATTTAGACGCCGTTTTACCTGCTTTACGTCTGATATTTTCACCAACAAAGCGAATGCCTTTCCCTTTGTATGGTTCCGGCTTTCTGAAGGCTCTGATCTTGGCGGCAACCTGCCCAAGCAGTTGCTTGTCGGAACTTTCCAGACGCACAATCGGGTTCTTACCCTTTTCCTGTCTCGTTTCTAACTTTACCTCAGATGGCACATAAAACATGATCGGGTGAGAATAGCCCAGCGTCAATTCCAGCAACTGCCCCGTATTGGAAGCACGATATCCCACACCCACCAATTCAAGTTCCTTCGCATAACCATTGGATACACCTTCCACCATATTAGAAAGCAAAGAACGGTATAAGCCGTGCATCGAGCGGTGACGAATCTGGTCGGTCGGTCGCTTTACCGTAAGCTCCCCATCTTCGATATCGAGCTTCAGGTCGGGATCAACCTGCTGTGAAAGCTCGCCTTTAGGACCTTTCACCGTGACCATGTTGCCTTTACTGACATTTATTTCGACTCCCTTCGGGATACTGATTGGCGCTTTTCCTATTCGTGACATTTTACTTTCGTTTTAATGCTTAGAAATTTAGTAAACATAACACAGTACTTCTCCCCCAACGTGCGCTTCCCGTGCTTGTTTATCCGTCATTACCCCCTTGGAGGTGGAGATAATTGCAATGCCCAATCCGTTGATAATTCTTGGCAAATCATCTGCCCTCGAAAATTTGCGCAAACCAGGGCGGCTAATCTTACCCATCTTACGAATCACCGGCTTGCGTGTCGAAGGATCATACTTCAATGCAATTTTGATGATCCCTTGCTTGCCTTTGCCCGCTTCATCATCGAAAATGTACTTCAGAATATACCCCTGGTCGTAGAGAATCCTGGTGATATCTTTCTTCAGGTTAGATGCCGGAATTTCCACGACCTTGTGTCCGGCCTGTTGCGCATTTCGGATGCGCGTCAGATAATCTGCTATTGGATCTGTAACCGCCATTATCTTTTGATTTCATCGACTGGTTTTTCGCTTTTCCGAAACCTTGCCGATTGTTAAAATTATCGTTTGTTAAATTATTGTTTGATTATCGTACCGTAAGATACGAACCATTTACAATTGACAATTTCCGATTTTACCAGCTCGCCTTTGTCACGCCTGGCAATTTACCGTCCAGCGCCATCTCGCGGAATTTGACCCGGCAAATACCAAACTGACGCATATAACCCTTCGGGCGTCCCGTAAGCTTACAGCGATTGTGCAAACGGATCGGATTAGAATTGCGGGGGAGCTTATCCAACTCTTCCCAGCGCCCTTCTTCCTTAAGCTGCTTACGCAGATCAGCATACTTTTCAACTAACCGTTGTCTTTTTCTTTCTCTTGCAATGATTGATTTCTTAGCCATATTGTATTGCTTGTTGAAATTCTTCTTTAAATAGTTCCACTAGCCTCGCTCCTGGTTGCGGAAAGGCAACCCAAGCAACTTCAGCAATGCCAGAGCCTCCGCATCCGTCTCAGCGCTCGTCACGAATGTAATATCCATCCCCGTGATTCTGTTCACCTTGTCCAGATCAATTTCCGGAAAGATGATATGCTCCGTAACACCCATGGAGTAATTACCTCTGCCATCGAAGCTCTTGTCATTGATCCCCCGGAAGTCGCGCACACGCGGCAAAGCCACCGTAACCAAACGATCCAGAAACTCGTACATGCGTTCGCCACGGAGTGTCACGCGTACCCCGATTGGCATGCCTTCGCGCAGCTTAAAGTTAGAAACTGAAGTCTTCGCTTTTGTAGGAACCGCACGCTGACCAGCAATCATAGACAATTCCTCTACGGCGTTATCAACCAGCTTCTTGTCCTGCGAAGCATCACCAACACCCTGATTGATGCAAATTTTCTTCAGGCGTGGCACCTGCATGATGGAACCATACTGAAATTGCTCCATCAAGGCTGGCACCACCTCTTTCTGATATTTTTCTTTAAACCTCGGTAAATATTTCATCAGTCAATGATTTCTCCAGATTTTTTAGAATAACGTACCAACTTACCGTCCACTTCCTTACGTCCTACGCGGGTAGGTTCGCCCGATTTTGGGTCCACCAGCATCAGATTCGAAATATGAATCGGCGCGGCCACCTCGGTAATCCCACCAGGATTGTCTTGCGTCGGCTTCAAGTGTTTTTTCACAATGTTTACCTCATCAACGATGGCCCGATTGCGCTCCGGAATTACATCCAGTACTTCGCGCACCTTGCTCGCATCTTTGTAAGCGCCTGCAATTACAACGACTTTATCTCCCTTCTTGATCTTCAACTTCGGAGTAAATCGCTTTTGAGTTTGCAGCCTTTTTGAATTCTTAATCGCCATTTCTTATATCTTTTACAGCTGAACGCTATTGTCGTTTCAATAATTAAAGCACTTCTGGCGCCAGTGAGACAATTCTCATGTAATCTCTTTCTCTCAGTTCTCTTGCAACCGGGCCAAAGATACGCGTACCTCTCGGCTCATCGGCATTGTTCAGTAGTACAACGGCATTGTCGTCAAAACGAATATAAGACCCATCCTTGCGGCGAATCTCTTTTCTCGTACGTACGACGACCGCTTTTGAAACGGATCCTTTTTTGATCCCCCCGGGAGATGCTTCTTTAACAGAAACGACAATCTTGTCGCCAATAGAAGCATATCTGCGCTTAGAACCACCCAGCACACGAATGCACAAAACCTCCTTTGCGCCGCTGTTGTCTGCTACTTTTAGTCTTGATTCTTGCTGTATCATTGCTTTTCCTGAATTTGATCCCAGAGAAATTCTATGGGAATACCTTAAACCTGGAGCGCAAAAATTTGAGCCGCACTCCCTATTTCCTGAATTTACTTGGCTTTTTCAAGTATTTCTACCAACCGCCAGCGCTTGTTCTTACTCAACGGACGAGTTTCCATGATGCGCACCTTGTCGCCAATGGTACACTCATTGTTCTCGTCATGCGCCATAAATTTATTCGTCTTCTTGACGAATTTGCCATAAATAGGGTGCTTCAATTTCCGCTCCACCGCCACTGATATGGATTTATCCATTTTATTACTTACAACTACCCCTACCCTTTGCTTTCTTAATTTTCTTTCAACCATTTTAGAATGATTTTTCCGCTTTGTGCAGACTTTTGATCTTTACAAATATTAACTGCGACGTCTTCTTGCGCGAATTTTTGAGCGATTTGCAATTTGTTCTCCACTCATATTGGCAACCTCCCGGCGACGAATCTCCGTCTTTAGCCGAGCAATATCCCGACGTACCTCTCTGAGTACCAATGGACCATCCAACCCTTTGATCGCATGGTCAAACTTGAGCTTCTGGTACTGAAACTCCGTCTGCTCCAGTTCACTAACCAGATCAGAATCGGAAAACTCCTGCAACTCCAGATATTTTTTAGATGCCATTTTTTCTATTGCTTTGAATTATGTAATGCGACCGAAGACCAGTCAGGCATTGTATAATCTGATAAAATAACTTATTCAGCATAATCGGGGCGCGAAACAACTTTCGTAAGCACCGGTAATTTCTGCGCCGCCAAACGCAGCGCTTCGTGAGCTACCTCCGACGAAACGCCGTCTATTTCAAACATAATTCTACCCGGCTTAACCTGAGCTACGTAGTGATCCAACGCTCCCTTGCCCTTACCCATCCGAACTTCCTGCGGCTTAGCCGTAATCGGTCGATCCGGAAAAATGCGAATCCAAACCTTTCCTTCTCTCTTCATGTAGCGTGTCATTGCAATACGCGCCGACTCTATCTGCCGATTGGTGATCCGGGAGCCAGTAATTGCCTTAAGCCCGAAAGTACCGAAAGCTACCGTACTGCCTCTATGTGCAATACCTTTTCTTCTGCCTTTCTGCTGTTTGCGGTATTTTGTTCTTTTAGGCTGTAACATTTTCTTTGCGTTTAAAAATTGAAAAAAGCCGTTTTTTGCCCCTAGTAAGTACCCTTCCAAAAAAGCTTGGCAAAGGTACGGCATTTTTTTGAAATATGCTATCTTCTTCTCTGATTTCTTCCACCACCTCGTCTTCCGCCGCCGCCGCTGTCGCGCTTACCACTATCTTTCTTCTGCACACCAACATTGGGCGAAAGATCGCGCTTACCCAGCACCTCTCCCTTGCAA
Source organism: uncultured Saprospiraceae bacterium (assembly GCA_964517175.1). Classification (GTDB taxonomy): domain Bacteria; phylum Bacteroidota; class Bacteroidia; order Chitinophagales; family Saprospiraceae; genus JADJNW01. The sequence continues at coordinate 18,773 of CAZFBU010000028.1, forward strand.
ATCCAGACTTTCACACCAATCTTACCGTAAACGGTCTGTGCCTCTTTCAACGCATAGTCAATATCTGCCCGGAATGTATGCAGGGGAGTTCTTCCCTCTTTGTACTCTTCCTCGCGCGCCATATCCGAACCTGCAAGGCGACCGGCTATACGTACCTTAACGCCCTCTGCACCAGCACGCATGGTGGATTGAATCGCCATTTTGATCGCCCGGCGATAGTTGATACGTGCCTCCAACTGCTTGGCAACGGTTTCAGCTACAATGTTGGCATCCAATTCCGGCTTACGAATTTCAATGATGTTGATTTGCACATCTTTACCCGTCAGCTTTTTCAACTCTTCCCGAATGCGATCCACTTCCTGACCGCCTTTACCGATAATGATACCGGGACGAGAGGTATGAATGGTGATCGTGATGCGCTTCAGTGTGCGCTCAATCACGATGCGAGCGATGCCTCCTTTGTGAATACGGGCGTTGAGATAATTGCGGATATTTTCATCCTCAACTACTTTTGCCGCATAGTCCCGTGCTTTACCTCCGTACCAGTTGGAATCCCAGCCACGGATAATGCCTAATCGATTGCCTATTGGATTTGTCTTCTGCCCCATATTGTTTATGGTATAAAATTGAAATTTCTGAATTATTCTTTTCCTTCTGCATTGTCAGCAGTTTCTACTTCTTCTACCTCAACGGCATCGTCGATATCTTCTATGTATTCTTCTTCTTCCGTCGGAAGCGGAATCATATTTTCCACGACGATCGTCACATGATTGCTGCGCTTTCTGATGCGGTGCGCGCGTCCTTGCGGTGCCGGGCGAAAACGTTTCAACATGCCCGCCTCGTCCGAATAAGCTGTCGTAATCACCAGATCATAGTCATCAGCACTTTCCACGCCTCCGAGTTTATATTCCCAGTTAGCAATGGCAGAAAGAACAACTTTCTCCAGCCAAACGGCTGCTTCCTGCTTGCTGTAGCGCAGAATATCAAGTGCATCCACCACCCGCTTGCCGCGAATATTATCGACTACGAGGCGCATTTTGCGCGCTGACATCGGACAGTTTCTAAGTTTAGCTACTGCTTCCATTGATCGCTTCTTTATAAAATCGCGGAAAAGCCCGCAATTGAAAATTCATTTAAATTATTTCTTTCTGTTCCCGGAGTGTCCCTTGTAGTTGCGAGTCGGGGCAAATTCGCCGAGCTTATGCCCTACCATGTTCTCCGTTACGAATACCGGCACAAAGTTCTTGCCGTTGTGCACCGCAATCGTTTTACCCACCATATCCGGAATAATCATGGAAGAACGAGACCAGGTTTTGATGACGCTCTTTTTCTTAGCTTCACTCGCCTTCTCGATCTTATCCAGCAACTTGTGGAATACGTATGGTCCTTTTTTGATTGATCTTGCCATTGTATGTATTAATTTTGCAAGAGTGTTATTATTTTCTAACCTTTCTTCTCGAAATAATCAGCCTGCTGGAGTGCTTTTTGCGATTGCGCGTTTTAAAGCCCTTCGCCTTCACACCCGTGCGCGAACGCGGGTGACCACCGGAAGCACGTCCTTCACCACCGCCCATGGGGTGATCTACCGGGTTCATCGCTACCCCTCTCACGTGTGGGCGTCTGCCCAGCCAGCGCTTTCTGCCTGCTTTACCGAGCGACTGCAATGCGTGATCGGGATTGGAAGTAGAGCCAATCGTAGCTTTGCACGTCAGCAATACCCGACGCACCTCGCCGGAAGGCAACTTTACGATAGCGTATTTACCCTCGCGTCCCGTGAGTGTTGCGAATGTGCCTGCACTTCTGACCATTGCAGCACCTTTGCCCGGCTGCATTTCGATGGCATAAATGCTCGAACCAAGCGGAATATCCCGCAGATACATCGCATTGCCAACATTTGGCGGAGCGCCTTCGCCCGACAAAACCGTAGCCCCCACCTGCAACCCTTCTGCTGCAATGATGTAGCGCTTTTCGCCATCTTCGTATTCCAGAAGTGCAATATAAGCCGTTCGATTCGGATCGTACTCAATGGTTTTTACCGTTGCCGGCATACCTTCTTTGTCGCGCTTGAAATCAATGACCCGATAGCGACGCTTGTGTCCGCCACCGCGCTGTCCGACCGTTTTACGACCGGCATTGTTGCGCCCACCCGTCTTCTTGAGTGGCGCAAGCAGGCTCTTTTCCGGCTTATCCGTCGTCACTTCAGCAAAGGCATTGCCGATCCTGAATCGGGTTCCCGGTGTTATCGGATTATATTTTTTAACTGGCATTGTCCTGAAATTTCAATTTTTACAAATGCTGATGAATGCTTGTTCTCGCCTAAATATCGCCAAACAAGTCAATCTCTTCCCCTTCCACTAGCGTCACAATGGCTTTCTTGTAAGCCGAAATCCGCCCTTGCAAAATGCCCGTTTTGGTCATTCTGCTCTTTTGTTTACCCGGCATCACCACCGTATTGACCGATTCCACATTGACGCTGTAACGAGCCTCAACTGCTTTGGCAATTTCAATCTTATTTGCCTTCTTTTCAACAATAAAGCTGTACTTCTGTAATCTTTCCGAAAGCAAATCCGCCTTCTCTGTGATGATGGGTCGTATTAATATCGTCTTTGCCATTGTTCTCTTTATTGACTTTGCTTACGCAAATGTTTCTTTAATTTTTTCAATCGAACCTTCCGACAAAATCACGGTATTGGCGTACATGATCTGGTACGTGTTGATATCAATGGCACGTGCTACGGAAGATTTCGGCAAGTTGCGGCTGGAAAGATAAACTTCCTTCTCGTGGTCTGCCGTAACCAGCAGCGTCTTTTGCCCATTCAGATTTAAGCAATTCAAAATATCAGAAAACGCCTTCGTCCTTGGCGCTTCAAATGAAAAATCTTCCAAAACGATAATTCCGTTTTTCTTTGCTTTATCCGAAAGAACGGACTTGCGTGCCAGCATCTTCACCTTCTTGTTCAGCTTCTGACTGTAATCGCGTGGCTTTGGACCAAAAATACGACCACCTCCGTGAAACAGCGGGTTCTTAATATCCCCTTTTCTGGAACCACCTGTGCCCTTCTGGCGATGCAGCTTTCTGGTAGAACCGGCAATTTCATTGCGTTCCTTCGCCTTGTGCGTACCCTGACGCTGATTGGCAAGATATTGCTTCACCGAAAGATATACCGCGTGTTCATTAGGCTCAACGCCAAAAATATCATCCGGTAATTCTACCGACCTTCCGGTTTTTTCGCCCTGAATATTAAATACTTCGACTTTCATGTTTATCCCATTTTAGGATGACTGCCCGAGGCAGCTCGCCTTTATCTTATAAAACAGGTTTCTTCTCCAAAATTATCGTAGAACCTTTATGCCCCGGAATAGCTCCTTTCACGAGAATCAGATTGCGCTCCGGCATTATTTTGAGTACCCGCAGGTTTTTGATCTTGATACGAGTACCGCCGTCGCGTCCAGCCATCCGCATGCCTTTCATTACCTTCGCCGGATAGGAAGCCGCACCAATAGAACCCGGTGCACGCTGACGATTGTGCTGACCATGCGTAGCATCATTTACGCCCTTGAAACCGTGGCGCTTCACAACACCCTGGAAACCTTTACCTTTAGATGTGCCGACCGCATGAATAATATCGCCTTCCGTGAAAACCTCCTCCACTTTGACGATATCACCCAATGCTTTCTCAACGGCATTGAAATCTCTGAACTCAACGACCTTTCTTTTCGGGCCGGTATTTGCTTTCTCGAAGTGCCCCTGGAGAGACTGTGGTGTGTTTTTGGCTTTTGCTTCACCGAATCCCAATTGAATAGAGGAATATCCGTCGGACTCTTCTGTCTTTATTTGCGTGACAACACAAGGACCGACTTCAACTACGGTGCAGGCAATATTTCGACCGGCTGTATCGTACACGCTGGTCATGCCAACTTTTTTGCCAATTAATCCGTTCATCCGTTTTATGTTTTAAGACGCTGGATACCAATTCTCTTCTTCTTCCGCTTCGTTGGCACAGCGAGGCGTACACCTTGCTCATCCTGCCGGGAAGAAGAACAAAACCAGAAGCCAGAATCTAGTTTTCAACAAATTATTAGGTCAACTTAACCTGAATATCCACGCCACTCGGCAGCTCCAACTTGGACAGGGCATCGACTGTCTTCTGGGTAGGCGTGTAGATTTCAATGAGGCGCTTGTGGGTACGCAACTGGAACTGCTCACGAGATTTTTTGTTGACGTGCGGAGAACGGAGCACGGTAAACACTTTCTTCTCAGTGGGCAGCGGAATCGGACCAGTCACAACAGCACCACTGTTGCGCACAGTTTTTACGATTTTCTCCGTGGACTTATCCACCAAATTGTGGTCGTACGAACGGAGTTTGATTCTAATCTTCTGATTCATGCCTTGTTATTAAAAATATGGTTCGATTTATTCAAGGTTTAAGCACAGCTTTGAATCCTTGAAATTACAATTTTTAAACTTTTACGGTACCTTGTGCTTTTGCGATTACTTCTTCGGCAACATTCGTCGGTGCCGGTGCAAAGTGCGAAAATTCCATCACGGATGTCGCCCGACCAGAAGTTATCGTACGCAACTGCGTTACATAGCCGAACATCTCTGCCAACGGCACATCTGCTGAAATGGCTACCGCACCACCCGGGCGACCTTCCTGCCCCTTCGGCAGACCGCGACGGCGGTTCAAGTCACCAATTACAGAACCTACATACTCTTCCGGCGTGATAATTTCCAACTTCATGATGGGTTCCATCAGCACGGGTCCGGCTTGCTTTGCAGCCGCTCGGAAACCGTCCTTCGCTGCTAATTCAAATGCAATCGGCTTAGAATCCACCGGGTGCATAGAACCATCGTAAACTCGTACTTTCATGGAGTCAATCGCATAGCCTGCCAAAACGCCATTACCCATCATGGCCGTGAAACCATCAACGATCGGCTTCTGGTAGTTTTTGTCGATAGAACCCCCAACAATATCCCACTTGAACTGCAGCTTCGTCTTTCCGCTTTTGAAATCTTCACTCTCCAGGAACTCTTCGTCAGCCGGTCCAAGTTCAAATTCCATATCTGCAAACAAACCGGCACCACCTGACTGCTTCTTCAAACGCTCGCGGTGATTCACCGACTTGGTCAGCGCTTCCTTGTAGTTTACTTGCGGTGCACCCTGATTACATTCCACCTTAAATTCGCGACGCAGACGGTCCACGATAATTTCCAGGTGCAATTCGCCCATACCGCTGATAACGGTCTGGTTCGTATCTTCATCAAAACGTACGCGGAATGTCGGGTCTTCCTCTGCCAGTTTCGCCAACGCATTACCCAGCTTGTCCAGGTCTTTCTGCGTCTTCGGCTCAATAGCCAAACCAATTACCGGCTCTGGGAAAACCATACTTTCGAGTACGATCGGATTATTCAAATCACACAGCGTATCACCGGTACGAATATCCTTGAAACCAACCGCCGCTGCAATATCACCGGCTTCCACCTTGTCGATGGCATTCTGCTTATTGGAGTGCATCTGATATAAGCGGGAGATACGCTCTTTATTGTCAGTACGTGTATTCAATACGTAAGAACCAGCATCCAAAACGCCAGAATATACGCGAATGAAGCACAAACGACCAACAAACGGGTCCGTGGCGATCTTGAACGCCAGAGCGGTGAACGGATCTTCCGTAGTCGGGCGGCGCAACACTTCTTTTTCCGTCTTGGGATTTGTGCCTTTCACTGCTTCCACATCACTCGGAGCGGGCAAATAATAACAAACCGCATCCAAACAAGCCTGCACACCTTTATTTTTGAAAGCAGAACCGCAATATACCGGCGTAATTTCCATATCAATCGTCGCCTTGCGGATCGCTGCACGCATTTCATCAACCGTGATGGAATCCGGATCCTCGAAGAACTTTTCCATCAGTTTGTCGTCATATTCCGCAATGGCTTCTACCAGTTTTTCCCGGTGTTCCGCCACCTGATCCACCAAATCTTCCGGAATATCAATTACCTCATACGTCATGCCGAAATCATCCTCGTTCCAGATTCTGGCTTCATTCGTCACCAAATCAACCACCCCCTTGAAATTATCTTCAGAACCGATTGGCACTTGCATCGCCAGCGCATTCGCGCCCAGCTTTTCCCGCATGTCCTTGATTACATTGAAATAATCCGCACCGGCACGGTCCATTTTGTTGACAAAAGCAACGCGGGGCACTTTGTAACCATCAGCCAGTCGCCAGTTGGTTTCCGACTGCGGCTCAACGCCATCTACAGAGCTGAACAAAAACACCAACCCATCCAGAACGCGCATGGAGCGATTCACCTCCACGGTGAAGTCCACGTGACCGGGTGTGTCAATGATATTGAAATCGTAAATCTGCTCACCAATTTTCCAAGTGCACTTTGTAGCTGCCGAAGTAATGGTAATACCACGCTCCTGCTCCTGCTCCATCCAGTCCATCGTGGCTGCGCCATCGTGTACCTCACCAATCTTGTGAGATACCCCCGTGTAATACAAAATACGTTCGGTGGTAGTTGTTTTACCCGCATCAATGTGCGCAGTAATACCGATATTTCTCGTAAATTTTAAATCCTTGGCCATGACGTTTCCCTGATGGGAATTTTTGGTTATAATATTTTAAAAAATGGTAGTAAAAATAAATAGCCGGCTGTACCAATCGCCAGGCTTACGCCTTGAAGTGCGCAAATGCGCGGTTTGCTTCCGCCATTCTGTGCATATCTTCCTTCCGCTTCACGGCTGCACCTTCACCCTTGCTCGCCGCGATGATTTCATTCGCCAGCTTATCCGCCATTCCTCTGCCACTGCGTTCTCTGGCAAATTTAATCAGCCACTTCATCCCAATCGACAGCTTGCGCTTCGCACGAATTTCCGTCGGAATCTGGAAAGTAGCACCACCAATACGGCGGGAACGAACTTCCACCTGCGGCGTCACATTTTTCAGCGCCTTATCCCAAAGATTGTGCTCATCCTGACCGTTGGTTCTTTCCCGCACCAAATCCATCGCCTCGTAAAACACTGTGAAAGCAGTGCTCTTTTTGCCTTGCAACATCAAATTATTGACAAACTGCGTGACCATCGGATCTTTATACCTCGGATCCGGCGTTATGGTTCTTAATTTCGGTTTTCTTTTTCTCATTACGAATTAGAGGTTTCTGATAATAAAGATTGAAACATAATTTTAAGACTTCGGTCGCTTCGTGCCATAGCGCGAGCGGCTCTGCTTACGGTTGTTCACACCTTGCGTGTCCAAAGCGCCACGTACAATTGTATAACGTACCCCCGGCAAATCCTTCACACGACCACCGCGCACCAGCACAATGGAGTGCTCCTGCAGATTGTGACCTTCACCCGGAATGTAGGCAATAACTTCGATCTGATTCGTCAGACGCACCTTGGCTACTTTGCGCAACGCAGAGTTCGGCTTCTTGGGCGTGGTCGTATATACACGAGTACATACGCCGCGCTTCTGCGGACATGATTCCAGCGCGCGTGACTTACTCTTCGTCACGATCTTCTTTCTCCCATTGCGCACCAATTGATTGATCGTTGGCATACAGCGTCTTTTAATTAAATTTTATCCGTTCTTGAATGAACGGTTATAAACAAATGATAACATGCCTTTTCAAAAAGCGATTGCAAAGGTATGATTTTTTATTCCAATTGCAAAACCCCTTTTTTAAAAAAAATTATTTTTTTCTTCGCTTATCTTCAACCAGACAAGCGACCAGTCTTAATGGTTTAAAACAATCAACACTAAATGCTCATTCTGATTTTTTAATTTTGCGTTTGGTTTTATCCAAAAACGCCGGGCTCTGGAAAGATGTTGTCCTTTTGGAGTCGCACCGGCTTGACAATCATGCGTTTTTGCATCGACTGATTAGAAACCAGGACCAAAAAGAACTGGCGAGCATGCGCACCAGTTGGAAATGATGAACCACACCACCCTACAACCAACCGCAATTCTGCTCCGAAGCCAGCATAATTTATCAGAAGATGTTTCTCATGCCTTTTTCACGGTAAAAGCCACGGTTCGTTTTTCCCAATGCAGATGTACCGTGCCGGCATCATCCATTCGGAAGGTCAGTCGCTCGGCAAAATCCGGCGCTTCGCCGGGCGTGACGGTCACGCGCAGGGCATCATCATCGGGATTGTAATTGTACGCCCCCCATTGTTCCGGTTTTTTATTGAAAATAAACGTCCATTCCGTTTCGCCGGGAATACTGAGCAGTGCGTACGTTCCGGCAGGCAGCAGTTCGCCTTCAATGCGCACGTCCTCGCTCACCTCGAATGTCGTTGCCTCATTGGCGCCGGTACGCCATATTTTGCCGTAAGGCACCAGTTTACCCCATATCTGCCGCCCTTTTACCGCCGGTTGGCTGTAGCTGATCTTGATCTCAAGTCCGTCCATGCTTGCCTCCGCAGTGGCGGGCGGGCTGGGGCGCTTTGACTTGTCTTGTTGGGCAATGGCAGTGTTCAGTAAACCTGCCGTGAGTAAAACTGCCAGCAGTAGTAATTTTTTTGGTAAACGCATTATCTGTTTTTTTAGAATCGCAAATTTAAATGATTGATAGCGAAGTATTTGCAAACAAAAGGTTAAAACCGATACCCGCAGTGTTAAAGTTCCTCTGCATACAGCCGCCCCGCACCCGATTACAATTCACATTCTCGATTTTACAATTCACTCCAATAAATGCCCAATTGGCTGACGCGAAGTTGACTTTGGTATTAAACCCCCCGAATATTGCCTTATAAACAACAAATAACTTCTTTTGGTCGAAATTTTAATAAATATTGTTGATTTACTAAACAGTGTTCAGTAGCTTTGTGTTATCAGAAAAATCCAATGGAAACAATCTACACAAACTATCCGGTTTAACGGGCAATTCAAACCATCAAATGGGCATAACAGAGCGAAAAGAACGAGAAAAGCAGGAAATGCGCGAGCGCATCGTGGAAGCAGCAGCGGAGATATTCACCCGCGAAGGCTATGAAAAAACGTCTATCCGTATGATTGCGGAGCGCATCGAATACAGCCCGGCAACGATCTACCTGTATTTTAAGGACAAAAATGAGATTTTATTTGCGGTGCATCGCGTGGGTTTTGACCTGCTCAAGCAGGAAATGTATCCACTGGCACAGATCGAAAATCCGCTGGAGCGCCTCCGCGCAATCGGTGAGTTGTATCTCCGGTTTTCGGTGGAGCATCCGCAGCATTACAACCTGATGTTCGTGCTCATGGCGCCGATGGAAGTGCTGGAAGAGCGCAAACCCTGGGTGGATGGGGGCGAGGCCTTCGGTTTTTTGAAAGAAACCGTTCAGGCGTGTATGGATCAGGAGCTGATCCGTGCAACGTCGGCGGAGGACTACGCCTTTTACTCCTGGGCATTTTTGCACGGACTGGTGATGCTCAATGATCGCTGCCGCATTCGCGTGACCAATCAAACGGATAAAGAAAACCGATTGATGATACAGCGGGCAAATGACGAATGGATTCGAATGTTGAGCAGCCGGTAATCATCGGTACCGGCGTTTGGCATATTCTTGAAATGCCCCGGATGAAATCAAAAACAAAATTTTTTACCCTTTGAATAAACAGTGTTCATAAAATAAACAACTATAACCATGAAATTCATCCGATTTCTAACCCTCGTTTTTGCCTTAAGTTGGATGCATTTGGCGCAAGCCCAAAGCAATTTGCTGCAAAGCTACATTGAGCAAGGCATTGCCAATAGCGATGCGCTTCGCCAGCAGCAGTACCAGCTACAGAAAAGCCAGTATGCGCTGGAAGAAGCCAGGGGATTGCTGCTGCCCGCCGTCAACCTGAATGGCACTTATACCCTCGCGGGCGGAGGCCGGGCCATTGCTTTTCCGATTGGCGATTTGCTCAATCCGGTGTACAGCACACTGAACGAACTGACCGGAACGAACCAATTTCCGCAACTCGACAATTTTGAAGAGAATTTCAATCCGAATAACTTCTACGACCTGAAAATCCGGGCTACGTATCCGATTGTGAATCCCGACATTCGATACAATCGGCAGATCAAAGAACAGATGATCGACCTTTCGGTCGTGGACATCAATGTTTACAAACAAGAACTTACGCAGCAAATCCGGGCGGCATACTTTCAGTATTTGCAGGCTCAGGAGTCGGTGCGTATTTACGAAAATGCGCGAACACTGCTGCGCGAAAGCCGCCGTGTGAATCAGAAATTGTACGAAAACGATAGGGTGAACCGCACCGCCGTAACCCGCGCCAAGAGCGAAATCACCAAAGTGGAAGCCCAACTGACAGAAGCCCAAAACAATGCACAAACCGCCGCTGCTTACTTTAATTTCCTGCTCAACAAACCACTGGATACGCCCATTGCTATCGATGAAACCCTGACGGATATCAATTACGACTTCCCGGCGATGATCGATGGCACCACCGAAAACCGGGAGGAGCTTCGCAAGCTGGTCGTGGCGCAAGGCATCAACCAAACGGCGCTCCAGCTCCAGGCGGCCTACCAGATACCCAAAGTCAGCGCCTTCGTAGATGCCGGTTCGCAGGGCTTCAATTTTGAAGTGGGCAACGGCTCTCTTTACATTCTGGGTGGTTTAGCCATTGATCTGCCGATTTTTAATGGCAATCGCAACAAGCAAAAGATTAAAATGGCGGAAATGGACGTGGCAGCCGTACAGGCACAGCGCGATCAGGTGGCTGATCAATTAGCGTTGCAATTGAGTACCAGTCGGCGAGATTACGAATCCGCCCTGCAGCAATTAGCCAGCGCCCGCGATCAGGTGCGTACCGCCCGGCAATATTTCGACGACGTGACCCGGCAGTACCGGGAAGGACAAGCGCTTTACATCGAATACCTCGATGCCCGGAACGAACGGACCAACGCCGAATTGCAACAGGTGATGAACTTATACAATGTCTGGCTAAAATGGACGAACGTGCAAAGAGCTATTGGCAAATAATTTTCAAAAATCTAATATCGAAATAACCATGAAAGCATTATATCTTTTTAAAACACCGGCTTTGGCATTTGCAATGGCAATTTTCCTGACGGCCTGCGGCGGCGAAGCAGAATCCGACAGGATACCACCGAACAAAGCGGAGGAAATACCCGTACGCATCGCAACTGCGACCCGCGAATCCGTTTCAGAAACCATTTCCGTTTCGGGGTTGGTGGTCTCCGATTCGGAAGCCCGGCTCTCCTTCAAAACCGGCGGTGTGATTGAGCGCATCCTGGTGGATGAGGGCGATTTTGTGAAGAAAGGACAACTGCTTGCCAAACTCAATCTCACCGAAATCCAGGCGCAGGTGAGCCAGGCGCAGGAGGGCGTAGAAAAAGCCAAACGCGACCTGCAGCGCGCCGAAAACCTCTACCGCGATTCCGTAGCTACCCTGGAGCAGGTGCAAAATGCCCGCACCCAGCTTCGGCTGGCGGAGGAGCAGGCAGCCATTGCCCAATTCAACCTGAGCTACTCGGAAATCCGCGCCCCCATCAGCGGCAAAGTGCTGAAAAAGCTGGCAAATGAAGGTGAGCTAACCAATCCCGGCAACCTGGTGCTGGTCGTTTTTTCCGCCACACCGGGCGACTGGATGGTGCAAGCCGGCGTAGCGGATCGCGACTTCGTGCGCTTGCGCGTGGGCGACCGCGTGCGCATGGCGTTCGATGCCTACCCGGGGCAGACCTTTAGCGGCCGCGTACACGAACTGCCCCAAAGCCCTGATCCTGCAACCGGGCTTTATCCTGTGGAATTCAAATTTGATACCCGGGGGCAGAAATTCACCTACGGTATGTTTGCTAAAGTCGAACTGGAAACACTGGGCAACGGCAGCTACCTGATGGTGCCGATAGATGCCATCGTGGAAGGCAACGGCGCGGCAGCTTTCGTTTTCGTGCCCGACAGCAACCGGGCGCGGAAGGTACCGGTGCGCATCGCGTCCATCCGGGATCGCAAGGTTTTGATCGCCGATGGATTGACGGAAGGGCAGCCGATTATCACCGATGGTTCTGCTTATCTGACGGATAATGTGGTCATTAAGGTGCTGCAATAATATTTCAAAAAACGGACAATCAAAGTTTTAAATCCACACCCGATTAACAAGAGAAACTGCCATCACTTATCTAACATCATAACCTGATATTATGAAAATCTCCGAATTTTCAGTTAAGAACTATCAATTCACGCTCACCATGTTTCTGGGCATTTTTGCACTGGGCATTTACACCCTATTCAACATGCCAAAGAGCGAAGACCCCGAGCCGGTCTTTCCCGGTTTTAATATCGTGTTGATCTATCCCGGCGCTACGCCTGCCGATTTGGAAGAGCAGGTGGTAGATCCCATCGAAACTCGTTTTAACGAACTCGACGATATTGATAAAATCACCACCGATATCAGCGATGGCGTGGCGGTTATCCGCATTGACTACGAATACGGCATTGACGTAGATGAGAAATACCAGGAGGTGGTGCGGGAGGTAAATGCGCTGGAAAAGGACTTCCCGGAGGAAATTTACCGCATCGAAATCAATAAATTTTCGCCTTCAGATGTCAGCATTTTGCAGGCGGCCATCATCAGTGAAACGGCCAGCTATGCCCAACTGAAAGCCGAAGCCGAACGTTTGCAAAAGGCGCTGGAAAAAATTCCCATGCTGAAAAAAGTGGATACCTGGGGCTTCCCGGAGCAGGAAATTCGCATCGAACTCGACCTGGACAAAATGTCGCAAAAAGGCATCCCGATGGATGCGGTGCTGAATATACTGCAAACCGAAAACCTGAACATTCCGGGGGGCAGCGTGAATGCCAATTCCAAAAAATTCAACGTAAAGACCAGCGGCAGCTACAAGTCGCTGGAAGAAATTCAAAACACCATTATCTACGGCGCCAAAGGTCAGGTGATTTACCTCAAAGACATTGCAACCGTGCGCATGGATTATCAGCAGGAAAGCCACATCACGCGGCTGAACGGCCATCGTGCGGTTTTTGTCACGGCGGCACAAAAGCGCTCGCAAAATATTTTTCAGGTGCGCAATGCCATCCTGCCGGTACTGGCGGCATTTGAAGCAGATTTACCTGGCAACATGGATTTTTACAAGGTTTTCGATCAGGGGCTAAGCGTAAAAGATCGTCTGGTACGATTTGCTAAAGACTTTGGCATTGCCATTCTGCTGGTGCTCATCACCCTGATGCCGTTGGGCATTCGCCCGTCGCTGGTTGTGATGATCTCCATTCCATTGTCAATCGCCATTGGATTGACGCTGCTCAGTTTTTTTGGCTTCACGCTCAATCAGCTCAGCATCGTCGGGATGATTGTAGCGCTGGGATTGCTGGTGGACGACAGCATCGTCGTGGTGGAAAACATTGAGCGGCACCTCCGAATGGGGTATTCACGCCGCAACGCGGCCATCATTGGTACGAAGCAGATCGGGCTGGCGGTGCTGGGTACTACGGCAACGCTGGTGCTGGCATTTCTGCCGCTGCTGTTTTTGCCCGGCGCTTCGGGTGATTTTATCCGCTCGCTGCCCGTGGCGGTTACGCTTACGGTCGTCGCCTCCATGGTCGTATCCCTGACGATTGTGCCGTTTTTGACCAGTATCGTACTAAAAGAACACAGCAATCCCGAGGGAAATGTCATTTTCCGGGCTTTCAAAACCGGTATCAACGCCAGCTATCGGCCGTTGCTGCGTAGCGCGTTGCGCCGTCCGTGGCTGACGCTGCTGGTCTCCATCGCCATTTTTGCCGGTTCCATTGCTATGATTCCGAGCGTTGGGTTTAGCTTATTTCCAGCCTCCGAGCGACCGATGTTTATGATAAATATCGAAACGCCGGAAGGTACCAACATTTACGAAACCAACCGCGTAGCCGGGTACGTGGAAAACGCGCTGGCGGAAGTTGATTTGGTAAAATACTACGCATCCAATGTGGGGCGTGGCAATCCTCGTATTTACTACAATGTAATTCCCAGCCAGGAAGCCGAAAACAAAGCCCAGATTTTTGTTCAATTGTACGACGTAGATGCCGAAGTTAAAGAAAACCTGATCGATGACTTGCGGGAGCGGTTTCGGTTTTATCCGAATGCAAAGATTGTAGTGCAAAACTTTGAACAGGGACCGCCCCAGGAAGCGCCCATTGCTATCCGGATTTTGGGTGAAAATCTGGACACCCTGCGGAGCGTAGCCGGTCAGATTGAGAATCTGATTGTCAATACCGAGGGAACGATTTACGTCACCAATCCGCTAACAACACAAAAAACCGACTTAAAAGTCAACATCAACAAGCCCAAAGCGGCATCGCTGGGCGTGCCGGTGGCCAGCATCGATCGGGCCGTGCGCATGGGTATTGCCGGGCTGGAAGTCGGTACTTTGCGCAATGACGAAGGCGATGAATTCGATATGCTGCTTTCGCTGCCAAAAGATCAACCCGCCCCCGGGCTAGAGGTATTCAACAAATTGTACGTAAACAATATGAATGGGGATGCCATACCTTTGCGACAAGTAGCGTCAATCGAATTCAATACTTCTACCAACGTCATTCGCCACTACAACCGCGAGCGCTTCGTGCTCATCACGGCGCTGGTACAATCGGGCTACCTGACCAGCGCGATCAATGCCGAACTGCAGCAGAAGCTCGCCGATTTCGACTTTCCGGAAGGGTTTTCCTATCAGGTTGCCGGCGAAGTAGAAAGCCAGGAGGAGAGTTTTGCCGGTATCGGCGCTATCATTTTGCTGACGGTATTCGGGCTGATCGGCGTGTTGATTCTGGAATTCAAAACCTTCAAAAGCACGCTCATTGTGTTGTCGGTTATTCCGCTGGGCATCATTGGTGCCGTGCTCATGCTGTGGCTATTTGGCGAAACTTTGTCTTTTACGGCTACCATCGGCTTGATTGCCCTGGCGGGTATTGAAGTGAAAAACTCGATCCTGCTGGTGGATTTTACCAACCAACTGCGCGAGCAAGGCATGGAACTGAATGAAGCCATACAGGAAGCCGGAGAAATCCGCTTCGTACCGATTGTGTTGACTACGCTGACCGCTATCGGTGGACTGACGCCGTTGGTGCTGGAATTCAGTCCGTTGTATTCTCCGCTGGCGCTGGTGATTATTGGCGGGCTTATTAGTTCCACCATCTTATCGCGCCTGGTGACGCCCGTGCTGTACAAATTGCTGCCGCCAAAAATTGAGCCGAAAGCAGCATCAGAATTGGTGTAGAAATTTTTGATTGCGAATGGCGTCTTTAGCAATTATCAAAGAACGATCCGCATTTTTCT
>CAZFBU010000029.1:0-7585 GCA_964517175.1 uncultured Saprospiraceae bacterium
CGCGAGCGCTTCGTCGTACTGGTCAATGAAGTGCTCTGCCGCGAGGAGCAACTCGAAGATTATCTCCTGCCGGTTGATTTCAGCGAAACGAAAGAAGCCTTATACACGAACCTCCGCTCCCGCTCCCGCGCTACCGAACGCCTCCAAGCGGGCGAAGCTTTGGCGGTTTTTCCGGCGGGGGGCGTGGCGACCGCGCCCAAGCTCTGGAAGCGCGCCCAGGATTTGGAGTGGAAACGCTTCACCGCCAAGGCAATTCAGCAAACCAAGGCAACGGTCGTGCCGCTTTATTTTCACGGTCGGAACAGCCATTTATTCCAATTGGCGAGCCAGATTCACCTGAATCTACGGCTGAGTTTGCTTTTAAATGAAATCCGCAACAAAATGGGCAAAAGTGTGCGCATCAGCATTGGCGATCCCATTCCACATACGGAATTAGCACACTTCAAGGACCGCCAACGGATGCTCGACCACCTGCGGGAGGTAACGCTGCGCCTGTCTGTAGAATAATTTTCAAAAATTTCTTTGCACAAACTTGATTTTTTTCAAAAAGGTATTTATTTTGCGAGTGATTACTCACATTTAGAATGACCGACAAAAAAGAAAAAATATTATCGACAGCTTTGGAGCTGTTCGCCAGGGAAGGGTACAACGCCGTTTCGACCAGCAAGATCGCGAAGCAGGCGGGCGTTTCGGAAGGGCTCATTTTTCGGCATTTTGAAAATAAAAAAGGCTTACTCGATGCGCTGGTAGCCGATGCGGAAGTGCGGCTAAATCAGGTTTTTGCGCACGTCGTTTTTGAAACTGACCCCAAAAAAGTGATCCGGAAAGCGATTGAATTGCCATTTTCTGTGGATAAAGCAGACTACGATTACTGGAAATTGCAGTTCAAACTAAAGTGGGAACAAGGATACAATAACCCGAACAAAATGAAGCCTTTGATTGATAAACTAGCCTGGGCATTCACTGAAACAGGATACGAAGAACCAGAAAATGAAGCCATTTTGCTACAGCAAATACTGGACGCCATTTCCATTGCTGTGCTCAGAGACGAGATAGATCAGTCCGGATTGAAAACGTTTTTACTGAAGAAATACAAAGTTTAATATTTCCACACGCTTAAAAGAGTGATTACTCACTATAAAATTAAAACAAATGAACAATCAGAAAGTCCTATTAATCACCGGTGCATCTTCCGGTATTGGTAAAGATGCTGCATTGCAGCTTATCAAAGAAGGGCATATCGTATATGGCGCTGCGCGTAGAATCGAGAAAATGCAGGCGTTGGTAGATGCAGGCGGTCACGCAATCGCGATGGACGTCACGGATGAAGCGCAAGTCGTCGCCGGGGTTCGGCAAGTGCTTGACGAGCAGGGCAGGATCGACGTTTTGGTCAATAACGCCGGATACGGACTTTATGGCGCAGTGGAAGACATTCCGCTGGAAGACGCCCGTCGGCAGTTTGAGGTGAATATTTTTGGTTTGGCGCGCATTACCAAGGAAGTCCTTCCGCACATGCGCCAGCAAAAGTCCGGTACGATCATCAACATGTCTTCCATGGGCGGCAAAATGTACACCCCGATGGGTGCCTGGTATCATGCCACCAAGCACGCCCTGGAAGGCTGGAGCGATGCCCTTCGACTGGAATTGAAAGCTTTTGATATTGATGTGGTCGTGATTGAGCCGGGAGCAATTGCTACCGAATTCGGGGAAGTGATCTATGAACCCATGTTGAAATATTCCGGTAAAGGTCCTTACGCAAAAATAGCAAACGCAGTGGCAAATGCGACCAAAGCAATGTACGACAAGCCCAATGCTGCTTCGCCGGCGTCGGTCATTTCCAACGCCATTTCGCAGGCTGTTAAAAGCGACAACCCCAAGACGCGCTACCGGGCGGGAAAATTTGCCAAACCAATGGTCTGGATCAGAACTTATCTGGGCGACCGCATTTTTGATCGAATAGTGATGAGCCAGGTGAAGTAAGCACCTTCTGACTGGAATAGCGGTTGACTCGGATAATATCAATCGCTGTTCCAGCATATTTTGGAAAAATGCGCATTACACGCCAATGGCCGCCAGCGGATCGCCCTTCGTGATCGCCAGGGAAGTGATCAGGTAGATCAAAATGCCATCCGCATCAGCGAAGTACTCGCTCAGCGTATTGCCAAAGAAATCGCGGATTTCGCCAATTTTATCGCCTTGTTTCACCCTATCTTCCAATTGCTTGCAAGCGTACCAGCAGCCTTCGTCCTCGGCAGTCAGCACCGACATGCGCTCCATGTACTGCACGTCTGGGTTTGATTTGGCTTCGCCTGCCAAAACCTCAAAGCTCTGGAGCACGTTTTTCACGGCTTCGATGTAAGTTGCGACTTCCGATTCGCTCCAGCGCCCACACTGCCCCAACTCTGCCAGAAAGCCCGGCGTGCCGGCATTTGCGGCCGCTCCGATCGAGCCGTTATCCGAATAGGAGCCAACCACGTACGGAAAGCCGACCGCCGCCGCTGCCCGCTTCGATTGCTCGACCACCCCGGCACCGCCCAGGTGCGAATAGATCACAAACGGCATCAGCGCCTCGTGAATATCGCCGCCGTGCAGATCGATGTAAAAATCTGCACCCTGCTGCAACTGATGCACCACGTACGCAATGCGTTCACTCACCGTGCCCAGCGCTTTGCCAGGGAACGCACGGTTCAGGTTTTTGCCATCGAACGGACCGTAATATTGCAGCTTCGCTAAAAAGGCTGCCGGATTCACCGGGTGGATCACCGCAACCGTGCCGTTTACTGCTTCGGGTTCAAGTTCTTTTGCTATTCGAATTGCCGTTTCAATACAAGGATACTCGCCGCCGTGCACGCCACCGGTGATCAGAATTTGCTTACCAGGCTTCGTTCCGGCGATAACCGTTGCCGGCATTCGAACCAGTGTGCCTGGCACTTCGATGTAGCCAACTGTCTTCTGCCCGATTTCAACCTGGATGCCATATTGCGCAAGCGTCGTCGTAAAATTTGTCATGGTACATTCGATTTTGTATTTGCCAAAATAAATGATTCCTGCGGATTTTCAAGTCTCCTTTCCGTGGTTTCATCTCCAAACATGAGGAAAACAACGTATCTTTCTGTTGTCCAATCCATAAACCTAATACCCTCTATGAAAAAAATAACCTTTTTACCCAATTGGCTGGCACTGATCGTGCTGGGCGCCGCTGCACTGACAATCAATAGTTGCCAAACGGCGGATACTGCCGGTAGCCGACTCACATTCAACATTTCCTTTCCGGAATCGGCGCACGAAGGTCCGATCACAGGACGGGTTTATGTCATGATCTCCGAGACGGACGAGCGCGAGCCGCGCCTGCAAATCGGCACCCAGGGCGTGCCTTTCTTCGGCGAAGATATCGAAGCGCTGGAGCCGGGCGCTGCCGCTACGATCAATCACAATTCTTTTGGCTATCCGATTGAAAGCCTGAAAAATCTGCCTCCGGGCGATTATTTTATCCAGGGCTTTGTGAATGTTTATACCGAATTCAAGCGCTCCGACGGGCATACCCTCTGGCTCCACAATGACCAGTGGGAAGGTCAGCATTTCAATATCTCTCCGGGCAATTTGTACAGCGATGTGCAGAAAATCACTATTGATCCGACGAAGAAAACGACCATCGCGCTGGATTGCAAAAACGTAATTCCTCCAATTGACATTCCGGAGGATACCGAATGGGTGAAGCGCATTAAGTTCAAAAGCGACATCCTCAGCGAATTCTGGGGCGAAGATATTTTTCTCGGCGCAACGGTTTTATTACCAAAAGGTTATAACGACCGCCCGGACACCTACTACCCGGTGAATTACATCCAGGGGCATTTTTCTTTGAATGCACCCAATGGCTTTACGACCGAAGACCCCGGAGCGGACGCCTCCTCGCGCCAAAGAGCGAGCTACGAATATTATCAGCACTGGACTGCCGAAGGCACGCCACGCATGATTTTGGTGACCTTCCAGCATCCAAGTCCGTATTATGATGATTCCTATTTTGTAAATTCGCCGAACAACGGACCGTACCGTGATGCGATCATGGAAGAACTGATCCCGGCGGTAGAAGAGCAATTCCGCATCATCAAGGAACCGTATGCGCGCATCCTGTCGGGCGGCTCTACCGGCGGCTGGATTTCGCTGGCGATGCAGGTGCTGGAGCCGGAATTTTTTGGCGGGGTATTCTCGCTTTGCCCGGATCCGGTGGATTTCAACTACTTCCAGGCGGTGAATATTTACGAAGATGGCAATGCCTATTTTAAGAAAAATGGCTGGATCGAAGTGCCCACGCCCAGCGATCGCTACACTGATGGCATCGTGCGGCTGACCTACCAGCAGCGCAATCATTACGAATTGGCGCGGGGTACGAAGAATCGCTCCGGCGAGCAAGTCGATATTTTTGAAGCTACCTTCGGCCCGATTGGCGCGGATGGCTACACCGAATCGCTTTTCGATCAGAAAACCGGAGAAATCGACATGGAGGTCGCTCGCTACTGGCGGGAGCATTACGATTTGAATGAATACCTCAAGCGCAACTGGGAAAAGATTGGTCCGAGCCTGCGCGGTAAAATCCACATTTACACCGGCGATATGGACACGTATTATCTCAATCCGGCGGTGGTGCTGATGGAAGAATTTCTGGAACAAACCGATCCTTACTACGATGGTTCGGTGACATACGGCGACCGCGAGCCGCACTGCTGGGGACCGGAGCGCCGGGAATTGCTCAACCTCATGGCAAAGCAGGTGGAAAGTATGGCACCAAAAGGTACAAATACGCGGGGTTGGAAATATTGATCAATCATGGGATACGTCCTGTTACCATTACAGAACATTTACTTTCGGAAATTCTTATTAGAAAGTGAAACATCTTCGTTATTTTACCTTTTAGATCGAAAGATGTAAAAACAAATTAGAATTTCAATGAAAGAACAACCAGTTGACCGATGGATCATAAAACCCATGAAGCGGTTTTTGAACAACAGCACGATGAGCGGCATTGTGCTGTTTTCATCTGCTGTATTGGCAATGATTTTTGCCAATTCGCCTTGGGCGGACACCTACCACGAAATCTGGAAAATTAGGTTTTCGATTGGATTTGGTGAATTTGTCATTGATAAAGACTTGCACCACTGGATCAATGACGGCCTGATGGCCGTTTTTTTCTTTGTCGTCGGATTGGAGCTAAAGCGGGAAATACGCGCTGGTGAACTTAGCGAGCCGAAAGATGCCATTTTGCCATTGGTGGCGGCTGCGGGAGGCGCCATTGTGCCGGCGCTTATTTACATTTCTATCAACAACACTGGTGAGCCTTCCAACGGGTGGGGGATTCCGATGGCAACGGATATAGCCTTTGTGCTCGGGGTTTTGTATCTGCTGGGCGACCGAGTGCCGACGACGCTAAAAGTCTTTCTGACGGCACTCGCCATTGCCGATGACATCCTGGCGGTGCTCGTCATTGCATTTTTTTATACCTCCAATATTTATTTCGACAGCTTGCTGGTTGGCGCGATCTTCATGGTTGTGTTGATCGGCTTCAACCTCATAGGTGTGCGCAGCAGCCTGGTATATGGCATCTTTGGTATTGCCGGATTGTGGCTGGCGTTTCTGATGTCGGGCGTGCACGCTACCGTCGCGGCGGTGTTGGCTGCATTCACCATTCCAGTTACAACTAAAGTGTCGTCGAGTTATTATACCGAGCGGCTGGAGCATTTGCTGGAAAGATTTAAAGAAGCAAAAGATAATGACCTGCCCATCGTCACCAAAGACCAATTTGATATTCTCGAAAACGTTCGGGATGTTTCCAAAAAAGCCCTCACTCCGTTGCAACGGCTGGAGAACGGTATGCATCCATTGGTGGTATTCGTCATCATGCCCATTTTTGCTTTTAGCAATGCCGGTGTGACGATTGGCGAAGGCTTTTTGGATAAAATCGGTAGCCCGGTAGCCGTTGGCGTTTTTGCCGGACTGTTGGTCGGAAAAGTAGTGGGCGTGTATGGAGCCTCTTCTTTGGTTATTAAAATGAAATGGTCAAAACTGCCGGAGGGCATGAATAATCTGCACCTGCTGGGAGCGGGCTTTCTGACGGCAATTGGTTTTACGATGTCACTTTTTATTACCGGGCTGGCATTCACCGATGAAGTTTATAATGTACAGGCAAAACTGGGCATTTTGGCCGCTTCCATGGTTGCAACTATTATCGGTTATACGATTATCAGAGCAGCCTGCCGGGACGGTAAAGAACAAGCATCATAATATCAAAAACACCGAATATTCCATTTTTTGTGTAAAAAAACGCTATTCATAAAATGAAAAAAATCCTCTTATTCCCATTTTTACTCGTCATGGGTTATGCTGTCTGCTGGGCGCAACTGACCTCCGAGATCCTATCCGGCTTAAAGCTGCGCAACATCGGCCCGGCGACCATGAGCGGTAGAATTGTGGATATTGAAGCGGTAGAAAGGGATCCCTATACTTTTTACATTGCATCAGCAACGGGCGGCGTGTGGAAAACGACCAACAACGGTGTGACTTTTCAGCCGGTTTTTGAAAACGAAGCGACGCACTCCGTCGGCGATATTGCGTTGCATCAGGCACATCCGAAATTCGTGTGGGTTGGCACGGGCGAGCGCGCCAATCGCCAAAGCTCCTCTTGGGGCGACGGAATTTATAAATCTTCCGATAGCGGTAAAACCTGGACGAACGTGGGTTTGCACGATTCGCATCACATCGGCCGGATTGTCACGCACCCAACGGATACGAACACCGTTTACGTGGCAGCGATGGGGCGCCTCTGGGGCGCAAACGAAGAACGCGGGCTCTACAAAACAACCGACGGCGGCAAAACCTGGAACCGCATTTTGAATATCAATGAAAATACCGGCGTGGTGGATGTGGCGATGGATCCCTCTGATCCGGGCATTCTCTACGCGGCGACCTATCAGCGACGACGTACGCCCTTTGGCTTTCATGGCGACGGGCCGGGCAGTGGTTTGCACAAATCCACCGATGGCGGAAACACCTGGACCAAACTGACCGAAGGTTTGCCGGCGGGCGAGGTCGGGCGCATTGGCATTTCCATTTACAGAAAAGACCCGAACATCGTGTATGTCTGCGTGGAGCAAGGCTACCAATACAATGCATCTACCGCTTACAACCGGCGTAAGGCGGGTATCTATCGCTCGGAAGATAAAGGCGAAACCTGGACCTACATGAGCGACTGGAACCCGCGCCCCATGTACGCCAGCCAGATACTGGTGGACCCGAACAACGATCAGCGCATTTATATGCAAAACAGCTTCAGTTATTCCAATGACGGTGGTAAAACCTTTACCAACGCCCGCCAATCGTTGCACGGAGACGACCGTTTTCTCTGGATCAACCCAAATGATTCGCGTCACGTGATTAAAGCCGACGACGGCGGTTTGGGCATTTCTTATGACAAAGCGAAGACTTGGTTGTATGTGACTTCACTGCCCGTGAGCCAGTATTACCGAGTGAGCGTGGATATGCGTCATCCGTACTGGGTATATGGCGGCTTGCAGGATAACGGCAGTTGGATGGG
>CAZFBU010000029.1:7685-11483 GCA_964517175.1 uncultured Saprospiraceae bacterium
GCCTGGGGACCGGGCTTGCCCGAACCCGAATTGGGCAACGCGATGGCGCCTGCCAACTGGGACGGACCGTTTTTTATCTCTGCTCACAATCCGAACAAAATTTACGCCGGCACGAATATTTTATGGCGGAGTACCGACGGTGGCGATTCGTGGGAAAATCTGAGCGATCTGACCACCAAAGTAAACCGTCGCGAGCTCACCATCATGGGCGAACGCGCCGATACCTCTACCGCTTCGCTGGATGACGGCATTCCCTACTATCCGACGTTGACGGCGATTGCCGAATCGCCTTTGCAGGCAGGTATGCTCTACGTCGGCACGGACGATGGCAATGTGCAGATTTCCATGAATGACGGCAAAGACTGGACGGAAGTGTCCGATCGGATGCCCGGGCTGCCCGGTTCCACCTGGATCAACACGATCGAAGTTTCCACGCACAATGCAGGTATGGCTTACGTCGCGATTAATAATTACCGCAACGACGATTTCACCAATTATTTGTACAAAACGACCGACTTCGGTAAAACCTGGACCTCCGTCGTCGGCGACTTGCCGGCAAATCGCGTGGTGCGCACCATGCGCGAAGACCCGCGCAACCCGAATGTACTGTACCTGGGCACGGAACTGGGACTGTTCGTTTCCATTGATGGCGGCAAGCGTTGGGTAGAATTAAAAAACAACATGCCGACCCTGGCTTTTAACGATCTGGTCGTACATCCTCGCGACAACGACCTGGTGCTCGGCACGCACGGGCGCGGCATCTGGATTCTGGATAATTTGAACGCCATTCAGGAAATGACGCCGCAGGTTATGAATCAGCAGGCGCATTTGTTCCGCGTTCCGACCGGCGAAATGATCAATTACACCCGCGCAGGCGGGCACACCGGCGACATGATCTTCCGGGGGGAGAACCCACCCGACGGCACGATCATTGATTTCTATTTAAAAAATCCGGTCGCGAAAAAAGACATCGCATTAGCCATTTATACCCAGGACGGTAAATTAGTCAAAGCATTAAAACCGGATACGACGGCTGGCATTCAGCGTGTGATCTGGGATTTTCATTACGAAAACCTGGCTGGTATGCCAAACAATCCGTATGATACCACCAGCAACAACCGCCGCCAGCGGCCGGGACCGGATGGTCCGCTGGCAATGCCCGGCTTGTACGTGGCAAAGCTCACCGTCAACGGGCAGGATTATGAGCAAACCTTTATAATCAAAGATGATCCGAGGGTAACTATTGAGATCGAAGATCGGGCGGCGTGGACCGAGACGATGTTTGCGCTTGGCGATTTGTACGAAAAAGTACTGTCGGATATGAAGCCGGTGAAAAAGGTTCATTGGCAGTTGGAAAACATCAAAAACACCTCCAAACTGGACGAGGCAACAGTAGCCGAGATCAGGGAACTCGACCGCATGTACGACGAATTGCTCAGTCGCACGCGCGGGTTGTACGGTTCCGTTTCCCGCTGGATGGGCAAAATGACCCACGACCAGATGGCACAAATGCGCTATTTTCAGGAGATGGTGAATCAGCTAACCTCACGCAAGGATGCTTTGCTGAAGATGATCCCGAAACTGAATAAAAAACTCGATAAGGAAAATCAGATCGAAGTGAAATAATTTTTAATTCTTGTTCAACTAAAATTTTCAAAAATAAAGATGAAAAAACTAATCACCTTAACAACTTTACTGACAGCATTCACGCTACTGCTGCAGGCGCAGGAAACCCGCATGCTCCCGGCAGATACGATGGTTGTGACCAAGCACCAGACGACCATCAAGGGGCAGCGCATTCCTTACACCGCAACGACGGGTACGCAGCCCGTTTGGAATGCCGATGGCAAACCCGTCGCGGCGCTTTTTTACACCTACTACGAACGCTCGGACGTGCAGGATCGCGCGGCGCGCCCGCTGGTGATCTCCTTCAACGGCGGTCCTGGCTCGGCTTCGGTTTGGATGCACATTGCCTACACCGGTCCGCGTATTTTGCAGATCGACGGCGAAGGCTACCCGGTGCAGCCTTACGGTGTTAAAGAAAATCCGCATTCTATTCTGGATGTGGCGGACATCGTTTTTGTCAATCCGGTCAACACCGGCTACTCCCGCATTTTGGATAAAGATGCAAAACCGGAAACGTTTTTCGGTGTGAATGAAGACATCCGCTATCTGGCAGAATGGATCAACACCTTCGTCACCCGGAAAAACCGCTGGCAATCACCGAAATATCTGATCGGCGAAAGCTACGGTACGACGCGGGTCTCGGGCTTGGCGCTGGAATTGCAAAATTCGCAGTGGATGTACCTGAACGGCGTCATTCTGGTATCGCCCACCGGTTTGGGTATCGATCGCGACGGTCCGGTGGATGCAGCGAATCGTCTGCCTTATTTCGCAGCAGCAGCCTGGTATCAAAAGGCGCTGGTGCCGGAATTGCAACAAAGGGATTTGGAGGAACTATTGCCAGAGGTGGAGAATTTTACCATCAATGAACTGCTGCCGGCGATGGCGATGGGCGGTTTTATTGCGCCGGAAAAGCGCGATGCGATGGCGGAGAAAATGGCGTACTATTCTGGCTTGTCGAAGAAGACCGTTTTGCAGCACAATCTTGACATTTCAACCTCCTTTTTCTGGAAAGATTTGCTGCGCGAGCGTGGCGGCTACACGGTCGGGCGGCTGGATTCGCGCTACCTGGGTATCGATAGAATGGAAGGCGGCGACCGCCCGGATTACAATTCTGAAATCACGTCCTGGCTGCATTCTTTTACCCCGGCGATCAATTACTACTTTCACAATGAATTGAATTTCAAGACAGACATCAAGTACAACATGTTTGGGCCGGTTCGCCCCTGGAACCGCGATGGCGACAACACGGGTGAGAATTTGCGACAGGCAATGGCCCAAAACCCCTACCTGAAAGTAATGGTTCAATCCGGCTATTACGATGGCGCGACGACTTATTTCAATGCGAAATACACCATGTGGCACCTCGATCCGAGTGGTAAAATGAAGGATCGGCTGCGCTTTGAAGGCTACCGCAGCGGGCACATGATGTACCTGCGCGCTGAGGATTTGAAAAATGCCAATGATGACATTCGTGAGTTTATCAAATCGTCTTTGCCTGCAAAAGGCGAACCGGCGATTTACAAGCCATAATCCATTTCAGGATGTGAAAAACGGGTGGTGTATCGAATTTTTGGGCGCATTTTTTTGAACCTGCCAGGGTTTGCGAAAGAAAAAGGATTTGATACATCACCCCAAAAACCGAGCCACCAGCCGGTGAAAATGATGCACGCAGGGCTCCTGCTTCGCAGAATAACGCCCGTGCCGATAAAACCGAGACCGCACGCCCAATTGCGCGCTTTCAACGACGGCATCGTCTTCGTGTTCAGTTTCGTCAATGCGGTTCACTTCGCGGTCAAAATCAATACCCTCAAAGTAGTAGGTGCGGTAGTGGATGCGCGTGCGCGTCTGGCTGAGCGGCTGCACGGCGTTGAACGACAGCCCCCAGGGGTAGAAGTTGAACATCAGATTCGGAAAAACCCAAAAGTAATAGCCGTAAATCTTCCGTCCGTGGTCGGGCGCACCCGCCGGAATGTCGAAGCAGGGCTCGCCTTCTTTTGCAATACCGATTTGCAAATTGCAATAGGGAAATAATTCGTATTCGTACTGCCCAAAATCCAGTGCTTTGTTCAGCGCCGGATGCACAAACGGGATGTGCAAACCTTCCAGATAATTATCGCAGTACAACGCCCAGTTGGCTTCGATGATATAATCCTGCGAATCCTGCGGCGCGTA
>CAZFBU010000029.1:11583-14826 GCA_964517175.1 uncultured Saprospiraceae bacterium
TATTTTGTAGTCCAACCAACAAATTCACTTGCGTGCCAATGCCGAAAACGGATACATCGGACGAGAACATCCTGAGTCTTCTGCAAAATGTCGAGACGGCGGAGCGTGGCTTCCGACTGCTGATGCAGAAATATCAGGAGCAGCTCTACTGGGTAGTGCGGCGGATGGTCGGCGAGCACGACGATGCAAATGACGTTTTGCAAAACTGTTTGATCAAAATTTATCGCAACATTCACAAATTTGAAAAAAAGTCCAAATTGTACACGTGGATGTACCGCATTGCGACCAATGAAGCGATCACGTTTTTGAACAAGCAGAAGCGCCAGGCAACCAACTCCATCGAGGATGGTGAAATGCCGATTGCCGAGCAATTGCAGGCGGATGCCAGCCCGGATGGAGATGCGTTGCAGCAGCGTTTGCAGCAGGCACTGGCGGCGTTGCCAGAGAAGCAGCGATTGGTGTTCCACATGCGCTACTACGATGAGCTGAGCTATGAAGATATTTCCCGGACGCTGGGCACGTCCGTCGGCGCATTGAAAGCATCGTATCACCACGCGGTGAAAAAAATTGAATCGTATTTTCAAGCTATAGAAATGAGTGAGCTATGAAAAAGAAGGAGGATGTCAAAAAGGAATTGCAGGAGCTTTCGCCCTTGCTCGCCAGAATGAAGGCGCAGGAGCTAAAGCTGGAAGTGCCGGAAAATTATTTCGATGCATTGCCCAACCAGCTATGGGAGCAGATCAAGCTGATGCCGCAGCCCGAGCGTGCGCAGCCGAGCTGGTGGGAACGCCTGCAAGCTAATTTGCAGGTGCTGTTGCAGCCGCGCATCGCCTTTGGTTTGGCTACCTTCGCGGTGCTGATCGTAGCGGGGATTTATTTTTTGAAGCCGACTATGTCAAGTAATGATCCGTTTGCGCAACTTACGGCCGAAGAAGTCACGGCGTACATGGCGCAGAATGCGGAAGAATTCGAACCGGCGATGCTGCTGGAAGCGATGGGCAATTCGTCGAACATGAGCATTTTGTCGGGCTCGGAATTTAGCGATTCGGAAATCGATCAGCTACTGGATGATGTTGTCGAACAACTGGACGACGAATCGTTGGAAGACCTTTTATAAACTGTTAAACTTACGAATATGAAAAAAGGATGGATCAGTATTTTACTGCTTTGTTTTTTCGCAGTGACCGGTCATGCCCAGGATGAACCCGATATCCCCGAAGGCAGTCCGCTGGCGCAGCGCGTGGAAGCGATCAAAATCGCTTTCATTACCGAAAAACTGCAATTGACGCCGCGCGAGTCGCAGGAGTTTTGGCCGATTTACAATGAATATCAGGACGAGCAAAAGAAAATTCGCAAAAGCTATCGGTTTTCGGATAGTTTTTCTACCATGACCGATAAACAGGCAGAGCAAATGCTCAACGATCACCTGGAAATGGAGCAGCGCCTGCTCGACGTAAAGCGCGACTATGTCAAGCGCATGCGCAGCGCTATTCCGGTGCGAAAAGTCGCCATGCTCGGCAGGGTAGAAAATGAATTCCGGAAGGAACTGGTGAAGCGCTTGCGCGAATTGCAAATGAACCGCCGCCGCCGGGGTGGAAACGAATAGGTCAAACCTGGAAAAAACACCGCCCGTATTCAAGTTTTGCGTATGTGCAGCTTGATGTCTTTTCGCGTAAGCGTTTCCACTTCTTCTGCCGAAACCGACACATACGTCAGGCTATTTGCCACGAAGACCTCCGCAAAAAATGTATCTCCCTTTTGAACGATCTGAATGACTTTGCCCACCAATTCCGCCGCCGCGTATTGCGGCAACGCTTTCGGTAGCCGGGCTTCGCTGATCTTTCCTTCGCTCAAAGTAAAAACGCGACTCGCCATTTTTACAATTTCTCCAACATCATGGCTTACCAGAATGATCGTCAGGTTGAATTTTTGATGCAATTTCAGAATGTAATCCTGAAGCCGGTTTCGCGTATGGTTATCCAGTGCTGACAACGGCTCATCCAAAAGCAAAACCCCTGGCTGATTGACCAGCGCCCGCGCCAAAGCCACGCGTTGCTGTTGCCCGCCGGAAAGGGTACTCGGATGGCGATCGGTCAGGGCTTCGAGCTCCATGATGCCGATCAATTCCTCCACGATCCCCGGATCGTGCCCGGGTTGCAGGGCATACGCCAGATTTTTTCGAACGGTCATATTCGGGAAAAGCGCATACTCCTGAAAAACAATGCCCACATTGCGCCGCTGGGGCGGAAGATTCATTTTCCGTTGCTGATCGAACCAGATATGATCCGCAAAAGCGATATGCCCCCATTCGGGTTTTGCCAGCCCCGCAATCATGCGCAGCAAGGTCGTTTTGCCGCTGCCCGAAGGTCCGGTTAACGCGACCAACTCGCCCACCGGAAGCTGCAATGCGACATCCAGCATCATTTCACCCTCGGCGAAGAGCAGCTTTTTTTGCACTTCTACATTCAGCATTACATCAGACGTTTAGCTCGACGATTGAAGGTATAAACAATCAGCAAAATGAGAAATGAAAAGACCAATAAAACTGCCGCGTAGTTGTTAGCGGTTTGATAATTCAGGGCTTCCACCTCATCGTAAATGGCAATAGAAGCCACGCGGGTTTCGCCGGGGATGTTGCCCCCGATCATCAGGATGACGCCGAACTCGCCCACCGTGTGCGCAAATGCCAGCACCACTCCCGTGAGCAGGGATGTTTTGATATTCGGCAATAAGACTTTAAAAAAAGTTTCCAGTTTGGACTTTCCCAGCATGTAGGAGGCTTCCGCCAAATTTGGTGGTAAACTCTCCAGCCCCGCCTGCACCGGCTGCACCATGAACGGCAGGCTGTAAATGATCGACCCAACCACCAAGCCGGTAAACGAAAAGACGAGCCGGAAGTCAAAAGTTTGATCCAGCCACGCGCCCAGCCAGCTATTCGGTCCGAAAGCAACCAGGAGGTAAAAACCCAAGACAGTAGGCGGCAATACCAATGGTAAACTCACCATCGCCTCCAGCACCGGCTTGAAGCGCCACCGGATCGTCGCCAGCGCGTAGGCAATCGGAATGCCGATCAAGAGTAGGAAAATGGTGGTAACTGTGGCCAGTTCCAGCGTCAATAGTAGCGTTTGTGCAAATGCATTATTCATCCTTCGGCGGTAATTGGTAGCCGTATTTTTCTAAAATTGCCCGACCTTCATCTCCAAATAAAAACGCCAGGAACGCCGCACTGGTTTCGGGGTGTTG
>CAZFBU010000029.1:14926-33904 GCA_964517175.1 uncultured Saprospiraceae bacterium
GACCTTCATCTCCAAATAAAAACGCCAGGAACGCCGCACTGGTTTCGGGGTGTTGCGCTGCGCCGTGCCTGGTGATAACTACACCCTGCCGGATGGGTTCGTACGCCGAGGCATCCATTTCCAGCCATTTGCCCTTGCCTTGCATCGCAGGAGACCGCACAATCGACTTGGCAGTGAAGCCTACATCCGCCGCGCCGGCAGTGATGTACTGATTGGTCTGAGCAATGCTTTCGCCATAAACAAGCCTGGATTCAACCGCATCGTACAAGCCGTAACGCTGCAACAACCGAACGGTTTGCAAGCCGTAGGGTGCCGTCGCCGGATTGGCAATGGCGATTTTCCGGATTTGTTCATTTTTCAACATCGAAAGATCATCCGAAACGGCCACAGCGCTGCAACTCCAGAGCACGAGTGCGCCCAGCGCATACACCCGCGGCGGCGCCGTGGCAGTACCATTCGCGTAAAGCGAATCGGGGTATTTCATATCGGCAGAAATGAAGACGTCGTAAGGTGCGCCCTGCAATATCTGTGCGGCCAGCTTGCCCGAAGAACTAACGACCAGCTCAAGCTTCGCGTCGCTGTTTTGCTCAAAAACACTTTTCATCTCCTGGGCAGCAAATTGCACGTTGGCGGCAACCGCAATGACCAGTTGGTCTTCTTTTCCATCTGCTTTCGACGATTGTCCCTTATCGCAACTCATCAGCAGAGCAAGAACGAGTAGCCAGGTTAGATTTTTCAACATCTTTAAATGTTTCGGGAAGTTAATATCATTGCTCCGCCAGCTCTGCCAATTCCAGCCAGCGCATTTCCTTCTCTTCAATCAGATCGCGCACTTCGCTCAGTTCCCTGGAAAGTGACTCAATCTGCTCGGGCGTGAGCGTGGTAGAGTTGAACTGCTCCGTGATATCGGCTTTGCGTTCTTCCAGCTTTTTGATCTCCTTTTCCAGGCGATTCATTTCCTTGCGCTCTTCGTAGCTCATGCCAGGCTTCTGCTCTTTTGGCGATTCCTGCTTTTTGGATTTTTCCAACTGCTCCCGCTCCAGGCGTTTTTCTTCGCGCTCTCGCTCCCGCTGGATTTCGCGATATTCCGAATAGTCGCCATTGAAATCCTTGATCTGACCATTCCCTTCAAAAACAAAAAGGTGATCCACGATTTTATCCATGAAGTAGCGGTCGTGCGTGACGACGATCAGGCAGCCGGGAAATTCCATCAGGAAATCTTCCAGCACATTGAGCGTGATGATATCCAGATCGTTGGTTGGCTCGTCGAGGATGAGAAAGTTTGGATTTTTCATCAGCACGGTGAGCAGAAACAGCCGCCGCCGCTCGCCACCGCTTAGCTGCGACACATACACCTGCTGCTGCTTCCGGCTGAACATAAAGCGCTCCAGCAGTTGCGCTGCTGTCAATTTTTGCCCTTTTTCCAGTGGAATGTACTCGGCAATATCCTGCACCACGTCCAGCACGCGCTTGTCATTTTTGAGCTGAATACCATCCTGGGTGTAATAGCCAAAAACGGTGTTGTCGCCAATGACAACTTTGCCGGTATCGGTGCGAATTTCTTTGGTCAGAATTTTCAGAAAAGTGGTCTTCCCGACGCCGTTGGGTCCGACAATGCCAACGCGTTCCTTTTTTTTGAATTTGTAATTGAAACCCTCGACGATCTTCATATCGCCGAAACTTTTGCTGACGTTGTGCAGTTCAAGAATCTTTTTGCCCAGGCGCTGCCCTTTGATGTCAATTTGCAACTCCTCGCTCTGCGGTACATTCGACACTTTTTCCTTCAAATCGAAAAAGGCATCCACCCTCGACTTAGCTTTAGTCGTGCGGGCTTTGGGCGAGCGGCGCACCCAGTCCAGTTCCCTGCTCAGCAGCTTTTGGTTTTTCTCCAATTCTGCGCTCTCCGTCTCCTGGCGGATGGCTTTTTTCTCCAAAAAATCGCTGTAATTTCCGGTATAACGGTACAATTTTCCATTATCGAGTTCTATAATGTGATTACAAACCCGTTCCAGAAAATAGCGGTCGTGCGTCACCATGAACAGCGTCAGGTTGGGCTGCTGCAGATAGCTTTCCAGCCATTCGATCATCTCCAGGTCGAGGTGGTTGGTCGGCTCATCCAGGATGATAAATTCTGGTTCGTCGATGAGCAATTTCGCCAGCGCCAGGCGTTTTTTCTGTCCGCCGGACAAGGTTTTTATTTTTTGATCGAGCTTTAGAATCTTCAGTTTGGAAAGAATTTCCTTGATTGTCGCCTCAAAATCCCAGGCTTTCAGATCGTCCATTTTGGTGAGAATCGCCTGCATTTCGCCAGCATCCTCCAGGCCCAGCATGGCAAGTTCATAGCGCTTGATCGCCTGGATTTTCGGATGTTCCGAATCAAAAACGGCATCCAGAATGGTATCTTCTTCGTAAAAATCGGGCTCCTGCACCAGATAACCAATGCGGATATCCCGCCGCACCAGTATCTTGGCGGTTTCGCCCTCGGGCGCCTCCTGACCGGCAATTACGCGCAGCAGGGTGCTTTTGCCAGTGCCGTTCTTCGCCACCAGCGCCACTTTTTGCCCCTGATTGACCTGAAGGGAAATATCTTTGAACAGCACCTTCTCGCCGTACGTCTTCGTCACATTTTCAAGCGTCAAATAATTCACTGGTTTCCGGTTTTGTGAAAACAAAAATAGTGTAAAAAAGGGAAAGTTTACCGAAATCATGCGCTTACCGCACTTCAAATTCCGTGCGGCGGTTGCGCTGCCGACCTTCCGATGTCTCGTTGGTATCGATGGGCTGGCTTTCGCCAAATCCTTTGTAGGAAAGTCGTTCCTCCGGGATACCATTTTCCGTCAGGAAATCATAAACTGCCCGGGCGCGCTGCTCGGAGAGCTGCCGGTTGTCTTCTGCCAAGCCGACATTATCGGTATGCCCGTTGATGCGAATTGTCAAATCCGGGTTGTCCTCCAGCAGTTTTTTCAGTCGGTTTAATTCAGTGATGGATGCAGGCAACAGCGCCGCCGATCCCGTTTCAAAAAAGACATTGCGCAGTACTACGGGCTGATTTCGCGCGGGGGCTTCGCTCACCGCATTTTCCGGTACGGGGATCAGCGAAATTTCCAGGAGATAAGGGGCTTCCCGGGAAGACCGCTCCGCCAGTGCAAAATTTTCCGAATAGAAAAGGTATTTTTCCTTGCCAACATTCAAGGCGTAGTCGCTACCCAAGGGCAGACAAACGAGAAAAGTGCCGTCTTTGTCGGTTGTAGCTGCCGCATAAAGGCGACCGCTCTGCAAATCCGTGAAATCGATTTGTGCTTCCAGGGGCTTGCGGGTTGTCGCATCAACAACCCGCGCCTGCACATAAGTTACCGGATCGGGACGCAGTTGCGTCGGCAATTCAAAGGTGTAAATATTCACATCCGCCCGGGTCGGGAAAGGCAAATTCGTTTCTTTTGGAGCTTCCACCATCGAAAAGTAAGCCTGCGCACCATCAAGATTGACGATCAGCGCGCTTTCATCGGCTTTGGTATTGATCGGATAGCCCAGGTTTTGGGGCTTGCTCCAGATACCGTCGAGGTTGAGTTTTGTCATAAACAAATCCGAACCACCCATTCCGGGATGCCCTTTTGACATGAAATAAAGCGTGCGGCCATCGGGGTGGATAAAAGGCGACTGGTCATCTTCTGGGGTATTGATCTGATCGTCGAGATTCTGCGGCTTGCCCCAGGTACCGTCTGCCTGGCGTTCACTCATCCAGATATCGCTACCGCCGAAGCCCCCCTCGCGATTGCTGGCAAAATAAAGGATTTGTCCGTTAGCAGAAATAGATGGCTGCGACTCCCAGGCGCGGGTGTTTACGGGCGGGCGGATATTTGCGGGGCGCGTCCAGGCATTGTTCTTGTATTCGGAAAAGTAAATATCGCAATCGCCCATTCCTTCCCGACGATTGCAGGCGGTGAACACCAGAAACCTGCCATCAGCAGATATTTGCTGCGTCCCTTCGTTCAGGTCGGTATTCACGCCCGGAATGGGCACCCCCGGCTGCCACTCGCCGGCGCGCTTTCGGCTGATGTACAGGTCTTCCTGATTGCGAGTGCGCCGGGTATATACCAGCGCCTGACCATCCGCTGTAAGAGACGGGAAGTACTCCGGCTCTTCGGTATTGATTGCCGTTGAGACCGGTTCCGGGCGAAAGGGGACGGGGTTTTTGACAGCCTCCGCTGCAAATTCCGCATTCGCCAGGTACTTTTCGGCGCGTTTTTTCAGGCGCTCGCGGCTCGAATCACTGTCGATGAACTTGGTGAACCAGCGCGTAGATTCGGCAAACTGATTATTATTGTAGAATGCCAGAGCCAGTTGATAAAGAACATCCGGATCGTAATTTTCATCCAAAGCTAACGCCCGTTGATAGTAAGGAATGGCTTCCGCAAAACTTCCCTGGGTGTATTGAATAGCGCCGTATTGGATATAACCGTCGATGAAGGTATCGTCCAGTTTAAAAATTTTATCCAACTCTTCCAGCGCATCGTCGAAATGCTCGGCAGCGCTGTAATGCCGGGCGCGCTCCCAGATTTTGACCACCCGGCTACCGGCGGTTTCCGCGGTGGTATAATTTTGTGCAAAACAAAAGGAAATGCCCCAGAAGAGCATAGCTATACATAAAAGGATTCTCATATCTGTTGAAATTATTGCACGTTCTTTAGCAAAGGCTATTACGAAAAGGGCAGGTGTTTTAGTATAGTTGCAGAACGAGCACCCCCGGAAAACATCAGGCAAGCGCTCGTTCAGCGGGTTGTGTTAAAAATCAAGTCCGATGGAAATGTACAAGCGAGGATCCTGCACGATGCGCGTCTCGATGCCCCAGGCATAATCGAGCCGGACAAAATAGCCGAACAGAACCGTTCGTACACCGCCGCCATAACCGGCAACGATCGGATCGCGGAAGAAATTAACCTTGACCGTGATGTCATTACCATTGGGAATGATCTCGGTATTGAGCGGGCTGTCTTCGTTGAATGGGTCATTGCCGGTCCAGGCAGTACCCACGTCGAAGAATCCCACCAATTGGAAGTTTCGGAAGAAAGGCGATTTGATGCGGTTGGACATCATGCGGAAAATCGGTAGTCTTAGTTCCGAGTTAAAAACAGCAAAAGAATTGCCATTGCGAATATTCGTGCCGAAGCCCCGCATATTGGTTGCCAGCGTCTGGAAAGCAATATCGCTGCCCGCAGCCGGTATCGGAATTTCGCCTTCCTGCTCGGGGAACAGCCAGTTGTCCACGCCGCCGAGGAAATAGAGCATTTTTTCGGTACCGAAGGAAGTAGCTCCCGCCAGGCGCAGCGCCAGAATCGGCAGCTTACCCAGTCGCTGATAGTGCCGAACGTCCAGCCCTACGATGCCCATAGCGCCTTCGTTGAAATCGAGATTTACCCCATTGCGCAGGCTGAGGTCAAATTTTTTGACGCCTTCCACGAAAAATTTGTAGCGCGTTCCGTTTTTGATATTGAGCGCTACGTCGTAGGTATTGTCAAATACATACTCCAACTTGAGCCCTACGCGCTGGTCCGAGCGGGTGGGGTTGCCCAGTTCAAAATTGCCCCCCCGGTTATCGGCATAAGTGGCGAGTTGGGTTTCCCGGTCGCGCCGGATAGTTCCCGTTGCCCGGATGCTGCGGAAGATATCCAGCGGATAACTAAGACCGACCTGCCCCAGCAAGATGTTGACCTCGCGCCGGTTTGGCGTAAACCGACCGCTGTCTTCTGTAAACCGCGTATTGCGCCGATAGACGGAATAACGCTTATCGAGGCGTTTTTTCTTGTCATTGAAAGTGAGGAAATATTCAGAACCGTTGAAAGAAGTCGGGATACGGACGCCACCTTCAAATTCGTAATCCTCAAAGAGATCTTTAAAATTTGCTTTCAGCAAAATGCCCGGCGGCGGATAATTAAACCCATCGGGATTGGCGGCGAAAGTTTCCAAACCTTCAAACAGAAGGCTGTTGTCGAGTTGGGTTGTCACATAATCCGTTCGGAATTGCAAACGATACGGAATGATCTGTCCGGGACGGAAGCGATACACCGGCTTTTGTTCTCGTGGCATTTTGAGTGCAGGGGCATCACCCGGCATGACGATATTCACCTGATCGGAAGGTTCCACTGCTTTTTCAGGTTCTGCCTTTTTTTCTTCAATGGTGACTTTTGCTGGTTTTTCGGTCGCTTCAAACTCCGTCTGGAACAGATAGTTATCAATATCTACCTTGCCGGTATCGGGTTTTGTCTGTTCGGTTGGGATCGTATCCTGAGGCGGAGCGGGCGAAACAGGTTTGCTTTCCGGCTTGGGATAGCGGGGCATCAGCAGTGTTTCTGGTGAAATCGTCTCTCCATCGCGTCTCAATTGGGTAATCTGGCGTTGCTTGAAGCGCGTGAGCAGCGGCATTATTTCCACAGTTGTATCCATTTCCTGCACGTATATGCGTGGCTTATTATCCATGATGAGCAGTTCTGCCATGCGTTGGGCGCGCGGCGCGGTGTGTTGTTGTACAATGCTTCGATGGTAATTGGAAACGGTATGATTGATAGAGCGCTGTTTTACAATAGGTGTAAGAAAAATTGTATCGACGGTTGTGGAATCCAGCTCTGCCAGCGTAGAGTCAGCGTGCATTCTGATCTCCGTGCCATCGTCGAAGAGGATGGTGCGTTCAAAATGGTGAATGTAGTCTTCCAGGTATCCCATTTCCCGATTGACAATACCCGAGCGATCGCTCAGATAGGAAAAATAAGCCGTATCCATCGCTACCGGGTGGAATTCGTCGGCAAAAGGCGTATGGGTAATGCGCACCAGCTCATTGGAACGTTCCGTCAGGTCGTAATAGAAAATATCAAAACTTCCGGTTGGCAGAACGGTATCGAGCCGGGCTGGTTGAATCAGCGTATCCGGTCGGTTGGAAGCAAATAAAAGTCCTTTTTTATTGCGAATGTTGACCGTTTTCGCATCCAGATCGTCGTAAAAATCGTTGGTGATACGTTGCGATTGGCGGGTGTTCAGAAAATACAGGTAAATATCAGCGTAACCGCTTACGGTAGCCGAAAAAACCAGCGTATTGGGGTCCACGTAATCCAGGCTGTTGACACGCTGAAACTGGGTCGAGAGTTCTTCCACTTTGGTTTTTCCATTGCTGACGTTGTAAATAATGAGTCGTGGCAGGTCGCGTTTTTCGTACAAAATGGCAATCTGCTGTCCGCTGGGGTTCCAGGCAATGATCGGATAGTTGTAATCCGTTTCCTGGAAAGGATTGCGAAAGCCTTCTTTCATAATCATCTCCCGTTTGCCGGTTTGGAGATCGTGGAGGTAAATTTTATACCGCCCGATTTCATTGAGCACGTAGAGTATCTGCCTTCCGTTTGGGCTGAGTTGCAGTTGCGTAACTGGCAGATTGCGTTTGTTTTTGAATGCAATTTCCTGTCCGGGCGGCTGGTTGCGCTGCTTGTCTTCCTCCAGGTAGCGACTTTTGAAATAAAGCAGCCAACTATCAGTGAGGCGCTGATAAGAACTACCCAGCACGTACAGAAATCCACTTTCAATGCTCCGGTTGATGCGGGTGAGGTAAAGCAGGTTTGAGACGGTGGACTTGCCAAAGTTTTCGGAGATGTAATGCCAGAGCGAATGCCCGGCGAGCCTGGGATTTTCTTCGGCAAACTGCTCGAAGTTCTCGAAATCTTCACTCAGCAGCGCATCGCGCAGGGCATTGTCCATTTCGGTACTCCAGTTTTGCCCGACGTAAGAAGCCAGCCCGTCTTTAAACCACGGAGGCAGATTCAGCATCACCGCATTTTGCACAATTTCCTGAAGATTGGAGCCAAAGAGCATGGCATCCAGATAAACGGAAGCAATGCCTTCGCGCACCTGGCGGCGGAGTGTCTTGTGGTTGCCATCAAAATAAACAAATACCTTGTTGCCGACAATCTTGGTTTGCCCGCCAATGTTCGTGAAGGTTTCCTCGCTTCCAATATTTCCTTGTTTCAGGTCAGAAAGATCGGTATAAACGATAATCTGAATTTTATCATTGATGCGATGCTCCAGAATACTTTGGATACTGCCAAATTCCTCTTCGGCAATCATCACGACGGCTTGACCGATGTTGCGGGCTTCGCCGTACCAGTAGGTGATGAAATTATCGCTTTCGTATTGCATCCACTCGTCGAAATCGCGATGATATTGCACGCGATTCTTGCCGAAGGTGACTTGTGTACCTTGCCCCCGGGCACTCACCGCAAAGAGCAGCGCCAGAAACAGCGGAGTGTAGCGAAGTAGTTGCATATGTCTTTTTTTATACTGCAGAATGTACGAACTTTCTCACAAGCGGGATCGAATATCAAGGCGGTATCACTGCTTGCGGTAGAGTCGTTTTTTATTTTTTTGTTGAATACTGCTGATTGCCGGAACAATTCGGATATTAATTGCGTATTTTTACACAAACTCAATATAGATTTTTTTGCGTTACCATACCAGCATTTAAACAGAAAAACATGGCACAAGTTGTCTGTATGACATTTAATCCGTTTGAAGAAAATACCTATTTGATATATGACGACACAAATGAGTGCGTCATCTTTGATCCGGGCTGCTATCACGCAGCGGAAAAAGCGGAGCTTCAGGCGAAAATTGCCGGGCTTGGGCTGAAACCGGTACGGCTCATCAATACCCACTGCCATATTGATCACGTATTTGGCAATCGCTTTGTAGCGGATACGTACGGGCTGGCGCTGGAGATGCACCGTGGCGAGCTGCCCGTGCTGCAAGCCGTGTCACAAGTCGCCGACATGTATGGCATTCCGTACCCGGAGCCTTCGCCCCTGCCGGAAAAATTCATCGAGGAAGGAGATATCATTCAATTTGGCAATACCGAGCTGGAAGCTATTTTCACGCCTGGGCACTCGCCCGCAAGTTTATCTTTTTTTTGTGCGGAGCACAACTTTTTGATCGCCGGCGATGTCCTTTTCCAGGGCAGTATTGGCAGAACGGATTTGCCGGGCGGCAATTACAATCTGCTCATCAGCAATATTAAAACCAAATTATTCCCGCTGGGTGATGAGGTGGCGGTTTATCCCGGGCATGGCCCCGGCACCACCATCGGCTACGAGCGCAAAACGAATCCATTCCTAACCAACTAGACTTTTATAAAGGTGAGAAGTAATCAGGGTAGTTTGTCGCAGGTATCCTGTGTCTGATTTAAAAAAGCTCCCCCTGAACGCCATCGGGCAACAGCCGGAAAGATCGGCGGTGGTACGGCGTTGCGCCATGTGCTCTGATCGCTTCGCGGTGGGCTTTGGTCGGATATCCCTTGTTGTTTGTCCAATCATACTGGGGGTGGGCGTCGGCAATTTGCATCATGTAGTCGTCGCGGTACGTCTTAGCCAAGATAGAAGCCGCAGCGATGGAGGCATATTTGCTGTCACCTTTGACCACGCACTCGAACGGCAGGTCGCGATAGGGCTTGAAACGGTTACCATCGATCAGCAACAAGGTGGGCAGCACCTGCAACTGCTCAATGGAGCGGTGCATCGCCAGAAAAGAAGCCTGGAGGATATTGATCTCGTCAATTTCGGCGGATGCCACCTGCGCCACCGCCCAGGCAAGCGCCTCGCTTTCGATGATGGCGCGGGCTTCGCGGCGGTGCCCGGCGGATAGCTTTTTGGAATCCTGGATGAGCGGATTGGAAAAATCTGTCGGCAGGATGACTGCAGCGGCAAAAACCGGTCCGGCGAGGCAGCCACGTCCGGCTTCGTCGCAGCCGGCTTCAATGGCAGTTTTGTTAAAAAATGGCAATAAGTCTGGCATGGATCATGGTCGCATTACATAAAATAGATGTAGCTTGACAAAGATAAGGAACGAGGATTAATCACGGACAATTGGATATCAATCATTTTGTGACGAAGGGCGCTTTTTGCGTCCAAATGAAAGAAAACGCGGATAGAAAAATTTTGACCAACAAAGAACCTGTGCGCATGAATCGCTTTATTGCAACCCTGATTTTTAGTTGTTTCCTGATGGCAAGCTCGGCGCAGACTTACACCATCAAGGGGCGCGTACTGGACGCCGACACCCGGGAAGGCTTGCCTTTCAGCAATGTGTTTTTTCCGGGCACGACTACGGGGGTATCCACCGATGTTGACGGCTATTACGAAATTGCTACCACCAACCTGCGGGACTCGCTCGCCGCTTCCGCCATCGGCTATATGACCACGATCAAGCCCATTACCCGCGGCTCCTCCGTGCAGGAAATGGACTTCTACCTGGAATCCGAGGGTGTTAACCTCTCGGAAATTGTCGTCCTGGCAGGCGAAAATCCGGCAAATGCCATTGTGCGCGGCATCATCAAAAACAAGGCAAACAATCGTATCGAATCCCTTGACGCATACCAGTACGAGAGCTACGCCAAAGTAGAGCTCGACCTGGAAAACCTCGACCCGGCGCTGGCGGATCGGAAAATTTTGCAGCCTTTCGCGTTTATTTTTGAAAATATTGACAGCACTTCCGACGAGAAACCCTTTCTGCCCATTTACCTCAATGAGGTTGTCTCGGATGTTTACTACGTGAAAAGCGCCGGCAAGGCAAAAAATATCATCCGCGCCCAACGCACCTCCGGCGTGGATAATCAGACCGCCGTTGAATACATCAAGAAAATTCACGAGCCGTTCAATATTTACGACAACTGGATTTACGTGCTGGAAAAGCCTTTCGTAAGTCCATTTTCGGATGCGGGTTTGAGTTATTACGAATACTACATCATCGACAGCACTCATATTGAAAATCAATGGAGTTACAAATTAAAATTCAAACCCCGGCGACGCCAGGAAACAACCTTCTACGGCGACTTCTGGGTGGCGGATACGACCTTTGCCGTACAGCGCGTCAACATGCGCATGAGCCCCAATGTCAATATCAACCTGGTGCAGCGCATCATCATCTATCAGGAATTTGCCTTGCAAGATGACCGCTGGCTGCCGGCTACGCAGAAGATGGTAGTTGATTTTTCCCCCTCCGGCAAGGATGAAAGCAGTGGACTCATTGCCCGGCGTTCGGAAACCCTCCGCAAGTTTTTGGTCAACCAACAGCAAATTCGCGAAAGCTACGCCGTTTCGGATGAAACCAACGTTTTCCGAAATGACCTGACTAAAGAGGAGACCTACTGGCAGGAAGCCCGCCACGCGCCGCTTTCGGAAACCGAATCGGGCATCTACCAAATGATTGATAGTATTAAAAATGTACCGGTTTATAAAACGTACACCCGGGTTATTGAGATGCTCGTCAACGGTTACTTCATCACCGGTTCCTGGGAGCTTGGACCTTATGCTTCCGTTTATGGTGTGAATCCTATTGAGGGCAATCGCTTTCGGCTGGGCGCGCGCACGAGTACGAATTTCAGCAAAGACCTGCGCTTTGGCGGCTATCTGGCGTATGGCACGGAAGACCGGGAGTTTAAATACGGCGGCGATTTCATCTGGATCATGAGCAAATACCCCCGAAAAGTGCTGGGAGGCGCTTACAAAAACGACATCAGCCTGAACAGCGAGAGCAGTGAGGATTTTGTGGAGAGCGATTTTTTCACCGGTACACTGCGGCGCGACATCCCGATGAAGCTCATTCGCATCGAGGAATCGAAATTATACTACGAACGTTACTGGAAAAACGGTTTTTCTAACCGCGTCACGTTGCTCAAACGCTCCATGGATCCCTACGGCGGCATACCGGCGGGTAGTTTTAATTATGCTTACCTGAACGATGTAGAACGCCCCTTCGACCAGGATACGACGATCAACACGACCGAGGTTATCTTCAAAACGCGCTTTGCCCTGGACGAAACCTTCCTCGATGGGAATTACGAGCGCGTAAACATCAGTACGAAGCACCCCATTATCGAATTGCAGTACGCTATGGGCGTGGATGGCTTGCTCGGCGGAGATTACAGCTACCACAAGTTCTCGCTCAGCTACCGGCACTATTTGTATCTGAATCCGATCGGTTGGCTGTCGTATCGCTTCAAAGCCGGAAAAGTGTTTGGCAAAGTGCCGTTCCTGCTGATGGAGGTGCACCCGGGCAACGAAGGCGTTTTTATGTCGCGTGGCATTTTCAATACGATGAACCGCTACGAATTCGCCAGCGATACCTACGCGAGCCTGATTCTGGAGCACCACTTCGATGGCTTCTTCCTGAACCGAATTCCGCTGTTGCGCAAACTAAACCTGCGCGAAGTGGCAACTTTCAAGGCAGTGATCGGCAGCACAACGGATGAGAACCTGGCGGCCAACCAGCAAAATGTTTATAACCCGACTATCGAAAATGATTACAACGGCTTTCGCGCACCCTCGCGTATGCCTTACATGGAGGCAGGCATCGGTGTGGAAAATATTTTGAAAATCATCCGAATAGATGCCCTTTGGCGGTTGAATTATCTGGACAATCCGCAGGCGGGCAAGTTCTTCGTGGTAGGTGGTTT
This sequence comes from uncultured Saprospiraceae bacterium, assembly GCA_964517175.1. Lineage (GTDB taxonomy): Bacteria > Bacteroidota > Bacteroidia > Chitinophagales > Saprospiraceae > JADJNW01. Next base: position 27,408 of record CAZFBU010000029.1, read on the forward strand.
TTATTTCTTCTTTTAAAACACTACTTACTGCAACTGCCTACTATTTCTATGTTTTCGCCAAAGCCAGATGCACCCAATCAAGCCCGCCAGAAACATCCCAACGGAGATGAGCTCAGCTTGCGTGTATTCGATGCCGAAGTTGGAATATTGGACGTTGACGCGGATTTTTTCGATGAAGAAGCGTTCGATTCCATTAAAAATCAAATAGATGAAAAACAACATCCCCGGCATAACCTGCAACGGCTTGCGCAAGAGCCACAAGATACTGCCGATGGCAAATGACATAAACGTTTCGTACAGTGGCGTCGGATAAACCGGTTCGGAGAGCTTCATACAGTAGTCCCAGGTGCAGCCCTCAATCGGTACGCTGGGCACCGGCTCGGTGCGCATGGTATTGAGCACGTGATGCGGATAATCAAACGCCCACAGCCAATCCGGCAGAAACCACCACGCAGGCTGCGCCGCCGCTACAATACCCCAGTCGCCATCGCCGGAAAAATGGCAGCCCAGCCGACCGATTCCGTAGCCGATGATGAGCGCTGGCGCAACGGCATCCATGACGTGTATCGGGTTTATATTTTTTTGTTTTAAGTAAAAAAAAACGCTTAGGAAGCCCACGATCAGCCCGCCGTAAATTGCCAAACCACCGCCGGAGAGTAATGTTTGCAATGGGTTTTCAAAAAATTCCGGCAGATGTTCCAGCACATCAAACAGCTTGGCGCCAATCACCCCGGAAACAGCAGCAATAATAGTGATATCACCAATGCGATGATGTGGATAAACGTCCCGGATATATACCTTGACTTGCTTGTTCTGGCGTCGGTAAGATTCCCAGAAGCGAGCGCCTGCGAAAAGCAATGCTCCCAAAATACCGCCGACCCAACTACCTTTTCCGGAGAGTATCACCGCCACCGCGTCTTCCTGAAATGCCGTAAAATTAGTGGCGATGTACAGCAGCTTGAAACCTGCGATAAACCCAAAAACGGCATTTGAAGTCAAATCCCAGACCGAAGCGGGCTTGTTTTCCTCCACCTTGATTTTATCCGGCGTAAAAAGTCCGTCTTTTGCCTTGCGTTTTAATTCGATATAGAGCAGATACGCACTGCCGAGAATGGCAAGGACGAGAAAAAGCCCGAATGTTTTGAAAACGGAAGTCCAGTTATCTGGCTGCGTCCCAAATATTGCATGAAAAAAGTATGACAAGTCGGGGTACATAATTCGGTCTCGATTTTCGGAATGCAAAATACTGCGCTGTACAAAAATAGCAAAGAATACTCGACTTGCGCGCGAATAAACCGAATAATAATAAATTGCCAGTGTTCCCTGCTTTTATGTTTTTAGATAAACAGGCCTACATTTTGAGGCTTCTGGTGTATCGTTAATTGAGTTTTGAGGGGGAAATCCGTACCTTTGTAATCGAATGGAACGAGAAAAGATCATAGCATTTTTGCAAGCCAATATTCCGAATGTGCGCGCCGGCTATGTATTCGGTAGCCGCGCCGATGGCACGGTGCACGGGGAAAGCGATTGGGACATTGCTTTTCTGCCGGATAGCGCGCCGATGGATACGCTTGAGCGTTGGAAATTGGCACAAGCCCTGGCCGCTGAGCTAAATGCCGACGTAGATTTAATCGATCTGCAGGCAGCATCTACGGTGCTACGGTTTCAAATCATAACAACCGGAGAGCGGCTGTTTTGCACCGATCATTTTTTCTGTGAGAATTTCGAGATCATGGTTTATTCCAGCTATCAATATTTGCAGGAAGAGCGCAAAGAAATTCTGGAAGCCATTAAAAAACGCGGTTCGGTTTATGGATGACGTGATCGTTAACAAAATAGAAAGCATCGAACGCTGCCTGTGGAGGGTCGAAGAGGAGTATCGCGGGCATGAAGAGGAGCTGGAAACCAATTTCACCAGGCAGGATTCCATCGTGCTGAACTTGCAGCGGGCTTGCGAGCAAACCATTGATCTTGGCAACCATCTGGTAAAAACGCGAAATTTAGGCGTTCCGCAGACCAGTCGCGACAGCTTCGAGCTACTGCAACGTGCAGGCATTATCGACCAGACACTGGCAGCGTCGCTGAAAAGTATGGTTGGTTTCCGAAATATTGCCATCCATGAATACAAGTCGCTGGACTTAAAAATCGTTAGAAGCATCATTGAAAACCATTTGAAGGATTTTCGGGCTTTCGCCAAAATAGCCCTGAAGCAAGCAAGTTAAAAATCTATGGCACGCCAACAATTAGAAACCGACCAAAAGGCATTAGAAATCAATCTGGACGACCGCATCTACGGCACGTTCGCGGAGATCGGCGCCGGGCAGGAAGTCGCGCGCTACTTTTTTCAGGTAGGCGGCGCAGCGGGCACCATCGCGAAAACCATGTCGGCTTACGACAAGGTTTATTCCGATCAGATTTACGGCGTAGAGCCCAGCGGGCGCTACGTTTGCGAATCGCGCCTTTACAGAATGCTCGATCACGAGTACGACCTCATGGGCGACCGCCTGCGCATGGAGCGTCCGGATACCAATTTTTTCGTTTTCGCCGACACTATTGCCGCCGTCAACTACTCCCGTACCGTGCAGGGCGACGGCTGGCTGGGGCTGCGCTTTCAGCTCAACCCCGGCAGCGAACCGAACGACCTCGTGCTGCACGTGCGCATGCTCGATAACGACAATCGACTGCAGCAGCAAGCCATTGGCATTCTCGGGGTAAACCTGGTGTATGCCTGTTTTCGTTACAATGACCAGCCGGAAATTATGCTGCAATCGCTCATGGACAGTCTGCACGGCCGGGTAAAGATCGATATGATCCGGCTCACGGGACCCGATTTTGAACATTTGGACAACCGCCTGCTGAGCCTGCTTTCGGTGAAAAATGGCTTGACCGATGTGGCAATGTTTGGTGCAGACGGGCGTCCGGTGCACGCTTCGGAGTTTTTGTACCGCCGGCACGTGATGATCGTGCGGGGTAGTTTCCGACCGCCAACTTTAGTCAATTTGGACATGATCCGCACCAGTTATCAACACTTTCGCGAACATAAAGACGTCGATCCGGGCAAAAGCTTCCTGCTGACGGAAATAACGCTCGACAACCTCAGCGCCGAGGGCGAGCTCGACGAACAAGACTTCCTCGACCGCGCAGATTTGCTCAATGCGCTCGGACAAACGGTGGTCGTTTCCAATTGCACCAAATATCAGCAACTAGCAGCTTATCTCGCTGATTTCAAAGTGCAGCAACTCGGCATCGTCATTGGCGTACGGGAACTGCTGGACCTGGTGCATGCGCTTTATTACGATAATCTCGACGGGCGGCTGCTGGCAGCCTTTGGCGAGTTGTTCACCCGCAACGTGCGCATGTACGTCTATCCTGCCATGCAGGAAGGCAGCGACGAATTAATGAAAACAGAAAACCTGCCCATCCCCGAGGGTGTTAAATTCTTATACCGGCATCTGGTGGACAACCAGCAGATTATGGATGTCGAAGGTTTTAATCCGGACATTCTGCACATTTTCTCGAAGGAAGTGCTGGATAGGATCAAGCAGGGCGAATCCGGCTGGGAAAATATGGTACCGCCGAAGGTGTCGGGTCTGATTAAGGAAAAATGTCTGTTTGGCTACCCCGCTGAACAGATTGAATTCGATTATTAAACCGGAACACAACAATATGCAAAGATTACTTTTTTCATTTTTGGTCGTGTTTTTTGCCTGCAATGCATCCAATTCCAATCAGAACAACACCGACGCCGGTAACGAAAAAGCCGAAGCGGTGGAATTGACCGAAGAAATGACATCCGAATCGACCGAATCGAATCGAGGCATGAGCCTGAGTGAAGATTTCACCATTGAATACTTAATGGGTAAATTCGATCCGGCGGAACATCCCGACTTTACGAAAATAGAACCTCAATATCGCGACGAACAGGAGCGCTACCTGCGCAAGGATGCGTACAATGCCTTCAAGCAAATGTACGAGGCAGCGCTGGCGGATGGCGTGACATTGCAGATTATTTCCGCAACACGCAACTTCGATGCGCAAAAAGGCATCTGGGAAGCCAAGTGGACCGGTCAGCGACGCACCACCGGCGTGAAAGGCGACATTACCAAAGTATTGCCGGATGCAAAAGATCGCGCGCTCAAAATCCTGGAATACAGCTCTATGCCCGGCTCTTCGCGCCACCACTGGGGCACGGATATTGATTTGAATAACCTGAACAACGAATATTTCGACGCCGGCGCGGGCAGGAAAATCTACGATTGGCTGCGTGCACATGCCGATGAGTATGGCTTTTGCCAACCTTATTCCAAGAAAGGACCGGAACGCCCCGATGGCTACAACGAAGAACGCTGGCACTGGTCGTACATGCCGGTTGCCAGGCAGTTGACGGAGCTGGCACGCGAAAAACTACGCGACGACATGATCGTCGGTGGCTTCCAGGGCAGCGAAGCCGCACTGCGCATCGGCATTGTGGAGAAATATGTGCTGGGAATTAATCCCGAATGTTTGTAAATTGGGATTTTTCCAAAAACCAATCACATGCGAAAAATTCTATTGTTTTTATTGCTGCTGAGTAGCTATACGCTTCCGGCGCAGATGCTGCGCGGTGTGGTGCAGGAAGATTTCACGATTGAAGTAGAAATGATTGACATGCCTGCGCTGCTGACTCCGCGCGAGGATGACTTTTCACAATTGCAAGGCTTCCCCAAGCGGGTGATAGCGCACTCAGCGTTCAAAAACTTCCGCAACGTCACGTTGGCGGACCTCACCAATGATGGCAAGGATGAAATCCTGATGGCAACTAATAACACCCTTTACGTTTTCAGCGAGGGGAATCTCCTCTGGTCGAAGGCGCTGCTGGGCGTCGCTATTTATCCGCCTTCCGTTGCTGATCTGGACGGCGACGGCAACCTCGAAATCGTGCAGTGTACCGGCGGGGTGAATGAACTCGGACGGCTCTTCGCGCTGGATCACCTGGGGGAAGATTTGCCGGGCTGGCCGCTTAATTTTAACAATAATTGGATGTTGCTCGCTCCGGCGCTGGCCGATGTAAACGGTGATGGGCAACTGGAAATTTTGGCCTGCGAACGCATCGCTTCCGCCGGGCGCCTGCATTTGATCGGGCTGGATGGGCAGCCGCTCAATCCAAATTTCCCGGTAAGCTTCCCAAATACACCGGCACTCACGCCTTCCGTTGGCGACCTGGATGGGGATGGTGCAGTCGAAATTGTTATCGCCGATACCCGGGCGTTTTACATCCTTGACCTGAACGGTCAGATCAAAACCGAAATTCGCAACCCCGATGAGCAGCGCTACAGCTACCAATCGCCGATCCTGGTAGATTTGGATGCAGACGGACAACTGGAGGTCGTTGGCGCGGCGCACGGCAATGTACCTCAGTTTTTTGTTTTGAATGCGGATGGCTCCTTCCGCGATGGCTGGCCAATACCCGTGCCCGACAATGATTGGACGTTCTGCGCACCTTCTGTCGTTCGGCTTTCCGACGAATATACTATCATTGGCAGTCGCCCGGTCGGTGAATCTACGGATGACATGATTTTTGGCTGGGATAAAGATGCCTTCGCGCCCAGCGGCTTCCCGATCGCCGGTCCCGGCGGGCACGAAGGCATTACCGCGGTCGCGGATGTCGATGATGATGGCGCAATGGAAGTGATTGCTGGCAGCAATTTGCAGGGACTGGATGGGTATGGTTTTATTCATGCTTACAACCTGGACGGCAGCGGCGAAGTGCCGGGCTTCCCCTTGCGCCCCAGGGGCTGGACGCTGGTCAACGGCGCCAATATCGGCGACGTTAATGGCGATGGCATGATGAATCTGGTCGTGCTGTCTTTCACCCAAAACTTCGGCAACGGACTGGATTCTACCTATCTGAATGTCTATGACCTCGGTGTTCCTTACACGCCGGATCGCGTGCTCTGGAGCACGTACAAAGGCGATAATTCGCGCAGCGGACTGCTCACGCCGGCGCAAACGACAAGCGCTCAGGAGGTTCAGACAAAGCTGGAAATTGATCTCCAGGTTTTGGGTAATCCCGTTGCTGATCATGCGATACTTTTATTGGAACTGGAAGCGCCGGGTGAGATCAGCTTCGCGATACACGATGCGCTGGGCAGAACGGTGCACGCAGATCAGCCGAAAGCCTTTGGCGCGGGCACGCACACCATTCAATTGCCGATAGCGAATTTGCCTGCGGGCAGCTATTGGCTGAAAGCAACGGATCATTTGCGACGGCAGGAAATAACCATTCAGATTATAAAGCGCTAGAAGTCCAGATTCGATCAAACTATCGATTGGCTGTGGAGTTTTATGTATGAAATATGCACCTAAGTAGATGGACAGAATTGAATTGTCAATGAATAGACAGGATTTACGGGATTTTCAGGATTCAGGATGCCGTAAATCTTCGATTTACGACATCTTGTTAATCTTGTTAATCCTGTCAAATAGAAAAATAAAATTGTCCATCTACTTAAATTTCA
>CAZFBU010000030.1:0-28411 GCA_964517175.1 uncultured Saprospiraceae bacterium
TGGGAAACCTATGATTTTTACTTACATTCTGTGATTAGCAAATTATCAGACTATTGGAAATTCTGATTTTTTGGAGGACTGGAAGATTGATAATATAAAAACACCATAATACCATACAAAAACATCATGGAAGCCAAACGAAATACAAAATATCTGCTGAATAAAATTTTCAAACCTCAAAATATTGCAGTGATTGGTGCTTCGGTAAAATCGACTTCCGTCGGGCACGCCGTGATGAAAAACCTCCTGAAATCAGAATTTTCGGGCAATGTTTTCCCTGTCAATTTAAAATACAGCGAAGTGCTTGATCGGCGCTGCTACCACCACATTGGCAGAATAGCCGAAAAAATTGACCTGGCAGTCATCACGACCCCGGCGCGCACCGTTCCGGGATTGGTAGAAGAATGCGGTAAAGCGGGCGTTGGCGGCTTGCTCATCATTTCTGCCGGCTTCAAGGAGGCGGGCGAAGCGGGCAAGCGCATGTACGAACAAATTCTGCAAACGGCTCGCGAATACGGTATGCGCATCATCGGCCCGAACTGCCTGGGCATCATCAATCCCTACCTGGGTATGAACGCGACTTTCGCCACCCGCAATGCGCTCAAGGGCAACATTGCCTTCATCTCGCAGAGCGGCGCGCTGGGCACGTCCATTCTCGACTGGGCAGTGGAGCAGAATGTGGGCTTTAGCTACTTCGTCTCGATCGGCTCGATGATCGATATTGGCTATGCCGACCTGATCGACTATTTTGGCACGGATAATAATACGTCCTCCATCCTGATTTACATGGAAAGCCTGAAAGACGCCCGTCGCTTCATGAGTGCGGCGCGTGCTTTTGCGCGGTCCAAACCGATCATTATATTGAAAGCGGGCAAGAGCAGCGAGGGCGGTCGCGCAACCATGTCGCATACGGGTTCGCTCGCAGGCGATGATGCGGTGTATGACGCCGCATTCCGGCGGGCGGGCATCATTCGGGTGGACACGATCGCGCAGTTGTTCCACTGTGCGCAGGCGCTGGCGATGCAGCCGCGGCCGCGCGGCAATCGCCTGGCGATCGTCACCAATGCCGGCGGACCGGGCGTGCTGGCTACCGATTATCTGATTGAAAATAAGGGAAAGCTGGCGGAATTTTCCAAACCGACGATGCAAAAGCTCGATGAGGTACTGCCCAAACACTGGAGCCACAACAACCCCGTTGATGTCCTCGGCGATGCTTCCGCAGAAACGTACCGCCAAGCCCTGGAAATCTGCCTCAACGATCCGCAAGTAGATGGTGTTTTGGCGATTTTTACGACGCAGGCGGTTTCCGAGCCTTCCAGAGCCGCCATCGAGGTGGTGCAGGTGGCGCGCCAACGCAAAAAGCCGATTCTCGCAGTGTGGATGGGCGAACGGGATGTTGCCGATGCCCGCGATATTCTCGAGCACGGCAAGGTGCCGCACTACCGCTACCCGGAGAGCGCGGTCGATGTTTTTGTAAAAATGTTCCAATATTCGCAAAACCTGGATTCGCTCTACGAAACACCGCCCGAAACGCCCCATGCGTTTGTGCCTGACATCAAAAAAGCCGGTAAAATCATTGAACAGGCGCTGAAAAACAAGCAAACCAGCCTTTCTGAAAGCACCTCGAAGGCATTGATGGCGTGTTACGACATTCCCATTACCAAAAATAAAATTACAACCAAAGCAGCGGATGCCGTTGCTTTTGCCAATGAGATTGGCTACCCGGTCGTGCTGAAAATCGAATCGCCCGACATCGGGCACAAGAGCGACGTCGTGGGCGTGCGCCTCAATCTGGAGAATGACGACCAGGTAAAAGCGGCTTTTGCCGACATTCTCAGCAATGTCGAAAAATATCAGCCCGACGCGCAGGTCGAAGGCATTCTCGTCGAGAAAATGATCGATAAGCCCTTCGAACTCTTCATCGGCGCTAAGAAAGACCCGATCTTTGGTCCGGTAATCGCCTTCGGGCAGGGCGGTATTGCAGTGGAAGTGTTCCGGGATACGCAGCTTGGGCTGCCGCCGCTCAATATGGCGCTGGCGCAGCAGGTCATTGCCGAAACGCGCATCTACCCATTGCTGGAGGGCTACCGCGGTCAGCAGGGCGTCGATCTGGAAGATCTGGCATTTACGCTGTGCAAGTTTTCCTATCTGCTGATGGATTTTCCCGAGGTTGCGGAGATCGATATCAACCCGCTCATGGCAGGCGAAGACGGCAACATCATCGTCGATGCGCATATCGTGCTCGACCCCGGTGTGAAGCCGCGGAAGCGTCCCGATTTTCATCATCTCATCATTTCGCCTTACCCAGGCAAATACACCAAGGAAGTCAAGCTGCGCGACGGCGCCCCGGCAACGCTGCGCCCCATCCGCCCCGAGGACGAGCCACTGGTGCGCGGCATGTTCAAATATCTCTCGAAAGAATCGCTCTACTATCGCTTTTTCGGCTATGTGCCGCAGGTGACGCATGAGTTTCTCGCGCGCTACACGCAAAATGATTACGATCGCGAGATTGCCATTATCGTTCTCATCGAAAAAGAGGGCAAGGAGCAGATGATCGGCGTGGTGCGCATCATTGCTGATGCCTGGAATGAAGGCGCGGAGTACGCCATTCTCATCGCTGACCCCTGGCAGAAGCAGGGTTTGGGCACTATTCTTACGGATTTTATTATCGAGATCGCCCGCGATAAGGGCATCCGAAAAATATATGCCTCCGTGCTTTCCACCAATAAGGGCATGATCCATCTCTTCGAGAAGCAGGGCTTCACCATCAAGCGCGATGGCTTTGATGCGTATTATGTAGAATTGGAATTGTGAAACGAAAACTGATAAAAAATCGTTGATTTTGTAAAAATTGATCCAGCTATGGGAAATGCCTTCGAACGTATAACGCTGAATTCCGAGGTATGTCAGGGCAAACCGACCATTCGCAATATGCGCTTTACTGTCGCTCAATTATTGGAGCTTCTCGCTGTCGGTATGACCCAGGAAGAAATTCTGGAGGACTATCCCTATCTTAAAGTTGAAGATATTTATGCTTGCTTGCTTTTTGCTGCCGAAATGGCGAATACCAAACATGTTATTCCAGTTTCTGCATAAGTTATGCTAAAGTTTATTGTCCACCTAACTTAACAGCGCAAAGGTAAGTATTTCGGGTATTTTTTGGATGATTCGTTTACAAATCTAAAGGTAGAAAAATAACGTGAGCGAATGCCGGAGCGCGTCACTGCACGAAAAACTTTTCGGTGCTGCCGGGTGTTCTAACACCTTATTTGAAACCATCGCCGATGAATACTTCGACAAAATCTGCCTTTCGGCAAAAGCTGGACATTTCCGACCGCATGCGCAGTTTTCTGATCCTGACATTTCTGAGTTTTATCTGGGGCAGCTCATTCGTACTTATTAAAAAGAGCGTAGAAATTTATCCATCGGAGCAGGTGGCATTGCTGCGACTGGCGATTTCCGGGGTGGCATTCGTACCATTGGTTATTCAGCAGTGGCGAAAAATTGACTGGTCGCGCTTTCATTTTTTTGTGATGGTAGGCTTATTCGGCAGCGGTATTCCGGCGTTTTTGTTTGCCTTCGGGCAGCAGCGCATCAGCAGTTCGGTGGCGGGTATTCTGAATTCATTGGTACCTTTATTTACGCTGCTCATTGGCATCATAATTTTTCGGGCGAAGCTGGTGTGGGCGAAAGTAACCGGTGTCGTTTTGGGCTTGGTCGGTGCGGCGATGCTCATTTTGTTCAGCAGTGATTTCGGCTTGTCGGGCGATGTTGGCTACGCCCTGCTGATTGTGCTGGCAGCGGTTTGCTACGGTACAAATTCAAATATTGTCGGCAATGTTTTTCGCGATGTCAGTTCGATGGTTATCAGCACGGTTTCCTTTGCTTCGGTGGGTATCCCCTCGATTATCATTATTCTGGCGGCAACCAATTTTACAGAAATTCTCACCACGCATCCGTACGGCTGGTGGGGGCTGGGCTATGTGAGCCTGCTGGCGCTCGTTGGTACGGTGATGGCAAGCATCATTTTCTTTCAACTCATCAAATGGACAAGCCCGGTTTTTGCCTCGATGGTGGCGTATATCATGCCGATTGTGTCGGTATTTTGGGGCATCGTGGATGGCGAAGCGATTGGCTGGTATCACTTCGCGGGCATGGCGCTGATCCTGAGCGGCGTGTATCTGAGCCGGAAGAATTAGGTTGATAGGTTGATTTATCCGCCTTTGGCGGAAAGGGTGAAAGGTTGATAAGACGCTTCCCTTCAACTTTTCCACTCTTCAACCTTCCTTAAACCAGCCCGCATATTTCACATAGGCATTCGAGATGCGCTCGATAGAATCCTGAAACTGCTCGGTGCTCAGCGATTTGACCTTTCTGGCGGGCACGCCGGCATAGATATGTCCGGATTCGCAAATTGTATTTTGCAATACAACCGCTCCGGCAGCGATCAAGACATTACTTTCGACTACCGCCTGATCCATTACAATGGCGCCCATGCCGATCAGCACATGGTCGTGCAAGGTGCAGCCATGCACAATGGCGCGATGCCCGATAGAGACGTTATTGCCGATGTGGGTTGCCGCGCGCTCGTATGTGCCGTGGATGACCGCTCCATCCTGGATGTTGACTTTGTTGCCCATGCGAATGCTGTTCACGTCGCCGCGCACCACCGCCTGAAACCATACGCTGCAATCATCACCCATAATCAGGTCGCCGATGAGCGTTGCATTTTCTGCGAAATAGCAATTCTTGCCGTATTGCGGCGTAAAACCACGCACACTTTTGATTAAAGCCATGAATCAATTATTGTTCATTGTGAAATTGTTAATTGTGATATTCCTTGTTTCTCTTTCATCCCCTCTATTTCCCGGACGAATATATCAAAATTCCACAAAATACTTCTCCTCCGTAACCTGAGCGCCCCACATCACCCTGGGCGTCGATTGCACCCGCCGGAAGCCTGCAGACTGATACAAATGCCCGGCTGCTTTGAGGTCGCCGGTCGTCCAGAGGTGGCAGCATTCGTAACCGGCATTTTTAGCGAAAGCCACTGCCTCCTGCACCAGGCGCTTGCCGATGCCTTGCCCGCGCAGGTCGGGGTGGAGCAGGAACCAGCGCAATTGCGCTTCCGTTTCCGAAAAAGTGATGATGGCGATGGAGCCTTTCACCGCGCCGTTTTGCTCGACGATCCAGATTCGCTCGCGCTCGGAATGATGCTTGAAAAAAGGTAGTAAAATTTCCGCGACATAGGTTTCAAACGTCAGATCAAATTCCTGAATTGTTTGGTACAACGTGCCATGCAGATAGATCAGACTGCCGAGGTCGCCGTGGCGAATATCATTGCGGATGGTGATATCGGAAACAGGGTTCATGATTTGCGCTTTCTGCAACCAAACATAAATAATTTTTTGGTAATTCAAGTTCCTGACTTTCGTCAATTTTGAAGGTGATATTGGTCATTTGCACTGGGCGGCACGAGCGCTATTTTTGCCGCGAAGGCTTAAAATCAGACGTATGAATTTTGAATTGCTCGATAAATACAACATCCCGGCACCGCGTTGAAGATCAGTGCGATGCGTTCTTCGCGGGGCTGGAGCGCCTGGAAGAATTAGATGCCGACGGTTTGGTAGAACGCTTTCCGTTTGAATTAAAGATCACGGAGAAGGGCAAGCCTTTCGTTCGAAATATCTGCATGGCGCTTGATGCACATTACTGGCGACGGCAGTCGGCAGGGCAGCTCTTTAGTCAGGCGGTGTAATACCAATTTCAATTGATAACGACGTATTAAAGAGTGTTTTGAGTTTTGATTTACAAATACTTATGATTTCCGACTTCCGACTTCTCACTTCCGAATTGGTATAAATCCGTTCGTAGAAATATTGTTGCATTGACAAAAGTCATTGCGTTAAGTGACGAACTGCATTTGAAGCATCAGGAATAAGCTTTAGATTGAAGGTGAATGATAAAATTTGAGAACCTAAAAAAATAAAGCCATGTTCCGTCCCAAAATTCGCAATCACGCTTTTGAACGCATGGGCGAAAATTACGCTCGCCTCATAGACCCCGATCACTTTCTGGGTCGAAGTGCGTTTGACATTAAATACAAAGATGACGAAGCGATGCCACCGGTGAATATTATCCGCAAGGATGAGAAAATTTTTGAGATGGAGCTGGCAGTGCCGGGCTTCACCAAAGACGAACTGGAAGTGCTGGTAAAAGACGGCGTACTGACCGTGCGCGGCGAAAAGAGCAAGTCTGAGCACGTTGATCGCTCCAAATACATTTTGGAAGAGTTCAATTTCAAGTCTTTTGAGCGATGCTTCCGCCTAGCAGAAAATGTAGCAAAGGAAAATATCGAAGCAGCGTACCAAAACGGCATTTTAAAACTGACGTTCGTGGATGTGCCGGAAGAAGAAGAACGTACCCACCGAAGAGTGAAAGTGCAGTGAAGAAAATTTGCCAAAAAGAAAAAGAAAGAGTATGTTTAAGCGAGAGGCAAATAACATTGGTTTTTGGTTGCAGCAGGGCGCCAAAATAGTGGATGTGCGTACGCAGGTAGAATACGCGGGATTTCATATTCCGGGTGCGATCCACATTCCTTACGATGAGATAACGCAGCAAATGGAGACGATCAGGAATTGGGATACGCCCATTGTTTTGTATAGTACTTACGGCTTGCGCAGCCGGGTGGCCGCCGCTGAATTGCGGAAAAACGGTATTTCGGCCATCGCAACTACGCGAGATCAGTTATGCGAACTATTGACAATATAGACGTGAAAAAATAACGAAGTTAGAATAGGAGTTTTGGCGCATAACCCATCATCGTTATGCGCTTTTTATGTTGAAAACAACTGAGCTATGGCCAATACATTTAAGAGAATACTGGTGGCGCTGGATCTGTCCAAAATGGATAAAATCCTGTTGCGTTACATTGCAGCCCAACACAGCGTGTGGGGCGCAGAAAAAATTTACTTCGTGCATATCATGCCAGACTTTACGACGCCGAAAAACGCCGATGTGGAGTTCCATAAGCTGTTTTCCGATGAGTATCCGGTGGATGAAAAAGTGCGGGAAAAGATCGGATTTGAGGTGGAAGAGCATCTGCGCGATCTCAAAAGTGTGTCCATTGATATCGAAGTGATTGAGGGCAAACCCTACGACAAAATGCTCCATTGGATTGATGTGAAAGATATTGATCTGCTGGTGGTTGGGCACAAGCGCCAGAGCGAAGGCAGCGGTATTTTACCCCGACGGGTAGCGCGCAAAGCCAGGTGCAATATCCTTTTCGTGACAGAAAAAGTAGAAATGCCGGATAACATCCTCGTACCAATCGACTTTTCTGACAACTCCGCCCGGGCGCTGAAATTTGCCATCGGGTTGAGCCAACGCTTGCCGGATGCGAAGGTGCACGGCCTTCATGTTGTGGAAGCGCCGCCGGAAAAATACTACATCAATACCGCACCTACCTCCGGCTTCCGGGCGATGCTGGTAGAGGCAGCGCAGATTGCCTACAAAAAAATGCTGGATCGGGAGGGAATTGCTGCCGATGATTTGCACATGACTTTCCTGGAAGATGATTACATCAATATTTCGGTGCGCATCGGCGATTACATTGCCAGTCACGATGCAGACTTGGTCATCATTGGTGCGCAGGGACGTTCGGCCATTGAGAAGTTTTTCTACGGCAGCGTGACCGAGCGGCTGGTGGAAGAATGTGTGAGCACGCCGGTGCTGGTCGTACGCTGAAAACAGAACATGGGAATGGAGTTAATCATGATTACCGGTTTGCCGGGCACGGGAAAAACGACTTTTGCGCAGGCATTGGCGGAGAAGCTGGAGGTCAGGCATTTGAATACAGACATGATCCGGGATGCAATGGGCAAACGAGGGCAATACGACGAAGCAACCAAAGCCGGAATTTACCGGGAATTATTCCGGCAAACGGAAGCGGAATTGCAAACCAGGTGCAGCGTGATCGTGGATGGAACATTCTACCAGCGCTCGCTGCGGGCAGATTTCGAAGAAATGGCAAAGCGCCTGGAAGCACCGGTCTTTTGGATAGAAATAAAAGCTGCTGAGAAAGTGATCGAAGCGCGCGTCCGCGAAAAGCGAGCCTATTCCGAAGCAGATTTTGAGGTATATCTGAAAATAAAAGAACAGTACGAACCATTGGTATCGCCGCATTTGATTTTGAGATCGGACGAACTGGAGATCGCGGAAATGGTCGGGCGCGCCGTAACTTACTTAAACGAACACGCATGACCGAAGCACAGCTAAAACTGCTGATCGAGCAGCGCCATTTTCCCGGAAAACCCGATCACGTCCGATGCATTGAAACCCATGCTTCCTGGGTGCTGTTGACCGACCACTTTGCGTACAAACTGAAAAAACCGATTCGGTACTCGTTTCTCGATTTTTCGACGCTGGAAAAGAGGAAATATTACACAGAACAGGAATTACAACTCAATCGGCGGCTGACAACGGATGTTTACCTGGAGGTGCTGCCGGTCTGGGCGAATGAAGACAAAGTACAGATTGGCGGTGAAGTACAGGGTGAAACCATCAACTACGCCTTGAAAATGAAGCAGTTGGATACGAGTCGGCAAATGGATAAATTGCTCGAAAAAAATGAAGTAACGCTCCGGCAAATGGAACAACTCGCTGATCAACTCGCTGATTTTCACGCAACAACAGAAAAGATCGAAGCGCCGCTGCGTGTAGAAAAGCTATACGAAGACTTTGCAGATTTGCTGAAGGTTCAGGACTTTATCGCGGAGCAATGGGATGATGCAACGGGTGCGTTTCTGGCGCAATTGGTCGAGCGGGTGGAAGCTTTTTTGCACGCGCACGAGCAGCGCATCCGCGAGCGCAGCGAGCAGGGCTTCGTGGTGGATGGGCACGGCGATCTGCATTCCGGCAATATTTTTCTGCTCGACGAGCCGGTGATTTTCGATTGCATCGAATTCAATGAAGCTTTTCGCCGGGTGGATATGGTGGACGAACTCGCCTTTTTGTGCCTCGATTTGGATTATTTTGAACAGCCGAAGCTGGAGCGGCATTTCCTGGAGCATTACCTTGCGAAGATGCCTTGTATCGAGCGGGAAGAAGATTGGCAAATTTATCGCTATTACAAGCTTTACCGCGCGAACGTACGCCTGAAGGTCGCCTGCCTGAAAGCCCAGCCGAATGGCAAGTTTGACGACGAAGGCGAGCAGATTGCAAAGCACTACGTGCAGTTGTTGGAAAGATATGCAGCCGCAATTTTTTGAAACGGGTCTCATTTTATCTAGAAAATACCCGCATTTGGCGAATTAATGTGCATTTCCGTGTAGTCACAGTTATTTTTGGCATATCGACATTGAAAATCAAATGCAAATGAAGCAATTATGAAAAAGTCAATATTTATATTCGGATTTCTCACCCTGTTAGCCGGGCTGTTGCCGGTAGCGGCATCCGAAACCCGCGCGGGTGACAAAGTTATTATTTCGGAGGCAATGGAAGGGAATCTGTACGTCGGTACGGGTGAGCTTTACATCAAAGCGCCGGTAAATGGAGATGTAATAGCTGCCGGTGGCGAACTGTGGATTGAAGCGCCCATTGGCGATGATGTGCTGGTGAGCGGTGGCGAAATTCACATCCGAAGTGAGGTATCCGGCGACGTGCGCGTGGCCGGTGGCGAAGTTTGGGTGTTTGGCGAAATTCGCGGCGATTTGATCGTTTTTGGCGGTGAGTTGTCCGTAGCATCCACTGCGGTTATTCACGGCGACGTGAAAATGTTTGGCGGCTCGATTAAATTTGCCGGTAAGGCGCTTGGCGATATGCAAATTTTTGCCGGCGATGTAGAATTTGACGGAGAAGCCATGCAAACCCTGGAAATCAAAGCCCGGAATGTGGACTTCAATGGCATTGTTCGTGGCAGTGCGGTTCTGGCTGCTGAAGATTTGACGATTCTTAAAAATGCGAGCTTTCACAGCGATGTAACCTACTGGAGCAAGGCGGGTGAAATGGATTTGTCGAAGTATCTGAAAGAAGGTGCAAGCGCGACCTACGATGAGCATTTGTCTTTCAAAACCAGGCTGGATAAAAACTTCGTGCGGAAGGGCCTGCTCGGGCTGGCAATCTTCCGGGTGGCTGCTGCTGCTTTGATGATCGTGCTGATGGTTAGCTTTTTTGCGCCATTTTTTGAAAAGAATACGGGTAATATAAAAGCGCACTTCGGCAATTACCTGGGCGTTGGTTCGCTCTTCCTGGTCGCTACGCCGTTTGCTGCTATTTTGGCTTTCGTAACCGTGATTGGCATTCCGATTGGCTTCATTATGCTCAGCGGTTATGCCATCGCGCTGACCGTGGCACACTCGCTGACCGCCGTCGTTGCAGCCTATGAATTGAAGCAATACCTCCATCGGGAATGGAATACCATTGTGACGATGGCCGTTGCTGTGGCTGGTTTTGTAGTGCTGAAACTGGTGGGCATGATGGCTTTTCCGGGGCAATTGATCACATTCGTGCTGACCGCCATTGCAATTGGAGCGGTGATTCAATGGTTGCGTCAGGGCTGGCGCAGACAAGATGATACGCCGGAAGCCAATGCTGGCGGGGCAGATGACGACGATCCGGAAACCGTGTAGAAATAATTGATTGAGATATATTCAAACGCAAAGCGCCGGACTTCCGAAGCCCGGCGCTTTTTCATTTTTCACAAGGTTTTCAACCCTTACTTCACATACTTAATCGTGCAGCCGATTGCTTTGACCATTGCCGGATCAGCAGGCTTGCCAGCTTCGTGGTTAGCGATCGCGCTTTCCACGTAGTTTACCGTCACGGCACTTGCGTCGCGGGCATTATCATCGATCGCACCGGTATAGATCAGCGTCATGTCCTTATCCAATAAATACACTTCAGGCGTCTTCGTTGCACCATATTGTGTATGAATTTTCTGACCCTCATCCATCAGATATGGAAAGGTAAAGCCCTTTTCTTTCGCGCGTTGTTGCATGGCTGCGAAGCTGTCGCCGGGCTGCGCCGCCGGGTCATTCGGCTGGATGGCAATCACCGGATAACCTTTAGACGCCAGTTTGTTGTGCAGCTCAATGATGCGGTCTTCGTAGCCGACTGCCCAGGGGCAGGTATTGCAGGTAAAAATTATGGTATAGCCTTTCACATCTTTGTACGCTTCATCTTCCGGAGAAACCATCGTGCCGTCCACATTTTTCAGTTGGAAGCCTGGCGCTTTATCACCTACCTCCAAACCATTTACTTCCGCCACAGGTTCTGCTGTTTCCGCAGTTGTTGCCTGAGTATCCACGCTGGCGGCAGCGATCCAGATACCGAGCGCAACAATTAATAGTCCGGTCAATAGAAATAACTTTTTCATAGAAATACGTTTTTTGATTTTAAATTTATCAATGGGTTACATTCAATCCATTATAGAAATGCTCGTACCAGCTTTTCCAGATCTTCGTAGCTGGCGAACTCCTCGCCGTAGAAATGACGCTTTTGTGCATTATAGACCACCGTGACCGGTATAGCGCCGCTCCACTGCGGGCTTACCTTGTCGATCCATTCGTTGGCGGTACCGTCGGTCAGCACCACTATTTCCGATTTCAATCGGTGTTTTTCAACAAAAGGCACGAGCTTGCTCTCCAACTGGCGCGGAAAATCCAGGCTCACCAGAATCACCTTCACTTTTTCGCCCTTGAGCGTTTCGTGCAATTTTTCAAAATAAGGCAATTCCTTCACGCAGGGCGCGCACCACGTTGCCCAGAAATTGATGACGTAAGTGGTATCGGTTTGCTGCTGGAATATTGGCTCCATCTTGCTGAACTCGTCGTAAATCGCAATATCACCCATCATTTTTGCCGGCTCCGGTACCGGATTTTTCGGCTCCTCCTGAGCGGAGACGCAGCCATGGAAAGCGAGAATGGCGAAAACAGCCGTAAGCAAAGTCTTGAAAGGGAGCTTCATATCTGTGTTGTTATTTTTTGATACAACGAAAAGACTAAAAATATAGCACATTTACAAATGCAACGCTGTTAAGCTTTCGTTAAAGGCATGGAATGGAATAATTTCAAAAAAAATATGCATGAATTGAACAAGTTTTGGATGAACGGGTTAGTATAGTGTAAACATCTACGACAGGACACACAAAAAAATGTATCCGAAACAACAAGATATTTTAACCTTACGCAATTCTTTCCAATTTCTATTCTCAAGTAGTTCCTACTTCATGTGATTCCGTTTGGTTCTGCAAGCCAATTTCTGTCTTTTCCTTACAAAGCATTTCTTTTTAGTAAGATAATCAACGGTATATTTAGATTTTTTTAATCATTTTACATAAATACATTTAATCAAAACATTAATAATTCATGGACTTCTTGAAGTTTGAGTACATTTGGTTGGACGGTTACGAACCCGAATCAAATTTACGAAGTAAAACCAAGATTTTACCGGCAAAAGATTTCGATGGTACGCTGGAAAGCCTGCCGATCTGGTCATTTGACGGCAGCTCTACCCGCCAGGCGGAAGGGCACGCATCCGATTGCCTGCTGCGTCCGGTTCGGATGGTAAAGGATCCGGCGCGCAAGAATGCGTATCTGGTAATGACCGAAGTATTGAACCCCGATGAAACGCCGCACAAGAGTAATATGCGGGCGAAATTTGAAGACGACGAAGAATTCTGGTTCGGTTTCGAGCAGGAATACGTCTTCATGGATGGTGAAACACCGCTCGGCTTTCCACCAAACGGCTACCCGGAACCGCAGGGCAAGTACTACTGCTCCGTTGGTCATGGCAAGGTCTCCGGTCGGGATATCGTGGAGGAACACCTCGATATGTGCCTGGAAGCTGGACTGAGCGTGACTGGCATCAACGCCGAAGTAATGCTGGGGCAGTGGGAGTATCAGTTGTTTGGCAAAGGTGCCAAGCGCGCAGCGGATGACCTGTGGTTATCCCGCTATCTGTTGTACCGCGTTTCCGAAAAGTACGGCGTGGAAGTAGAACTGCATCCGAAACCGGTGAAAGGCGACTGGAATGGTTCGGGTATGCACACCAACTTTTCCAACCGCGTCATGCGCGAAATTGGCGGCGAAGAGCTAATGAAAAACGTTTGCGAAGCATTCAAGCATGTACACCATGACCACATCGGTGAGTATGGCTCCGGCAACAACGAACGCCTGACCGGACAACACGAAACGCAAAGTATCGATAAATTCAGCTACGGCGTGAGCGACCGGGGCGCATCCATTCGCATCCCGATTTCCGTACCACAGAATGGCTGGAAAGGTTATCTGGAAGACCGCCGACCGGCATCCAATGCCGACCCGTACCGCGTGGCTTCCCGCGTCGTGAAAACAGTGAAAGGTGCCATTCTGGAACCGGCATCGTAAACGCACGTAAACAAAGAAAATCAGCGCGCGTTCCCGCAGTGGAGCGCGCGCTTTTTCGTTATGGCAGTATTTATATGTTTATACAAATAAAATTTACACATCAAATAGTGTTAAGAAATTGTAAAGTTTAATACCTTTTTTTCTAAAAATTCACTCCAAAAAGAATAATAGTTTTATCTTTGATTTGGTAAAGTTGAATAGTGACTCTCTTTGTATAATTAAAATCATCATTCAATTAGGATTTGTTCCCCGCAGACCGATTGTCCTGAGGCTAATAATGATAGAATCTTGTAAAAGAACATAAGGAGTCATTCTTCTTGGTTCATTTGTTTTTCTGCCTTTTCTGAGAAGTGTGGTTATATCTGTGGCTTTGTTACAGTAAAGTCGTTTCATAAGATTTCAAGAGTTTGGGCAAGAATGTCTTTGTCGTCACTTGTCGATTAGCAATAATCAGTAGCACTATTGTTTGTATCGAATGGTAATGGATAAGAATTTTCGGCAAGAATTATTATACCAATTTGGAAGTATTTGACTTAAAGAACTTTATGTTTTTTTTAACTTTCAAAAACAGGTTGCAGAAAATTCTATCGAACTACACAGAGCCTATATTTCATCATTTTAAAACTCATAAAACAATGGATTCAGTAAAGTTTGAATACATCTGGCTGGACGGTTATGCGCCGGAGCCCAATTTGCGAAGCAAAACCAAAATCCTTAAAGAATCGGAATTTGATGGCTCAATAGCCAGCTTACCAATTTGGTCATTTGATGGGAGCTCTACCCGCCAGGCAGAAGGGCATTCCTCTGATTGTTTGCTGCAGCCGGTGCGCATGATTGCCGACCCGGCACGTAAAAATGCCTACCTTGTATTATCGGAAGTGCTAAATCCTGATGGCACACCGCATGCAAGCAATAACCGGGCGAAATTTGAAGACGACGAGCGTTTTTGGTTTGGTTTTGAGCAAGAGTACGTTTTGATGCAAGGCACGGTGCCGCTGGGTTTTCCATCCAATGGCTATCCGGAACCACAAGGTAAATATTACTGCTCGGTAGGTTATCCAAATGTTTCCGGACGCGACATCGTTGAGGAGCACCTCGACCAGTGCCTGGAAGGAGGTCTGAGCGTTACCGGTATCAACGCCGAAGTCATGCTGGGACAGTGGGAGTATCAGCTTTTCGCGAAAGGCGCCAAACGTGCCTCCGATGATCTGTGGTTGTCGCGTTATTTGTTGTATCGAATCACCGAAAAATACAATGTACGTCTTGAATTGCATCCGAAACCCATCAAAGGCGATTGGAATGGCTCCGGTATGCACACCAATTTTTCAAATGACGTGATGCGGGAAATCGGCGGCGAAGAATTGATGAAAAATATTTGTGAAGCATTTCGACATGTGCATCATGACCATATCGGCGTGTATGGTTCTAATAATAACGAACGCCTGACCGGCTTGCATGAAACGCAAAGTATCGATCAATTCAGCTACGGCGTTAGTGATCGCGGCGCATCTATTCGCATTCCAATATCTGTGCCACAAAATGATTGGAAAGGCTACCTCGAAGATCGTCGCCCGGCTTCCAACGCTGATCCCTACCTGGTGGCATCCCGAATTATTAAAACGGTAAATGAAGCCCAATTTGAAACGGCATGATTTTAATGGTGTTCGGTGCACTCTTGGGTGTACCGAATGCTTGTATTATGAGTTGCTGAGTTTTATTGCACAAATAGTAGCCGTGTGCCGTCAGTCCTGGGTCAAATAGAAGATAAAATCTGTTCCATTACTTATTTTTTTAAAACATTTATGATGGAAGAATCACACTCCTTGCCCGAAATGTACGATCCGAACGTCGCACTCAACGTCGGTCCGTTATTCAAAATACTGGATAAAGAAGGCAGAGGTTTGGTTTCTGCAGATAGATTTTTTAACTTTCTGCAACGCGAGGGTATCCTGCGAGATGATTTGCGCCTGCAAAATGCACTGGCTGATCTTGAGTTTTTGTACCAGAACAGCGATTTGTACAATATGTTGTCGCCGCAAGAGATAGAGCATATTGTACGGCATAATGTATTGGTGAAAAATGCGATGACGAAGAATTTGATCATACCAGACTTTGAGGAATTTTGTAATGAAATTGAAGCCATTTACAATGCGACTGCTCATAATACGAGCGGGCAGGTAGCGGATTACATTCCGCAGCTCGCGCGCGTCAATCCGGAGCAATTTGCCGTTTCCATCTGCACCATTGATGGTCAGCGGTTTTCTTTGGGTGATGCCTACACCAGTTTTGGGTTGCAATCTACCTGCAAGCCGATTAATTATTGCATCGCATTGCAAGAACACGGAGAAGATATTGTTCACAGCCACGTGGGGCGGGAGCCAAGCGGTCGGTCGTTCAATGAATTATCGCTCAATGACAGTGGGTTGCCTCACAATCCATTAATCAACTCCGGGGCTATCATGTGCTGTTCTTTGATCAAAAATAAAATGAATATTGCGGATCGCTTCGATTATGTTTTTAATACATGGCGGCACCTCTGTGCTCACAAAAATGTATCTTTTAACAATGCGGTTTATCTTTCTGAGCGACAAACGGCAGATCGCAACTTTGCGTTGGCATACTTTATGCGGGAGAAAAATGCTTTTCCGGAAAAGGTAAACCTGACTGAAACACTGGAGTTTTACTTCCAATGCTGCTCTATCGAATCCTGTTCCCATCATTTATCTATTGCGGCTGCTACCTTAGCCAACGCAGGAATCAACCCAATGACCGGTGAAAAAATATTCGACGAACAGGTGGTGCAAGACTGTCTTTCGTTGATGCTCAGTTGCGGTATGTACGATTTTTCCGGCGAGTTCGCCTTCAAAATTGGCGTTCCTGCCAAGAGTGGTGTTTCGGGGGCATTATTCATCGTTATTCCGAATCTGATGGGCATTAGCATCTGGTCGCCGCGGCTCGATAAGCATGGCAACTCCACACGTGGCGTAGAATTTTGCGAACGCATGATTGAAAAATTCAGTTTCCACAATTACGATTCCTTGATTCGGGAAACGAAAAAAATTAACCCGCGCAAGCGAAGATATGAAACCCGTACGCACCAGATCGTCAACCTCATTTATGCCGCCAGTTATGGAGATCTCGACGAGATAAAACGCCTGGAGGCCTTGGGCATGGACCTCGGAGGCGCTGATTATGATGGGCGAACCGCCTTACACCTGGCTGCCGCTGAAAATAAAGTAGAAGTTGTCAAATACTTACTGACTCGCGGTATTGATAAAAATCCGGTAGATCGCTGGGGCGGCACACCAATGGATGATGCAAAAAAAGCAGGACACGAACAGATCGTGGCGCTCCTGAGGGAGGAAAGCCCCGAATGGATAAAATAGCACAGAAGACTTTGTATAAAAAACTAGCATGATTTTATTGCTTAAAAACATAATTTCGTTTTTTTATTTACATTAACTAGAAAAAACAGAAAACAGGTATTATGGAGATCAACTATGGAGACACTGCATGGGTATTGGTGGCTACTGCAATGGTATTTTTGATGACACCGGCAGGATTAGCACTTTTTTACGGTGGTCTTTCAAACAAGCGAAACGTAATCAACACGGTAGGCATGAGCTTCGTATCTATGTGTGTGGCAACTATCGCCTGGATCGCACTTGGGTACACAATGGCTTTTAGCGAGGAAAGCCTTCTGTTTTTTGGCTCTTTCAAATACGCTTTTCTGAATGGGATCAGTGTTACAGATGTAACGGGCACCATACCTACTTTACTTTATGTTTCTTTTCAAGGGGTTTTTGCGGCTATCGCTGTGGCAATTATCAGTGGTAGTGTAGTGGAACGAATGAAATTCTCAACCTGGATCATATTTGCTACGCTTTGGGTGATTTTTGTTTATGCTCCATTGGTACATTGGATATGGGGAAGTGGGGAGTTTTTTGATTTTGGAGAATTGGATTTTGCGGGAGGAACCGTAATTCACGTAAACGCAGGAGTAGCCGGTTTGGTACTGGCGATGTTGCTGGGTAAGCGTAAAAATCACAATGGTACCAACGAACCCTCTTCGCTGAAGCTCACGGTATTAGGCGCCGCATTGCTCTGGTTTGGCTGGTTTGGCTTCAATGCAGGTAGCCAGTTGGCTGCCGACGGTATTGCGGCAAACGCCTTTTTGGTGTCGAATGTGTCCGCCTGTGCCGGCGGTCTGATATGGATGATGCTGGAATGGATGCCGCGAAACAAACCCTCCTTGTTGGGGTTATCTTCGGGGGTTATTTCAGGATTGGTAGGCATCACACCAGCAGCCGGGTATGTAGATGTATCGGGGGCGCTGGTCATAGGTGCTGTTTCCGGAGGGATAGGTTATTTTGGGGTGGTAAAACTCAAAGGGTTATTAAAATATGATGATACATTGGATGCTTTTGGGATACATGGGCTAGTAGGTATATGGGGAGCGATCGCAACCGGAATTTTTGCAAATCCTGCCATTAATGGTGAGGCAGGCTGGTGGTATGGCAATCCTGGACAAGTGATCTCTCAGTTAGCTGCTACGCTGATTACCATTGTTTTTACGACCGTTGGTACATTTATCATTTTTAAGCTGAGTGCATTCCTGACCAAAGGCGCTCGTGTGGGAGACGAAATCGAAGAAAAAGGAATTGACATAGCTTATCACAAGGAACGAAGTTTTGCGGAAAGCTAGCAATAAGTTATTGACTTATATTCAGCGTTTAATGCTTCACTTTTCCTATTTTAGCAAAAAAACAATCCATGAAGTCAATAGCCATTACACTTACGGCGGTATGCTTCAGCGCTGCCGGGTTGCTTGCACAGCAAACCAAAGACGAAATGCTTCAATCGATGGAAGCCGAATACGACAAATACAGCACCATCGCCCACCGAATCTGGGAATACGCCGAAGTCGGTTTTCAGGAAGAGAATAGCTCCCGGTTGCTGCAGCAAACCCTCCGCAACGCGGGCTTCCAAATCGAAGCAGATGTGGCAGGTATGCCCACAGCTTTTGTTGCCAGCTATGGCAGTGGCGAGCCGGTGATTGGTATTCTGGGCGAATTTGATGCATTACCGGGATTGGCGCAGGCAGCCGTGCCGGAGCACCAACCTATCGAAGGGCAAATGGCGGGGCACGCCTGCGGGCACCACTTGTTCGGTACGGCAAGCGCAGCCGCAGCCATTGCGGTGAAAGACTGGCTGATTGCAAATGAAAAATCGGGTACTATGCGCTTTTACGGCACACCTGCCGAGGAGGGCGGTGGCGGCAAGGTATATATGGTGCGGGCTGGTCTGTTTGAGGATGTCGATGTGGTATTGCACTGGCATCCGGGCGATGCTAACGGTGTTTCCTACGGTAGTACGCTTTCCAATATCAGCGGTAAGTTCCGGTTTTACGGACGCGCTTCGCACGCGGCGGGCGCACCGGAACGCGGACGATCGGCGCTGGATGCCGTGGAAGCGATGAATTATATGGTTAACCTCATGCGCGAGCACGTAACCGAAAAGACGCGTATTCACTACGTCATCACGCGGGGCGGCGAAGCGCCGAATGTCGTGCCGGCATTTGCGGAAGCATACTACTATGTGCGCCATCCCGACCCGATGGAGGTGAAAGCCATGTGGCAGCGTATTGTGAAAGCCGCCGAAGGGGCAGCACTCGGTACCGAGACGCGCATGGAATACGAGGTGACCAATGGCGTTTACAATATTCTGCCGAATGAAGTACTGGCAAAGGTGATGTACGATAACCTCCACGAGGTGGGCGGACATACCTACACCGAGGAAGAGCGCGCCTTTGCCGAACAAATCCAGCGGAGCTTTTCGGGGCGCATTCCCGATTTGAATTCAACGCAAAATATACAACCTTTGCAACAAAGAGATGGCTCCGCTTCGACGGATGTAGCGGACGTTACCTGGGTGACGCCCACCATTGGTTTGTACGCAGCTACTTGGGTGCCGGGCACCTCGGCGCACAGCTGGCAGGCCGTGGCAGCCGGTGGCACGAGCATTGGCCACAAGGGCATGATGGTTGCGGCAAAAACGATAGCTGGTACGGCGGTGGATTTATTCCAGACGCCTGATTTTATCCAGCAAGCCTGGGATGAACTGCGCCAGCGCCGGGGCAAAGACTTTCGGTACGAAGCATTGCTGGGAGACCGCCCACCGGCATTGGATTACCGGAAATGACCAATAGCTTTTACCGGAAGATGCTACTCGATTTTCTGCTCCGGGAACAGAATAATGAAGCTGATTTCCTGGAAATATTTCGATAAATAGCGAGGTACCCGGTTCATATAACCAGCGAAAGGAAGCGTACCTTCCCGCGCCTTGATGGTAACGAACAGATCCTCAGGGGTTACTTTGGAACGCAGCACCGGAAAGTCGTCCCAATCCTCAAAGTGCTCATACACCGCTTCTACGGTCGGTTTGGCTTTTTGCAGGATGGCGTCTATTTCATCGAGTGCCGACTGCGGCCCGATAAAATGCAGGTTGCTGCCGGTTTGGGTGGTCAATATCCGGAGTGTATCCACCGTATCCCGAAAGCCTGGTTCCAGTTCTATATTATTTGGAACGGTGGCAACAATTTTTTTGGTAACATTAAGCGGATGTAATAAGCGAGTGACCATTATTAATTGAGGTACATTTGCCAGTAGGTAATCTAGCACCGTGCCAAACAAATAATCCTTCGGATTGTACTTGCCATGCCAGCCGATGATGATGCGGTTGGCCATTAGTTCTTTGACGACCCGCGCGATACCCTCGCCGGTGTGATGATCCACCCGCATCAGTGTATCCAGCTTGACCTCAGCGGCGGCAGCATGCTTGATGGCCTTTTCCAGCTTTTTCCGGGTGGCGGCAATGTGTTCCTGAGCCGCGTCATCATCATTAATAATGGAGAGTGAATGAATGACATTCTTCGACTTGGGATCTTTTACAGCGATCGCCAGGTCAATGAGTGGAATGATGGTTTTGGGATTGGAAATGGGAACGAGAATGCGGTCTTCCACTTCGGGCTTTTCCGGCGCTTTTTCCGCCTCCGATATTGCCAGCTTTTTACCGGCGGATTCCGTTACCAGCGAACTGACAATACAGGTGACCAAAATCATAATGATAATGCCATTTAGCACCGTATCGTCCACCAGATTCAGACGATAGCCCACCAGTGCTGCCGCCAGGGTAGAAGCGGCCTGTGCCACGCTTAGTCCGAAGATGAGTTTTCCTTCTTCCGGTCGATAACGGAAAAAATAAGCAGTGAGTCGGGCTGGTATCCATTTCAAACCGACTGCCAGTGCGGTAATGATGCCCACGGCGATGAGCGATTCCCGACCGGCAAACAGGATGCGCAGGTCGGCGAGCATACCGACGTTGATCAGAAAGAAAGGTATGAACAGCGCTGCCCCTACGAAGTCGATCCGGTTCATCAGGGAGGAAGTAGGAGAGATAAGATTATTAACCGCCAAGCCAGCTAAAAATGCACCGATGATGGATTCGACGCCTGCAATCTGAGCGCCAAAAGATGCCGCAAATGCAAAAGACAAAACGAAAATGTATTGCGAAACGCCATCGTTTTGCACATTTTTAAAAAACCAGCCCACCACGCGCGGCCCTACCCAAAGTACGGCAAAGACAAAAATACTCAACGAGATCCCAAAATTAACCCAGAATTGGGTGTTCAAATCGCCCTCCGCCGCCCCGGCGATAATGGCGAGTACCAACAGCGCCAGGACGTTGACGATGAGCGTGCCGCCAATGGCGATCGTCACGGCTTCGTTTTTGGTTAAATCCAGGCGGCTCACGATCGGATAGGAAATCAATGTATGGGAAGCAAACATACTGGCCAGCAGAATGGCAGCGGGCCAACTCAATCCCAGTAAATAAACACCGCCCAGTGTGCCAAATACTTGCGGAAAAATGAAAGAAAGCAATCCGAAGACCATGCTTTTATTGCGGGTTTTCCGAAAATCATTCATGTCCACTTCCAGTCCGGCCTGAAACATGATGTACAGCAAACCGACCGTACCAAATAATTCAATGGCGAAGCTACGTTCCAGCACGTGAAATCCCGTAGGACCAAGCGCCGTACCAGCCAGAATAATGCCAATAATGCCTGGTATTTTGATTCTTTGCAGGATCAGCGGTGCCAGAAAAATCACGAACAAGACAATGGCAAATACGGTTACCGGATCTTTGATTGGGTATTGTATGTCAGCGATAAAAAGCATTATATGATTGATCGTTTGTGATGTCGCCTCAGATCAGCGCCACTTTTTTGTTGGAAACCCGAATGTCAAAGATAACTATTATTCCTGAACATTGTTGAAGTATTGTTTAACGTTAAAAACGCTGCAACGCAAAAGGACAACGTTATTCATTTTCGGGACCATGCCCGGAAAATAGAAGCAGCACCGTAATTTTTCCAAAACCTTTGTTATTTTTTCTGGTCAAAAAGAAATCGTTTCTTTACGGGGAGATTTTTTCGGTGGATACCATTTATTTTCAGCGATAGCGGCTCAAGTCCTGAAGTTATCGACCGTCAATCAGGCAGTAATGAGCGCACAGGCAGCGCAGGCTGAATGGTCAAATAATTTGGACTGGTAGCACTAGCCTCCTCTCTGGGCGGATGGTGCAAATTTCTAATATCGGAACAGGAAAAGAGTATGATACAACTTGCAGGAATTATTATTCTGGGAATACTGGCCCAATGGCTGGCCTGGCGCATTCGGGTGCCAGCTATTTTGCCACTGATTATTATCGGGTTATTGGTCGGCCCGCTTTCCACGCTGCTGACCCCCAGCGGAAATAAATTACTGGAACCAATATACAATGAGCAAAACGGCGGAGGGCTTTTTCCTGGCGAATACCTGTTCTACTTTGTGTCTCTGTCGATCGGCGTTATTCTGTTCGAAGGCGGACTGACGCTGAAGCGGCGTGAAATACAGGGTGTCGGACCGGCTATCGTTAAGCTCATCACGGTTGGCTCCCTGATTACCTTCATCGGGGCGGGGCTGGCGGCGCACTTCATCACCGGCTTGTCGTGGCCGATTTCCTTCCAGATTGCTGCACTGATTATCGTTACCGGACCGACGGTCATCGCGCCTATTTTGCAAAATGTGCCCCTCAATCGCAACGTAGCCACCGTGCTCAAATGGGAAGGCATTCTGATCGATCCGCTGGGAGCGCTCGTAGCGGTACTGGTTTTTGAGTTCATTCGCACTTCTGACGGAGGCGCTGCCTTTACATCACATGCCTTTGTTACCTTTTTCCAGATTATTCTCATTGGGCTGGCGCTAGGTGGGGTTGGGGCTTACACGCTTTACTGGCTGATAAAAGTGGACATGATTCCGCGCTTTTTACTCAATGTATTTACCCTGGCTTTTGTGCTGAGCATTTTTGTGCTGTCGGATATTCTAGCCCACGAATCGGGGCTGCTGTCGGTGGTGGTGATGGGTATGGTGCTGGGTAACCTCGACATTCCGCAGTTCAAGGAAATTCTCCACTTCAAAGAATCGCTGAGCGTACTGCTGATTTCTATTTTATTCATTTTGCTGTCAGCGCATATTGAAATGCAGCAACTGGAACTCATTGTCCGGGACTGGCGTACCTACGCTTTCTTTGGCACCGTTGCGCTCGTACTGCGTCCGGCGGGAGTATTTGCCAGTACCATCAACTCAGAGCTGCGCTTTCGCGAAAAAATATTCATCTCCTGGGTGGGTCCTCGCGGCATCGTGGCGGCTGGTATTGCCTCTCTTTTCGGACTTACCCTTACCAAAGATGGCGTGCCGGGCGCAGAGTATATCACGCCGCTGGTGTTTATGATCGTGCTGGGCACGGTGCTGCTCAATGCTACAACGGCGAGGGCTTTTGCCAGAGCGCTGGGCGTTATCCAGGAATCTTCTACCGGCATTCTTTTCATCGGCGCCAATGCGGCAGCCCGCCTTCTGGCTAAATATTTGCACGATAGCAACCGGCACGTCGTCATGGTAGATACAAATGAGAGCAACCTGCAAAAAGCCCGAAAGCTGGGCGTAGAGGCGATTTCTTCCAACATTTATACTGATGATTTAAACGATCAGATCGAACTGGTGGATATCGGCTACCTGATTGCCATGACTATGAACCACGAGGTGAATAACTACGCCGTGAAGCGCTACCGCAATGTGTTTGGCGAAATGGGGACTTTTCGGCTCATTACTCCTGATGAACTCAAAAAAGACAAGCTGGCGCTGCCTCGTCAGGGCATCTTTTCTTATACCGATGATTTCCTGAACCTCAACGAAGTGGCGCGGGACTACCCCGAAATTCACGAACTGGAACTCGAAAATAAAGCGCACTTCGCAGCTTTGGTAAAGCGCATGGGCTGCGCTTCCAGCCAGGTACCTCTGTTTATCAAAGCGCCCAGCGGCGACCTGTCCACTATCCCTTACGATCCGGAACAACTGGAAGTGGAAGCCGGCAGCAAACTCGTATATATGGGAGAGCCGGAGCGTGCTGCCTGATCGGGCCCCGCTGCCGTTGATCTTTTACGCCAGAAATTACTCCGTTTCGCGAACATTCGACAGGGTCGCGTGTTTTACTTTTGTATAAAAATAGTTTTACTATCAAATAAAAAAGCAGACTAATCCAATTTTCATAATAACGTTTCGGCTGAATCTTCTATTCGGTCGAAATCGCATGGTGACTGAGGCTTTTCGGGAGAGATTATGTAAATATATAGCCTCTCTTTTGTTTCAGGCTTCATCAGAAGATTTTTTATCCATCGCACCTGCCAAAAGCAGAAAACAATCTCACCTGGTTTGTCTGAAATCCCGGAATTTTCACTAAATTAGATCATTGCTTCAAGGTGTTTATTGTTAAAAGTCTTACTTTTGCAATCGATAGTAAATTAAAAGAAATGGCGATTACGATTCAAATTAAGTTAAACGAAAACTTGTATCTTCGTGATCCTCAGGATACAAAATTGGGACGTAAAATTCTCGAATACAGCATTTTGTTGATCGACGAGATCGGACTGGAGGATTTTACCTTCAAGAAACTGGCAGAACGCATCGAATCTACGGAAGCATCTATTTATCGCTATTTTGAAAATAAGCACCTGCTCCTGGTTTATCTGCTTTGCTGGTATTGGGAATGGATGCGCTTTCGGGTAGAATTTTACACCAACAACATCGAAGATCCTCAGCAAAAATTGCGCATTGCCATTGATACGATTGTGGATACCGCCAGGCGCAACGCAGCCGTCGAGTTTATAGATGAAGAAGTGCTGCACCGAATCGTCATTTCCGAAGGCATCAAGGCATATCATACCAAAGCCGTTGACAAGGAAAATAAAAAAGGTTTTTTTCTGACGTACAAAGCGCTGTCGGGCACAATCGCTAACATCATCCGGGAAATCAACCCCGACTTTTCCTACCCGCACTCGCTGGCCAGCACCATGCTCGAAATGGCAAACGATCACGTCTATTTTGCCGAACACCTGCCGAGACTCACAGATATTACGGTAAAAAATGGTGACTTTTCGCAAGTGAAAAAGCTCCTCGAAGATTTTGCCTTTGGCTTGCTGTGTCCTTCGCCGGTGAATAGCTAAATTGGTGCTAA
Organism: uncultured Saprospiraceae bacterium; assembly: GCA_964517175.1. GTDB lineage: Bacteria > Bacteroidota > Bacteroidia > Chitinophagales > Saprospiraceae > JADJNW01. The sequence goes on from CAZFBU010000030.1 coordinate 24,996, forward strand.
TTATTGTCCTTTATCCACACCAGCATTTTCTCCATTTCGCGTTTAATCGTGCTGGAATTTGAAGTGTAATTATTGTGCATAAAACTGAAAATCAAGGTTTTGCCATCTTTGGTTTTTACAAAGCCACTCAGGCAGTGCACGTTGCTCAGCGTGCCCGTTTTGGCAAATACGTACGGCTCCCGGTTCTTATACCACCCCTGAATCGTTCCGGTTTTGCCACCATTCGCAAAAATGCGGTTTCGCTTCTCCGTTGGCAATTCCCGGTATATTTTGTGCAAAACACCGACCACCGTACGCGGCGTGAACAGGTTGTAGCGCGACAGTCCCGAGCCATCCACCCACTTCAACGCAGCTGGTGCGTCCCGAAAGAGGTGCCGGGTAGCATATTCGATGGCGTCGGCGGCTTTTTGCGTACCGAAAAGTTTCTCCGAGCAGACCAACAGTAATTGCTCCGCAATAAAATTGTCGCTATCCTGCATCAGTTGCCGGTAAAGCGTATCCGGTAGCGAAATGTTGATCGTGTGCGCTGCGCTGGGGCGGACTTTGTTGAGATCGGCAACGCCGACTTTTCTGCCCAGCGTATCGCTCAGCAGATCGGCCACCAACTGCGGACTATACCGAAAGAACAGGCTTTGCTTGAAAGGCAACCCCGTGAGCGCACGCGGATTGTATTCAAAGGTATTTTCGTCATAGCGTCGTTGCAGGCGAGGGCGGGGCAGATCCAGGTTGGAATTGAAAACGATTTTATCATTAAAATAAGCAGGCGAAGCGCTGAAGCCATCGCGAACGTTTTTGCGCTCGAAGTGCGCCATATTGCCATAGATGGGAAACGGCGAGCGCTCCGGCTGGTAGCTCGAGTTGTAATCATCCCACGACCAACCCGGTCCATAGGCTTCGTCCCGGAAGTTGTGCCCGGAGAAAAAGAGCTTTTCGGGTCGGCTTTTCAGGAACGTCATAACCGTCGTATCCTGCTCAAAATCAGGGTGTAAAAAAAGCGGATTGCCCGTGCCCCAGAAGATGAGCGAATCGCCCGTCACCACGTAGCGCAATGCGGGAATCGAATCGCCCAATACCTTTAGCGCCGTGTAGAAGGTGAAGATTTTGGTGTTCGACGCCGGCGTAAAATGGTTGTCGGGGAAGCGTTCGTAGAGAAATTCTTCCGTTTCCGGATCAAAAAGCACCAGCCCGGTAAAACTTTGCTGAAAGACCTGCGAGCTTTCCATTAGTTCGCCCAGGGCTGCGTATTTTTTCGATCCCAACTGAGCCGCAGCGCTAAAGTTCGCCAGCAGACATATGGCAATTCCGAGAGTTTTACTTATTTTCGACCGTGTGAAATACATGCTTATTCTATTTTTTGAATTTGACAGAATCGAAAAATAATTAAAATCGCTATGCCAATCAATAAATTTTGCATCCCTATCGTGCTTTTTTTGTTATTCACATGGTCAACTTTTGCGCAAAGCGCTGATAATGAATTTGTAAAAATATACGAACAAACGGAAAAATCGCTGGTACTACTCAAAAACGAGCGCGACCTTTTGCCGCTAAAGCGCCTCGACACACTGCGCATTGCTTACCTTCCAATCGAAATGGATGCGTACGATGCGGATGAAATCGAGCAAACGCTGCAAAAATACACGTCCGTCACCACGCTGGAGTTGCCGCGCAATGCCCTTGCCAAGGATGTCGCTGCCTGGGTAGAGGATGCACTTGGGAAGTATGATCTTTTTATACTGGGAATCAATGACTTATCTTCCGATGCGACGCCTGCGTTCCTCACCTACCAGCGGGCAATGCTGCCTTTCATCGAAAGCGGAAAAACAGTTTCCATCATTCTGGGCGGCAAGCGAGCTTTGGAATACCTGCCGGAATTGGCAAATTCGGATGGTCTGATCGTAGCGCCGAAGCGGATCGACTGGGCGCAGTCACTGGCGGCGCAGATCGTGTTTGGCGGCATCGGCGCGAGCGGGACGCTGGAGCAGGATTTCAATGCTGCGTTTACATCCGGTTTTGGCTTGACGACGGAAAAAACACGCCTGGGCTACGCGCCGGCGGCAACCGTTGGTTTTGATGCGCAAAAGCTGCGGACGGGCATTGATTCGATCGTGCGGCAAGGCTTGGATTCTATGGCTTACCCGGGGGCGCAGGTACTGGTGGCGAAGGGCGGTAAGATCGTTTATCACGAAACTTTTGGCTTTCATACCTATGCTAAAGCGATTCCCGTGAAGCAGGATGATGTTTACGATTTTGCGTCGATCACCAAGGTTTCCGCCAGCCTGCCTGCGGTGATGAAGCTGTACGGCGAAGGCAAATTCGACATCGACAAAACGCTGGGCGAATATTATCCACCGTTTCAAAATTCCAACAAAGCCGATTTCACTTTTCGCAGAATGCTGACCCACACTTCCGGGCTGATGGCCTGGATTCCGTTCTGGCGCGGCACCATGCGCGGCAGCGCGAAGTACCCCTGGCGCAAGCGCTGGGATGGCACGAGCGATAATGTCGGCAACTACAAATGGCGTACCTTCCAGCAGGATTCTTCCGGACGTTACAACGTGCTGGTCACCGACGACATGTGGCTGCATCGGCGCTATAAAAATCAGATTATCAAGTCAATACGAAAATCACCGATCAAGCCGGAGCAAGGCTACGTCTATTCGGATTTGCATTTTTATCTCTACCCGGAAATCATTCCGCGTATCACCGATCTGGAATTTGAAACCTATCTCAAGCAAAACTTTTACGAACCGCTTGGCGCAAACACCCTGACGTTCAACCCCTGGCGATTCTACCCGGACGATCGCATTATTCCGACCGAACGCGATACCTTCTTCCGGCGGGCGCTGCTGCACGGGCGCGTGCACGACGAAGGCGCAGCGATGCTGAGTGGCGTATCCGGGCACGCAGGCTTGTTTGGCACCCCCAACGATCTGGCGAAGCTCATGCAGATGTACCTCAACGGCGGCACCTACGGTGGCGAGCGTTACATCCAACAGGAAGTGCTGGATGAGTTTACCGCTTGCGCGTACTGCGACGAAGGTGTGCATCGCGGCATCGGTTTTGACAAGCCTTTGATCGAATATGATCCCGTCCGCAGTTCTGTTGCGAAGAGCGCCAGCCCGGAAAGTTTCGGGCATTCCGGCTACACGGGCACGTTCACCTGGGTGGATCCGAAGCAAGATCTGATTTACATTTTCTTTTGCAATCGCGTACACCCGAGTCGCGACAGCCGTAAAATTTACACCCTGAACATCCGCCCGCGGGTGCACCAGGCGATTTATGATGCGATGAAAGAGTGACAATATAGTACATTGATTTTTGTAGATGCAACTGATTTTGATCGGTGTAAATCATTATGAATCAGTTATATTCGTTGAATCAGTATTCCATCACCGCTTCCGACAGCACCAAATATT
>CAZFBU010000030.1:28511-33834 GCA_964517175.1 uncultured Saprospiraceae bacterium
GCGATTTCCTTCGCTCCCTTCGAGCCGATATTCAAGCCAATAGGCGCGTGGATTCTGGCAATGGCGGTATCGTCATAACCTGCGGCGCGCAGGCGTGTTTCGCGCTTGGCGTTGGTACGTTTACTGCCGATCGCGCCGATATAGGCGATTTCCGAGTGTAATAAAATATCCAGCGCCTGATCGTCGATCTTCGGATCGTGCGTGAGCAGCACCGCGTAGGTAAAATGGTCGAGCGTAAACTGCGGGAGCACCTCGGCGGGCCAGTCGATCAGCAATTGGTCGGGCGCTTCGGTGAACTGCGTCCGCTCGGCAAACGTTTTGCGCGGATCGATCACAATCGACTCAAAATCAAACATTCGCGCCAGACGCACCAGTTCCACTGCGATGTGCGCTGCACCGAAGATCAGGATTTTGTTTTTCCGGGGCAGCACGTGCAGGAACCAGCGCCCGTCGGTGGTTTCGATGATCCGGCTTTTGCGTTCACGCCAGGCTTTGATTGCTGATTGTCCCGTAGGAATGCCTTCGGCATTGTTGATTTGGTCGGTGGAGACAAATTGTTGTTCGGGGGTATCTGTGTCGAGTTTGCTGAGGAGAACGCCGCCGGTGTTGGCGCGCAAAGCAGTTATGATTTCTGTTTGCAAATTTCCATTCGGAAAAGGTTCGACGAGCACATCCAGCGTGCCGCCGCACATCAGCCCTACCTCCCAGGCGTCGTCATCGGAAATACCGTAGTGCAACTGCTTCGGCTTACCGGATTCCAGCACTTTGATAGCTTCTTTTACGACCGCATTTTCCACGCAGCCGCCGCTCACCGAGCCTGCCAGTTCCATGTTTTCGCTGACCAGCAGCACCGAACCCACCGGGCGGGGCGAAGAACCCCAGGTGCCGATTACTTTTGCGATGGCGAAGCGCTTTCCGGTTGCTAACCAGTCTTCTAATGTTTCAAAAACTTCTAACATGACAATCGGGTTTTACCTTTTTTATTTTTTACAAAACGCCTAAAGATAGACAATTGAGAACGTAAATTTTTCAGCAGACCAGCGAACATTGTCATTCGAGTTTCAAAAAAGTCAGTTAATTCAAAGCTTCTTTCGGCTTTCGATTTGTGCCTCCGCAAAAAATTGTATATTCATTTTGTCTAATCACATATTGATAATCTAAAACTCAGACACATAATGAGATACATTCCAATCCTTTTGGCGGCGCTTTGCTTTTCCTTCTGGAGCGCGCCTGCATTTGCGCAAAGCAAAGACGAAGTATTTAAAGAAATGAAATACCGGCACGTTGGTCCGGTGCGCGGCGGCCGGGCTACGACGGTGGACGGCGTGGTGCAGCAGCCGGGTACATTTTACATGGGCGCGACGGGCGGCGGCGTCTGGAAAACAACGGATTACGGCGTTTCCTGGTACAATATTTCGGATGGCTACTTTGCTACGCCTTCCATTGGTTCCATTGACGTAGCGCCTTCCAATCCAAATATTATTTACGTAGGTACCGGTTCTGACGGGATGCGGAGCAATGTGATTGCCGGAAAGGGCGTCTATAAATCTACCGATGCAGGTAAGAAATGGCAATTTATTGGCTTGGAAAAAACCGGTCAGATCGGCGCGGTGGAAGTGCACCCCAGCAATCCGGATGTGGTATTTGTCGCTGCCATCGGCAATGCTTTCGCACCGAATGCGGAGCGTGGCGTTTTCCGCACAAAAGACGGCGGCAAGAGCTGGGAAAAGGTGTTGTACATCACGGATACAATCGGTATTTCTGATATAGAATTTGCGCCGGACGATCCGAATACCCTCTACGCAGGCGCGTGGCGCGGCGAACGCAAGCCCTGGACCATCATCAGCGGTGGCAAGGAAGGCGGTATTTACAAATCGACCGACGGCGGCGATACCTGGAAAAAACTGGAAAATGGCTTACCGACCGGCTTGATCGGAAAAATCGACCTGGCAGTATCGCCGGCAAATCCCAACCGAGTCTGGGCATTGATCGAAGCGCCACAGGGCGAAGGCGGCGTTTTCCGTTCGGATGATCGCGGCGCGAGTTTTGAACTGGTGAGTACGTTTGCGCCTTTGCTGGATCGGCCGTTTTACTATTGCAATATCGACGCCAACCCGAAGAATGCGGACGTGCTGTGGGTTAGTTCGACAAGCCTTTGGAAATCAACCGACGGCGGCAAGAACTGGCAACGCCAGAGTGTTCCCCACGGCGATACGCACGAGATCTGGATCAATCCGAATGATACGCTCATCATGGTAGAATGCAATGACGGCGGGGCGAATGTAACGACGAATGGCGGCAAAACCTGGTCTTCGCAGTTCAATCAACCGACGGCAGAATTGTACCAGGTGGAAGTGGACGATCAGTTCCCGTACTGGCTTTACGCGGGGCAGCAGGACAATTACACGACCGTATCTGTACCGAGTTTGCCGCCCTTTGGCGTGCAGGCGGGTGCAAATGCTTACATCATGAATACCGGTGGCTGCGAAACCGGACCGGCGGTGCCGAAGCCCGGCAATCCGGATATTGTTTATTCCAATTGCAAGGGTAATTTCGGAGTTTTCAACAAAAAGACCGGGCAGGAAATGCAATATCACGTAGGTGCGATGAACATTTACAGCCATCATCCGAAGGATTTAAAATTCCGCTTTCAGCGGGTGGCACCCATTCACGTATCGCCGCACAATCCGGACGTCGTGTATCACTGTTCGCAATATGTACACAAAACGACCGATGATGGTAAAACCTGGGAGATCATCTCACCGGATCTGACTGCTTTCACCGGCGAAACACAGGTGATCTCCGGCTCACCGATTACGCGGGACATTACCGGCGAGGAGTATTACAGCACCATTTACGCCATTCAGGAATCGAAGATGAAAGAAGGTTTAATATGGGTTGGTGCGAATGACGGTCCGGTGCATGTGACCAAAAATGGCGGCGGAAGTTGGGAGAAAGTAACTCCTGGCGACCTGCCGCCGGGCGGTCGGGTGGATGCCGTGGAGCCTTCTCCGCACGATCCGGCGAAAGCATATATCGCTGTGCTGCGCTATCAGTTAGGTGACTGGAAACCATACATTTACAAGACAGAAAACTACGGCAAATCCTGGAAGCGCATTACCAAAGGCATTCCAAATGACTATCCGGTGCGCGTGGTGCGCGAGGACCCGGATCGCGAGGGTTTGCTCTACGCCGGCACGGAATATGGCATGTTTGTGTCGATGGATGATGGTGAAAATTGGCTGCCGTTCCAGCAGAATTTGCCGGTCACGCCGATTACGGATATTAAGGTGCACCAAAAAGATTTGGTGCTTTCTACGATGGGGCGCGGCTTCTGGATCATTGATGACCTCACGCCATTGCACCAATGGAAATCCGATGACGAAGTGGCTTTCTTTGAGCCGCGCGATGCGCATCGCCTGCGATTCCGCGACCGCAGTAATCTTGTGGAATACGCTACGCCGGGTGTGACGATGCACTACTATTTGCCGACAAAGGCAAGTGAAATCAATCTCGAAATTTTAAATAATGAAGGACAAGTCATTCACGCCTTCACCAGTAAGGAGCGCCAGGAAAGTACGCCGGGTCAGCGCAATATGCAAACGGAGTTTGTTTATGGTGGCTTTGTTGGTTTGAATTTGGCTACCGAATCAGGTCTGCATCGCATCCTTTGGGATATGGAGCACCTGGGTCCGTGGGATGCCAATGCTCGTCGTTCCGGTCGCGGTGGTCCAATGGCGGCGCCGGGGCGTTATCAGGCTCGTCTCACCGTGGATGGTAAATCACACACGCAGGCTTTCTTCATCCGTATGGATCCGCGCCTGGAAGGTGTGACGCAGCAGGATTTGAAACGACAGGAAGCGCTGAGCTTGCAGGTGCGCGATATGATCTCCGAAGCGAAGCGATACGAAGCGGCGGTGAAAGATCAGATTCAAAAACTGGAAAAAACTGCGAAAGAGGGTAAGAAAAAAGAGGCGGAAAAAGCAAAAGCAGACCTGATGACCCTCAAGCAGATTGAAGCCACGCTCGAAACCGCCGAAGGACGCTACATGCTGCCGGGGCTTATTTCGCAGATGGGCTACCTGGGCAGTATGCTCGGTCGGGCAGATCAACTACCCGGGCAGGATGCCTACGAACGCCTGGAAGAACTGAAATCGGAACTGAAGTCATTGCAGCAGCAATGGAATGTAAAGGTTGCTATGCCCTGATTTTTAATAAAAAATATTGGAAAAAAGCCGGTTTCCCACCATGCGGGAAACCGGCTTTTTGTTTTTTTTCCTCTTTTTCCGGGGTGAAAATGCGAATTAGCGAAAATTCGCTTGCGAAATACCCGCCTTTTTGCTTATTTTGTAATGCACGATCTGCAATTAGCAATCAAGAATTTATAATTCTCAAGTATGGAAACCTACGGTTACGTTTTAAATATCGCGATGCCCATTTTTATCACGCTGTTTTTTGTCGAAAAATTCTTCGAATGGCGCATGGGGCGGCAGGTCATACGCGGCTTGGACAGTGTGTCGAGCCTGAGCTCGGGCATTACCAATGTGACGAAGGACGTACTGGGTATCGGCATTGGTCTCATTGCGTATGGCTGGATGGTGGACAAGCTGGCGTTTTTTGAGATTAAAAATGCGGTTTTGACCTATATCATCGCTTTCATCGTGGTGGACTTTCAGGGCTACTGGGCGCACCGCTGGAGCCATGAGATCAATTTCCTCTGGAACCGGCACATCATTCACCACAGCAGTGAAGAATTTAACCTGTCCTGTGCCTTGCGGCAATCCATTTCCAGCTTTGTGAACTACTTTACGATTTTGCTGCTGCCGGCGGCGTTGTTGGGCGTGCCCGAGCAGGTGATTGCGGTGATCGCGCCTTTGCATTTGTTTTTGCAATATTGGTATCATACGCGCCTGATCGGAAAAATGGGCATTCTCGAAAAAATCATCGTGACGCCATCACACCACCGCGTGCACCATGCGATCAACAAGGAATATCTCGACAAAAATCATTCACAAATCTTTATCATCTGGGATAAATTGTTTGGTACGTTCCAGGAAGAGTTGGCGGATGTGCCCCCGGTGTATGGCGTGACGCGCCCGGTGCGCACCTGGAATCCGATCCGGATTAACTTCCAGCACTTTTTCTTGCTCTTGAAAGATGCCTGGCGCACGCAAAATTGGTGGGACAAGGTGCGCATCTGGTTCATGCCGACCGGCTGGCGCCCCGACGATGTCACTGAAAAATACCCGGTACCGGCGATCAAAGACCCGTATAATTTTACCAAATACGACACGCCTGCTTCCAAAACCTTCGTCACCTGGTC
>CAZFBU010000031.1:0-33148 GCA_964517175.1 uncultured Saprospiraceae bacterium
GAGGGTGTGTGGGTTCGAGTCCCACTTCCGGCACATTTATAAAGCAACTGCTTGGTATTCGAGTGGTTGCTTTTTTATTGCCTGTTGTTTTCGGGCAATCGGATTCCTGCTTTTCTAATAAAGACGCACTAACTTTTTTAATCCAATCGTTATTTTTTCATTTTTTTATTCTGTATGATAATATTAAAATTTAACAAAAGAAATTTAATTCTGCATAAAGCAGTTTCTACCTGCCAAATATCTTTTTTTATAAAAAATGACTGCGCTTTGAGACGGTGCATTTTGAAGTTGAACAAAAAGAAAAACATTACAAATTTTTGCAACGGGGTTTTTTCGCATTGCTGCATGGAGCAAAACTGAAACTTTTGTGTTATTTTTACATTAACTCTTTGTAAACGCACAGACACATGAAACGGGTTTTAGTCCTATGTATTGGTAACTCCTGCCGCAGCCAAATGGCGGAGGGTTATCTTCGATTTTATGGTGACGGCAAAGCACAATATTGCAGCGCCGGGCTTCTCAATCACGGCATTAATCCCAACGCTGTTCAGGTAATGTCAGAAGACAGCATAGATATTTCCAGTCACATCGCTAAGGACGTAGCGCACTTTCGGGGGCAGCATTTCGACTACATTCTCAGCGTTTGTGAAGAGGAGGTACTCGATATTCCCGATTTTGTTACAGCGGATCACTACCTATGCTATTACGTTGCAGATCCCGCTGCATTTGTTGGTACGAAAGAAGCCACGCTCGACAAGTTTCGGGAGGTTCGGGAAATACTGAAAACCCACATGCTCAAATTCATTGGCAAAGAGCTAACCGGACAAGAAGCAATGGTTGCCTGATCTCTTCCCGTTTTTATACGTGTCCCTCTCTTTAAGTTACACACTTTTTCTATCTTTGGTCGCAAAAAATAGATGCCAGAATATTCCTACATTTCTCGGGATGTCAGTTGGCTGCATTTCAATGGTCGTGTATTGCAGGAAGCCCAGGACAAAAGCGTTCCGCTGTACGAGCGCATCAAATTTTTAGCCATATACAGCTCCAATCTGGATGAATTTTTCCGGGTGCGGGTAGCAGCGCTGCGCAGTTTTAAAGAACTGAAAAAGAAAACCCGTAAGGAACTGGATATTCGGCCCAAGCGGGATTTGAAAGTAATCCGGAAAATTGTGCAACAGCAACAGCAAACGTTTGGGCGCATTTTTCGGGGCGAAATACTACCCGAACTTCAGGCACACGGCATCTTTCTTGCCAACGAAGCCACGTATAACCATCCGCAACAGCAGTTTGTGAAAAAATATTTCTTCGGGAAAATCTATCCGCAATTGCAAATTGTGAAGATAGATGCACAAAATGAGCCACCTTTTCTGGAAAATGCCCAGCTTTATTTTCTGGTACAATTCGCCGACACGGACGAGTTGGCAATCGTCAATATCCCGTCCGGGCCATTGCCTCGTTTTGTAAGCCTGCCCGATATTGAAAACAGACATTGCATTACTTTTCTGGATGATATATTGCGTTATAACCTGGGCGATTTATTTGATCGTCCGATTGCCGGTGCTTACAGCATCAAACTCTCGCGCGATGCGGAAATGTACATTGATGATGAATATGCAGGCGATCTGCTGGAAAAGATTCGGCAGGGATTGGAAGACCGGAATATTGGTTTGCCGACGCGTTTTCTGTTCGATAGCGCCATGCCGGCTGCGCTGCTGGAGCGTCTGAAGACAATTTTTCAACTCAGCAAACACGATTTGATACCCGGCGCTCGCTATCATAATTTTAATGACTTTTTCGGCTTTCCAAACCCGACCGGCGATGCGCGCCTGGAGGATGAACCGCTACCACCGCTGCCACATCCTGATCTGGAGGGGGCTGCTTCGATTATGAAGGTGCTGCGGGGCAAGGATGTGCTCCTGCATTTTCCGTACCAAAAATTTGATTACATCCCGCAACTGATTCAGGAAGCTGCCGATGACCCGTCCGTGACCAGCATTAAGATTACTCTTTATCGGGTCGGATCGAAATCGAATGTCATGCAGGCGTTGCGTAGCGCTTGTGAGCAGGGTAAGGAAGTGGTCATTTTTGTGGAAGCGAAAGCCCGCTTTGACGAAGAAGCGAATTTGCATTGGGGTGGCGAACTCAAAAAAGTCGGCGCCGAGGTGCTGTACAGCTATCCGGGTATTAAAGTCCACACGAAACTGCTGCTAATCAGTCGTCAGGAGGAAGATGAAACGGTACATTATACCTACATAGGCACTGGAAATTTTAACGAAAAGACAGCTAAACTTTACTGCGACCACGCGCTGCTCACTACCGACCAGCGCCTGGCGAATGAAGCTGCGCAAGTGTTTGATCTGCTGGAGCGTAAAATTATTGTGCCCCGTGCCAAACACATATTGGTGTCGCCTTTTACGACACGCGACCGCTTTGAGGAAATGATCGAAACAGAAATAGCCAATGCAAAAGCCGGACGAGAAGCCTATATGATCCTGAAAATGAATAGCCTGGAAGACTCCCGCATGATTAACAAGCTCTACGAAGCCAATCGGGCAGGGGTGGACGTCAAGCTCATTATTCGCGGCATTTGCTGTTTGGTGCCGGGCGTGGAAGACATGAGTGAAAACATACGAGCCATCAGTATTCTTGATCGCTTTCTGGAGCATGCGCGCGTGTATATTTTTGCCAACGGCGGCAAAGAAAAAATGTATATCGCCTCCGCCGACTGGATGACGCGAAACCTGGATCGTCGGGTGGAAGTAAGTGCGCCGATTCATGATGCTAACTTGTATGCAGAGCTACGTCAAATAATTGATATTCAGTGGATTGACAATGTGAAAGCCCGGGAAATTGACGCCGAATTTAGCAATAAATATCGTTTATCTTTGCCAACGGCAACACCCGTTCGGGCACAGTTAGAAACCTATCGCTACCTTGAAAAACTATGGACGACCAGAACCGCAACCGAGTAGTTGAGGTCTAAATTTGATAACAATTGGCTGTAAAATTCGGCAATTTTATAACTTTGTGGGTTATTTGCTATCAGCATACATGCACCAAGATGGTTTCCCGGCAAGTAATATCGGGAGTTTGCGAATAAAAACAGAAAAATTTTACCATGTTAACTCAATAGCTAATTACGATAAATCCAGGCAAAAGTGGAAAAACTAAACGTATTGAAAGATTGGGTTTTCCGGCAGGTACACACCAAAAATTTGGTTTATAACACCTGTTGGGAAGATCCGCGTTGCGATCGGGAATTATTAGAATTCGATCAGGAAAGCGAGATCGTGATGATCACCAGCGCCGGCTGTAATGCGCTGGATTATCTGCTGGATCATCCGAAGCAGATCAATTGCATTGATGTGAATCCGCGCCAAAACGCTCTGCTTCAACTCAAACTGGCGGTTTTAAAAGCCGGCGATTATGAAAATCTTTTTCAGATGTTTGGCAGGGGGTATCACGAAAATGTGCGCGAATTGTACGAAGAGAGTCTGCGGGATTTATTGCCAGACTATGCCCAGCAATACTGGGATAAGAACCTGAACTTTTTTAATGGCAAGGGCATTCGCAAGACATTCTATCACTTTGGCACCTCCGGAACCGTTGCGTGGCTGACGAACAAATACCTGAAAGCGCGCAAGAAGCTGTACTACCGGGTGCAGGAAATGTTTGAAGCGGAAACGCTGGAACGCCAGTCGCAAATTTACTATGAAATCGAAGATAAGCTAATGAACAAACTCCTCGAATGGGTGATTAACCGCCACGTGACCATGAGCCTGGTGGGGGTACCCCGGGCGCAGCAGGAGCTTTTCCGCGACAAATACGACCGTGGGGCGTTGGGCTACGTGCAGGAGAGTTTGCGCAAGGTTTTCACCAAAATGACCTTGCACGATAACTATTTCTGGCGCTTGTATCTGAACGGCTCCTACACGGAAACCTGCAGCCCGAGCTATCTGCATCGCGACAACTTTGACACCATTCGGCAGCAGACGGATAAAGTCAAAACACATACCACTACGATTAGTCAGTTTTTAAAGGATAACCCGAAGCAATATTCGCACTATATCCTGCTCGACCATCAGGATTGGCTGGCAGAAAATAATGTGCCGGCACTGGAGGAAGAGTGGCGCCTGATCCTGGAAAACAGCAAGCCGGGTACGCGGATTTTGCTGCGTTCGGCGGCAGAAGAAGTGAGCTTTTTCCCGAAATTTGTGCATGATGCGGTGAATTTTGAACACGAAAAAACCCTGGAGACACACGAACGCGACCGCGTAGGCACGTACGCCAGTGTCTATATGGGAATTGTAAAATAGGAGTTGAAGTGTTGAACGGTTGAGTGTCTTATGGAAAGACTCAGCTTTTCAACCTCTTCCGCCCAGCTTGTCCGCCTCTGGCGGAAGGCGGATAAATCAACCTAGCAACCAACTTATGAAATACATTAACTTCACCGAAGACCCTTCGGCGCAGGGACAGACCATGCGTCAATACTATAAATTGCAATCGAAAATTTACGACGCGACGCGCTGGACATTTTTGTTTGGGCGCAACCGGATTCTAACGTTGCTCCCTTTTCCCAATAACGCCAATATTCACATTCTGGAAGTTGGCTGCGGAACGGGCTATAACCTCGCCCGTCTGGCCAAGCTTTATCCGAATGCCCGGCTAACCGGTATGGATGTTTCGGAAGATATGATTAACCTGTCGAAGAAAAATACCCGAACTTATGCCGATCGCGTAACGCTGCTCGAAAAACCATACCTGCCGGATGAGACGGCTTTTACCGGCAAGGTGGATGTCATCCTTTTTTCTTACTCGCTGACCATGATCAATCCGCAGTGGCACGATCTGATTCTTAAGGCAAAAGAAGACCTGAAGCCCGGTGGGGCAGTGGCTTTTGTCGATTTTCATAATTCGCAATTTGGCTGGTTCAAGCGGCACATGGGCAACAACCACGTGCGTATGGACGGGCACATCGTGCCGGTGTTGGACAAAGAATTTACGCCACTGGTAGAGGAAGTGAAAAAAGCGTACGGCGGTATTTGGGAATACGCCTTGTTTGTCGGTCGCAAACAATAAAACAAAACCCATGCAGCTCCACGAAATCAAAGCTGAACTCAAACAACGCGTCGCCAGGGGGCTAAACTTTGGCATAGAAGCCGCAGAAGAAGTGATTGCTTCCAATTCTTCCAGCTTCAACGATTTCGTTCTGCTCAAGAGCAAATACAACGATCTGATGCATATTTCTTCCATTAATACCTTGCCTTATGACCAGATCGAGATCGGATTGAACCGCCTGCGCAGCAGTTTGCTGACCATCATTGATAACCTGGAAGAAAGCGACCTGCGGCAGCAACAGGTCAATACAGACTTGAAAGTGCAGGCGCTGCCGACGCGGCGCACCAATTTTTTTAAACTGCTGGATATTCACTTTCAGAATCTGGAAGCGATTGTTTATACACAAACCGTCGGGCTGAGCGAAGACACCCGTTTCAGTGGTCGGGAAGCGGTCTATCGGATTTATGACTTATGGGCATACGATATCAAGCGAAAGGAAGAGGCTGCCTCCGTTGGGGATGATGAACGAGCCACCGCACTAAACTATTTCAAAAAACAATTTAGTGCTGATACGGGCGTATTGGAGGTTTACTTCAAAAACATCCGGCACATGGTCGCCTACGTTTTAGACAGTGAGGTGGAGCAGGGGTTCTTTTTGAATACGCTTAAATCACTACTGTCGCGCTACGAACTGGCGCTGCTGTTTTACTATGCGCTTTGCGATATGGATTCGGATTTGAAGACGCTGGTTATTAGAAGTGGATTGGTGGATGATTCGGTAAGGACGGTGCTGGTCAGGGAATCGCATTTTTCGTTTTTGCAGTAAGTTTTTGAAAGGGTACAGAAAATTTTGCCTGCGGACATAATTCATTTTGTAAAAAAAACGGTTACATTGGTTATCTTCTGCAAACAGCTAAATTTACCTGTAAAAATGATGCACCATTCCCGCCCAATTCTTTTGATTGCGATTTTGATCCTTTGTAATCTTACGCTCCAGGCTCAGGTTCTGCAAATTTTTCCGACCTACGCTACCATAGAAGATGATGTTGAAATTATCTATGATGCCAGCCAGGGCAATGGTGCGCTGCGCGGTGAAACCGGCGCTGTTTATGCCTGTACGGGTGTGATGCTGCCCGGCGAGTCAGCATGGCAATACACCAAAAGGACCGATGCCTGCAGCACCGCACCGGAGCTGCGGATGGAGTGCATTGGCAAGGATCGATATCGCATTCGCTTCAATATTCGCTCGTTTTATCGCGTACCGCAGGGCGTGGAAGTAGCGAAACTGGCGTTCACTTTTCACAATGCAAATTGCAGCAAGAAAGGTACAGCGGCGGACGGTTCGGCTATAACGGTCGATTTAAAGCGCCCGGCATTTGATCGTTATGCCCATCATATTTTAAACGGCGACCATTTAAAAATAGCTGATATTGATGGCGATACGCTTTTGGTGGAAGCTTTTACTGAAAATATCATCCGGGTGCGCTACCGTCGGAACGGCGAGCAACCCACGACTTCCTACGCTTCTGTTTTGCAGGATGAACGAACTTTGCCGGTAAGGGTTGAAGATTATCCAGGCGAATTGATTTATAAACTTGGTAATCGAAAACTTACGATCGATAAAACGACGCTCCGGGTGGACGTTTTGCGGGGCGATCAGTTGCTGCTCGGCGAAGGCGAAGTTCGGTTCGATACTTTTGATAAGCAGAGTATGGTTTTCAGTGAGGCAGCGGGCGAACAGTTTTTTGGCGGCGGTCCCCGTCCACAACGAATGAACATCAAAGGCAAAACATTGCGCCTGTACAATGACGAAGGGGGCAGCTATGAGCTGGGCGATGAGGTATATAATCTGGCGGTACCTTTTGTGCTGTCATCGGCAAAATATGGCGTCTTTTTTGATAATCATTTCCCGGCAGAGATTGCCGTACAGGATGGCATGGCTTTTCACACCGAAGGTGGAGCACTGGATTATTGGCTGTTGTTGGCGGAGGACTACGACCAAATTGTACAGGATTACACCAAAATTACGGGGCGTCAGCCACTGCCCCCGCGCTGGAGCCTGGGGTATATCCAGTCGCGTTTTGGTTATAAAACCGAAGCCGAGACGCGCAAGATTGTTGACGATATGCTGGCGGCAGGCTTTCCGCTCGATGCAGTGGTGCTCGATTTATACTGGTTTGGTGATATCGAAACGATGGGTAATCTCGACTGGGATCGCAAAAAATTTCCGGACGCCGAGCGCATGGTCGCCGACTTGCGGGAAAAAGGCGTGGAAACCATTCTTATTACGGAGCCTTACGTAACGAAGAAAACCAAAAATTATAAGCTTTTCGCTAAACAGAACTTCTTTGCCGAAACCCGCGATGGCGACCCTTATGTCATCGAAGATTTCTGGACCGGACCGGCCGCCTTGCTCAATATCTACGCCGAAGAACCGCGCGCCTGGCTGGCGGCAAATGTGTATGAAAAACAAATGAACATCGGCGTGCACGGCTGGTGGAGCGACCTCGGTGAGCCGCAGGAAGCACCGGATGACCTTTGGTACGAACAGGGCAATTCCCGGGCGTACTACAATCCATTTTCCCTGGAATGGGCGCGCCTGATTCACGAAACGACGCAAAGCAAATATCCGAACCTGCGCACTTTCAACCTGCTGCGCTCCGGCTACGCGGGTATGCAACGCTACGGCGCTTTCCCGTGGACGGGCGATGTGGGCGCAAGCTACGGCGGTTTGCAGGCACAAATTCCGCTGATGTTGCAGGCTTCTATCAATGGCCTGGCGTACATGCACTCCGATGCCGGCGGCTTTATGGGCAATGCCGAGCCAAATCCGGAATTGTACGTACGCTGGCTCCAGTTCAGCGCGTTCACGCCGGTGATGCGACCGCACAGCAATGCAAAAGGGCACCTGCCAGAGCCGATTTTCTATGCCGATACGATCCAGACGATCATTCGCAATTTTGCCAACCTGCGACACGAATTAATGCCTTACAATTATACCCTGGCTTATGAGAATAGCAGGAATGGTACGCCACTGGCCCGACCGCTGTTTTTCTATGATGATAGCCACTTGGCGCTTTTTCATGCAAATGACGAATATTTTTGGGGCGAAAACTTCCTGGTGGCACCGATTCAAACCGAAGGCAGCCGCGAGCGCCTGGTCTATTTTCCAAAAAACAGGGATTGGATCAATTTCTGGACGGATGAATTATACGTCGGCGGACAGCAAACTTACGTCAAAGCGCCGCTGCATCAGTTGCCGCTGTTCGTGCGGGCGGGAAGTTTTGTACCGATGAGTTTGCCGTATCAAACCATGCCTGCGTACGATACAAAAACGCTGCTCGTGCATTATTTTTCGGATGCAAATGTATCTGAAAGTCAATACACGATGTATAATGACAATGGCGCAGACCCGCAAGCGTTGGTGAAGCAATCCTACGAAAAGATTCAATTTTATGCACAGCAAGGGGCAGATCAACTGACCATCCGTTTTGACCAGAGCGGCAGCTACGAAGGTATGCCGGTAAACAGAGCCTTGCAATTCGTCATCCATCGTTGGCCAACTGCACCGGAGCGAGTTCGTTATAATGGAAAATCATTGGATTCGCGTGCGGTCGCCGACATTTCTGAGCGTCAGGAACAAAGCTGGCATTGGGATAAGGAAACCAATACTTTGTACGTTCAGGTGCAACTTGCCAATGGTCAAAAAGGAGAAATTACGATAGAATGACGTCTAAACAAACCGCCGCACGATGCGCTGTACCGACCCCACGTAACCGCCGCCAAACAAATTGACGTGCACGAGCAAATAATACAATTGGTACAAATCCACCCGTTCTTCCCAGCCGGGCAGCAGTGGATAGGTATTTTGATAAGCATCGTAAAAAGCCTGATCGAAACCACCGAACAAGAGACTCATTGCGATGTCCATTTCGCGGGAAGCGAAGCAAACAGCAGGATCAATCAGCACGGGTGTACCGGCTTCATCCGCCAGGAAATTGCCGCTCCACAGGTCGCCGTGGATAAGCACAGGGGATTCTTCGGGCAGCAACTGCGGAAGTTTTTCGTATAACTGTTCAAAATTTCGCTGATCGGAAGTATTGAATTTATTGCTTTGCAATGCCATTTCCACCTGCGGTTGCAGGCGCTCGGCAGTGTAAAATTCCACCCAGCTTTTTTGCCGGGTATTCGATTGCGACAAGCTGCCGATAAAATTGTCGTGATCCAAACCAAAATGTTCGTTGCGGCTGCGGTGCATGTGGGCGAGTTCTTCGCCAAAGTTCTTCCAAAAATCAGGGCGTCGGCGTCCCTGTTCTATAAATTCCAGAAGTAGCCAGCCACCAGCGCCTGCCGAGCCAAAACCAAGTACTTCCGGCGTGCGCAAGGTGCGCGATTCGGCTATCTGTTTTAAGCCTTGCGCTTCTGCCGCGAACATGCGATGGGCGAAAGTTGCCGCGTTCATCTTCAGGAAAAACGATCCGCGGGGGGTCTCCAGGCGTCGCGCCTGATTGATGTCGCCGCCACGAACAGACAGCGCCGCCTCAATGGTGGTGGAGAGCAGCGCCTCGCATTGTTTCTGAACATCAGCGGGAATAACCCTTACCAAAACTACAGCTTGTTTTTGTTGACAATTTCCAGCAATTCGTCGCGGTAGTTTTTCCCGATTGGCAGGTGCTTTGCTTGTCCTTTTTCGGTCACTTCCACCATGTTGCCAACCAGCGCCGCAATTTGATCGATATTGACAATGTAAGAACGGTGTATGCGCCGAAACTTACTAGGCGGCAGCTTTTCCTCCAGGCTTTTCATGGTTTGCAGCGTGATGACGCGGTCGTGATCCATGCGAATGATGACGTAATCCTTCAATCCTTCGATGTAGATAATATCGTCGAAATTGACTTTCACCAGTTTTTTATCGGCTTTCACAAAGAAGAAGTCCGGGCCGGTTTCTTCGATGGTAGCGGGCTTGGCATCGCCAATGGCTTCACGGCTCTGCAGTTCGAGTTGTTCCTGTGCTTTATTCACCGCTTTCATGAAGCGTTCCATTGAGATGGGCTTCAGCAGGTAATCGAGCGCATTGAGTTCAAAGCCCTCCAGCGCGTAGTTGGAATAAGCCGTTGTGAAGATAACAAGCGGCGGCTTGGACAGCGTTTTCAGGAAATCGATTCCGGTGAGCTGCGGCATCTGGATATCGAGAAACATCAGGTCGATTTCCTCGTGCTTCAGGATTTCATTCGCTTCAAAGGCATTGCTGCACTTTTTCACCAGGTTGAATTCGGGCACTTTTTCGATGTACGTTTCGAGCACATCCTGGGCCAGGGGTTCATCATCAACGATGATTACATTTATCATGGTTTCAAATTTTGTTCTCTAAGGAGTTGAAAATAAGGTTTTTTTGCAAATTTAAACATCTAAATCGAGTTTTAGATTCACGGCATACGATTTTGGGTTGTCGTGGATGGTCAGTTCATAATTATCGGGGTACATAATGTCGAGTCGGCGGCGTACATTGACCAGCCCGATGCCACCCGAGCGCCGATGGTCCTGATGGGGCAGCGCGTCGGGTTTGCTGTTTTCGATGTAAAAATCGACTTTGTAATGATCCACTTTCATGCGCATGTGTACAAAGCCGTGCTGTATCTGGTTACTCAGTCCGTGCTTAAAACTATTTTCAATGAAAGGGATGAACATCAGCGGGGCGATCTTCTGGTCGCTCACATTGCCTTCCACTTCCAGTTTAATATCCACATGGTGTCCCTGGCGCAACTGCTCGAGGTCCAGATAATTGCGGATATAGTGAATTTCGTTGCTCAGCAGCACGCGTTTTTCGTTGCATTCATAGAGCATGTAGCGCATCATTTCGGAGAGCTTGATAACGATCTCCGGCGCTTTGTCTGATTTTTTGAGCGTGAGAGCGTAGAGGCTGTTGAGGGTATTAAAGAGAAAATGCGGATTGATCTGTGACTTCAGAAAGCGCAGTTCGGTTTGCATGGTGCGGGTTTCCAGTTCCTGTTTTTCCTGCATGGTACGCACCCAGTCGGTTATAATTTTGAACAAAGTGGAAAAACCCGCAATCAGAAACGTAGTGAGGAAATATCCAAATTGATTGGCGACCAACTGCGATTGCAGCGCCGGGTAGCCGGAAAATTTGAAGTAAAAGACAATCATTTTCAGGGGCGTGATAATGAGCGCGGCCAGCACCAGCAGCCCGGCATAAGTCAAAAATCGATTTTTCGATAAATAGCTTGGTATCAGGTAGTTGAGGTTGAAATAAACAATGGCGGCAAAGAAAAAAACGTTGATAATCTCATTGCTGAAGGTAAACCAGAAGCCCCGCTCAACGCCTTCGATGAGCATGAGCAGTACCAGCAACACCAGCCAGAAGATGGAATGATAGACCCCCCGCCTGGTGAAAAAACTGATCAATTTGACTCGCCATTCTTTGTTTAATACGGTATCCATGCTGTTTGTGTACGACCGGGTAAAAATAGCTTTCCTTTGCCAAAGTTGAAACAAAATAACGTCAGATGCGAAACTTTTCGGAAAAAAAGCGTCTAATATTCGATCTATGTGCCGGGTGATGGAACTATCCCGCCTGCCAGCGTGGTTTTGCAATGCAAATCCGGCTTTTTTGAAAAGGCTTGCCGGAAAAACGTTAATTTACGTACTTTTGCGCCAACATTATACCCGGCAATATCGCCGAATGGTATAAAAATAATTAAATCCGATTTTTGAATATGGTTTATCTGACGAGAAGAGAAACATTCAATGCTGCACACAAGCTGTGGGTAGAGGAGTGGAGCGAAGCGGAAAACCTCGCCGCTTTTGGCAAATGCGCTAATAAAAACTGGCACGGGCACAATTACGAGCTTTTTGTCACCGTGAAAGGGACGCCCGATCCGGTAACAGGCTTTGTAATGGATGTGAAAAAACTGAGTCAACTTATAAAAGATGTCATCAAGGAAAAAGTAGATCACAGCAACCTGAATCTGGATGTGGATTTCATGCCCAAAGGGATGCAGCCCACCACGGAGAACCTGGCAATTCAATTCTGGAATCAACTAAGACCACACCTCGAGGGCTGCCAGTTGCACTGCATCAAGCTTTGCGAAACAGAGAATATTTATGTAGAATATTACGGTGAATAGCCTGGAAGCGGCAGTCGTTCGTAAAACTCAATCGCGGTTTTGCTGTTACTTATTCATTGTTCACCAATTGTCATACAATGAGTTACAAAATCAACGAAAAGTACGATACGGACACGCTGGCGGATTTGATTAAAAGTTTCGAGACAATCCTGAACGGAGTGGGCGAGAATATTTCGCGGGAAGGGCTGCTCAAAACGCCGGAGCGCGCCGCCAAAGCCATGCAGTTTCTCACGCAGGGCTACGAACAGGATGCCGAAGCCATTCTGCGCTCGGCGATGTTTCAGGAAGATTATAGCGAAATGGTCATCGTAAAAGACATTGAGTTGTATTCGCTGTGCGAGCACCACATGCTGCCTTTTTTCGGGAAAGCGCACGTAGCCTACATTCCGAATGGCTATATTGTAGGGCTGAGTAAGATTCCGCGTGTGATTGACGTATTCGCGCGCCGCCTGCAGGTGCAGGAACGCCTGACGGATGAGATTTTGCAATGTATTCAGCGTACGCTGAATCCGCTGGGAGTAGCCATTGTGATCGAAGCCCAGCACATGTGCATGATGATGCGCGGCGTGCAAAAGCAAAACTCCCTGACGACAACCTCCGCCTTTACCGGCGAATTTCGCAGGGTGGAAACCCGCAGTGAATTTCTGAATCTGATTGGTTCTAATTTGCATTAGAGTTGAGAAGGTTGAGTGGGTTGAGAAAGTTTAGTAAGCTCAACGCACTCAAATCTAAACTTGCTCAACCATCTAAACCTTATAAACTTTTTTTATGAAAGCATACGTATTTCCGGGGCAGGCTTCCCAGTTTGAAGGTATGGGAAAAGATTTGTACGAAAGCTCCGAACCGGCGAAAAACCTTTTTGAACAGGCAAACGACCTGCTTGGCTTCCGCATCACGGATGTAATGTTTGCGGGAACAGCGGATGATCTGAAAGAAACAAAAGTGACCCAACCTGCAGTCTTTCTGCATTCTATCGTGAAAGCCAGGCTGGCGGGCGATGCCTTCCGTCCGGATGCAGTAGCCGGGCACTCCCTCGGCGAATTCTCTGCACTGGTAGCAGCAGATGCAATGACCTTTGAGGACGGGCTTCGGCTGGTATCGCAACGCGCGCGGGCTATGCAAAAAGCCTGTGAAATGCAACCGAGCACCATGGCCGCTATTCTTGGACTGGATGATGAGGTCATCGAAAAAATAACCGCCGAAATTGATGAAATCGTTGTGCCGGCAAATTACAACTGCCCGGGACAACTGGTCATCTCCGGTTCGCTGTCCGGCATTGAAAAAGCCGTCGAAAAACTCACCGAAGCCGGCGCCAAGCGGGCGGTGATTCTGCAAGTGGGTGGCGCCTTTCATTCACCCCTGATGCAACCCGCACAGGATGAGCTACAGGCAGCCATTGAACGTACGACGATCAAAGCGCCTGTTTGTCCCGTTTATCAAAACGTGACCGCCAGCGCCGAGCGCGATCCGGCTCAAATCAAACAAAACCTGATTACCCAACTCACCGCACCGGTGCGCTGGACGCAAACCATCCAGAATATGCTTCGGGATGGCGTCACCGAATTCATCGAAGTGGGCGGTACTGGCAAAACCCTGCAAAGTTTTGTGAAAAAAGTGGATCGTAGCGTAGCGACAAGCGCGTTGTAATACAGCAATGTCCGGTAGCTCCGGTTTCAGAGAAAAATCAGGGTACTTGCATCAGAACAAGCACCTTTTTTTATGCCCTATTTTATCACCAAAATTCTCGGATTAATCGGATACAACCATTCGATTCCCCTCGCCGTAACAATCGCGTCATCTTCGAGCGGTACGCGCAGTTTCTTTCCTTGCCATTCGGGCAATTTGGTATAGGCAAATAACTCAATGGACAGCAAATTCGTTGGCTGGATCACATAATTCAGTCGCTTTGGATTGAAAAACGCAATGGACGGCCCGACGCCGTGCCCCCAGTTCCCGACCGAGTGGCAACCAATCATAACATCTGTTACATCCTCCTCCGTAGCCTGGTTGAACCCCTTCATTTTATTGAATCCATTGGCAATTAGCGCCTCGTAAATCGCTTCTTCGGCTTGTTTTGCCGTAACGCCCGGTTTAATGGTCTTTTTTATAATATCCCGCACCTTTACCGCCTGATCGAAGGCATGCTGAATACCCGCCGGAATCGTCGTTTCACCTTCTTGCAGCACGTACGCCATGCGTTTCATGTCTGTGTACATATTCATCAGCCCCACGCCCCAGTCGATCATGATAATATCGCCCCGTTGAATAATTCGATCGTTGGAAGTCGCTACGATGCCGCGGATGCCGGTAACATACACCGATGGCATACCAAAAGACGATTCCAGATTATGCTTGAACAACTGCTCTTTCATCCACCAGGCGACGTCTTCCAGCGTGGTGACGCCAGGGGTGATCACTTCGTTCGATAGCGCTTTTTCAGCAATTTGATAAGATAATTCTCCCGCTTCCCCAAAGACCGCAATTTCACTGGCGACCCGCCGCGATCTGAAATCCGAAACCAGTTTCTCTGCTGAGACGAATCGCTTGGCATACTTTTCGCCCAAAATTTCTGCCAGCTCCTGGTAGCCTGAGTGAGACAAGCCGTCCGCGCCGCCAATTTCTTTGGAAATATTCAAGCCGATCCGCTGCGGATCCCTTTCTTCGACGTAAGCTTTCAACTCATTTTCCGAGCCAAAATAATCGTAAGCGCCGCCTTCTTCCAGCAGGTAGCCGCGGATGCCCAGGGCTGCACGCTCGATGCGATCATCGCCGTTGTCGGTGAAAATGTAGTAGCCGGTGAGACCGACGTAGCCTTCGCCCATATCGGGGTACAGCGGGTCGAAATTTCCCTCCCGGTTCATGATGATCCACATGTCGATGTTGTTCTCGCGCATCACTTCCGGTAGGATGAGGTCGAATTTATCATTGCGAATTTGATTCATCTTGCGCCAGCGACGCATGGCTTCCTGTCCAAAGGAAGTAAAAGTTATCAATAACAATAAAAGAATGATTGTCAGTTGTTTAGGCATTGGAAAAGTGTTTTTTATAATGATTCAATAACATTTTCTGAAAAGCTGTATCGTAAAAGTACAAAACCAACTGAAAAATGTCTTTTGATTTAGAAGCTGTTTGAGTTTTGAAAAAATAAGTTCCATTGCCCCATCGGGGCAAGTTATGGGTAAAAAATTGATAACCTCTTCTTTGAGTGTGCCGTCAGGTACACTTTATGCTAAAATTACTTGACATAAAGCGTACCTATGGCACGCCAATTATACTTTTGAGTTCTTTTACCCATAATTCGTTCCTACGGAACGTTTGAAAATGAATTCAAATAGCTTCTTAACGTCAGAGATATTTTTTATCCTCCAATCCTCCTCCCCAATTGACAATAATCAAATCCCCGGAGTGACTTTCGTCATCAATCAGCAGCCGTGCCTTCCCTACTTTTGATGGAAATTAACATCCAACATGACCGTCGCAAGCCAAACGTACAAACAAACAAAAAACGATGTGCTGCCGGAATCGGCTACCTGCTACCATTGCGGAGAAGATTGCGATGAGGTGATCGTGCAGTTGGAAGACAAAGCATTTTGTTGCGAAGGTTGTAAAACAGTTTATGAAATACTGAATTCCAATGGCTTATGCCAGTATTACGAAATTGACGAGGACGCCGGGGTCAGCCTCAAAGGCAAAGCACAAGCGGCTTATGCCTACCTCGACGATCCGGAAGTGCAGGCGCGCCTGATCGATTTTACCGATGGCAATCGCACCAAAGCTAGTTTCTATCTACCGCAGATTCACTGTGCTTCCTGCATTTGGCTGCTGGAAAACCTGTATAAACTAAGCGACGGCATTCTGGATTCGAAAGTGAATTTCGTCAAGAAAGAAATCTACATTACCTATGCCGAGTCGGCGACGACTTTGCGCAAAGTCGTCGAATTGCTGGCAAGCATCGGTTATGCGCCGGCAATCAGTCTCAGTGACCTTGACGAAGACAAGAAACCCGTCATCGACCGTAGTTTTTATTACAAACTCGGGGTGGCGGGTTTTGCATTTGGCAATATCATGCTGCTGAGTTTTCCGGAATATCTCGGTTTGGATAAAACCTCTGATACTTTCTTTTTCCAAGTCTTTGGCTACCTGAATATCCTGCTGGCAATTCCGGTGGTCGTTTACAGCGGTCGCGATTATCTGCAATCTGCCTGGCTTGGACTCAAGCAACGAACACTTAACATCGACGTGCCTATTTCACTGGGAATCATCGCTTTATTCGGTCGTTCTGTCTTTGAAATTGTAACCCACACCGGGGCGGGCTTCCTGGATAGCCTGGCGGGATTGGTCTTTTTTCTACTCGTCGGAAAGTGGTTTCAACAAAAAACGTATCACAATATTTCCTTTGAGCGCGATTATAAATCCTATTTTCCCATTGCCGCGAACCGGAAAACCGGGTCTGGTGAGACGACGGTTTCACTTGATAAACTGGAAGCGGGCGATGTTATCCTCATCAAAAATCAGGAATTGATCCCTGCCGATAGCGTCCTGCTGAAGGGCGGCGCGGAGATCGATTATAGTTTTGTAACGGGCGAATCCGAGCCGGTCAAGGTGCAGAGCGGCGAGAAAATTTTCGCGGGCGGTCGGCAAATGGGCGGCACGATTGAGGTCAGCCTGACGCGAAAAGTTTCGCAAAGTTACCTCACGCAATTGTGGAATAACGAAGCATTTAGCAAGAAAAAACACGAAACCGGCGCGAGTCGCGTAGCCGATCAGATCGGAAAATACTTCACGGGTGTCATCCTTTTCATTTCCATCGTATCGCTGATCTACTGGCTGCCGCAGGATTCGGCACGGGCGATCAATGCGTTCACGGCGGTGCTCATCATCGCGTGTCCGTGTGCGGTGGCGCTGGCCATTCCGTTTATTTTTGGAAATGTGTTGCGCATTTTAGGAAAAAATGAATTCTACCTGAAAAATACCGGCGTGATCGAGTCGTTAGCGAACATTCAAGCCATCGTTTTTGATAAAACGGGCACGATTACCAATCGCACAAAGAGCGAAGTGACGTTCGTAGGCGAGCCGCTGAGTTCGACCGAAAAAGCTATGATTCGCGCGGTGACCAGCCATTCTGCCCATCCGCTGAGTCAGCAAATCACCGCCTGGATTGGCGAGGTGCAACAGGATGGCGAAGATTGTCTGCGCGAAGCGACCGATTGGCAGGAGGTTGTCGGTCAGGGCGTTCAGGGTATGGTTTGCTACAAATTTGTGCGCATCGGTTCTCAGCAGTTTATGGATGATTTTTTGCAAGAACAGTGCATCGCCGATAAAGGGGTTTACCTCCAGATCAACAATGAATTGCGTGGTTATTTTCAAATTTCAAATCACTACCGAACCGGCATGCAGCGCGTGGTGGATTATTTCCGCAACATTGGCAGGATATTTTTACTTTCCGGCGATAACGACCGGGAGCAGGCGATGCTGCAACCGATTTTTGGCAAAGAGTCCCAGTTACTATTTCGGCAGCAGCCACAGGATAAACTCAATTTCGTACAAAATTTGCAAGCGAAAAAACAACGCGTGCTCATGATCGGCGACGGGCTCAACGACGCCGGTGCTCTGCAGCAAAGCGATGCGGGCATTGTCATCACCGAAGATACGAACAATTTTACGCCGGCTTGCGATGGCATTCTGCACGCGGAGCGCTTCGCAAAGTTTCCGCAACTCATGGAACTGGCGCGGCGTAGCATTCGGCTGGTGTACTACGCTTACGGTCTGGCGTTTGTGTACAATGTCGTGGGCTTGAGTTTCGCTGTAACGGGCACGCTATCACCAGTGATCGCAGCGATTTTGATGCCTGCAAGTTCGATTACGGTGGTGCTGTTTGGCTTGTTTTCCAGCAATATTTTAGCGAGAAAAATACTTGCCTGAAATTATTTGCCGACCCGGACTATTGTTTAAGCACATTATAAAAAAACCTGAGCCACTGCGCTCGGCAATGACTCAGGTTTTTATCAGATTTACAGTCTAAAGTCTCTTTCTGTTTAGGCTGGTACCAGCGCCGATTTCACCGTTTTGATGATACGAGCCGATATGCGATATGGATCCGCATTGGATGCCGGACGGCGATCTTCCAGATAGCCTTTCCAGGTCTGCGCCGTAGAAACGGGGATGCGAATAGACGCACCGCGATCGCTCACGCCGTAGCTGAACTTCTCGATCGACTGCGTTTCGTGCAAGCCTGTCAGACGTTCGTTATTGCTGGAGCCATAGACATCAATGTGTTCCTTGTGCACCGGACGGAAGGCTTCGCAGATAGCAGTGAAGAGCGCTTCTCCGCCGGCTTCACGCATTTCGGCGTTGGAGAAATTGGTGTGCAAACCCGAGCCATTCCAATCGCCTTTGATTGGCTTCGGGTGCAATTCTACCGTTACGCCGTACTTTTCGGAAATGCGGTGCAACAGATAGCGAGAGATGACCAGATCATCCGAAGCTTTTTTCGGTCCTTTGCCAAAGCACTGGTATTCCCACTGACCAAGCATTACCTCTGCATTGATACCTGTGATGCTCAGACCTGCTTCCAGACATGCATCGAGGTGCTCCTCCACGATGTCGCGACCGGCAATGTTGCCATAGCCGACGGCACAGTAATACGGACCCTGAGGCTTTGGGTAGCCCTTTTCGGGGAAACCAAGCGGCATACCGTTGTGCATGAATACATACTCCTGTTCAAAACCAAACCAGTAGTCTTCGCTGTCATCGTCAATCAGTGCGCGTGTGTTGGATACGTGCGGCGTGCCGTCCGGATTCAACACTTCCGCTACTACCAACCAGGCGTTTTTGCGGGCAGCATCCGGGTAGGCAGCTACCGGCTTGAGCAGGCAATCGGAAGAATGACCTTCGGCCTGCTTCGTAGAGCTACCATCGAATGACCATTCCGGCAGTTTGCTTACATCGCCATCGAAGGAATCAAAATCAAGAACTTTTGTTTTACTGCGGAGATTTGGTTCCGGCTGATAACCATCCAACCAAATGTACTCGAATTTGAACTTTGCCATATTTTAAAATCAATTGAATTAAATGAATATTTGCAATTATAAATCGTTTTAAACAAAAAGCATGCAGTGCTGCCAAGCAGCAATTTAAGCCTGAAAAACCATCTCAATCGAGTTTATGCCTTTGAGGAATTTTGTTAGGCTGCAAAGCCACTTGTGCAGAAAGAGATCATATATCTCAATCTATTTCTGCTTTTTTGTTTATTTTTACAAAACTACTTTTGCTTTTTGCTAACACAAATGTAGCAAGTCTCTGATTTTGAGTCATATCAATCTTCCGGGACGATGTGACGCCCAAAACGACTTGACTGAAAGTAAAGCTCTGTTTTTCAATGTTTTAGTTCATTTTCTATTGTTAAATCCAAGATGCAGAAAGATCAGCTCTTTTCATTGATAAAATCATTGACCAAGGCGGAAAAGCGCAATTTCAAGCTTTACGTCAACCGTTTTCAGAGCGATACGAACTCGGTGAAGTATATCCAACTTTTCGATGTGCTGGATAAACTGCCGGAATATGACGAGAAACAGGCACTCGAAAAATTGACCGACGTAAAAAAACGACACCTCGCCAACCTGAAGCGCCATTTGTACAAGCAAATCCTGACGAGCCTGCGCCTTATTTACATTCAAAAAAACATCGACATCGAAATCCGTGAGCAAATCGATTTTGCCCGCATTCTCTACGGGAAGGGCATGTACATGCAGGCGCTGCGCATTCTGGAACGCATCAAGCAAACCGCGCTGGAACATCAGCAGGATATACTGCACCTGGAAATTCTGGAGTTTGAAAAACACATCGAAGCCCGGCATATCACCCGAAGCCGCACGGTGCAGGGAAAAATGGAAGACCTGCTCGACGAGTCGGCAAAGCGAAGCCTGATCACCCTGTCAACGAGCTTGCTATTCAACTTCAACATCCAGATTCACGGGTATTACATCGAGCACGGGCACGCCCGCAATGAGGCGGAAGCCGGGAAAGCGCGCCGGTTTTATCAGGAAAATTTTCCGAAAATACCCAAGCATGACGACCTCACCTTCTTCGAGCGCACTAACCTTTTTCAGGCGCAAATGTGGCAGGCGTACATCCTCCTGGATTTTGCCGCTTGCCGCGAATATGCGCTGAAATGGGCGAATCTATTTGAGGAATATCCCCAAATGAAAGAAAAAGACCCCGACCTCTACATGCGTGGCATGTATTACCTGCTCATCTTTTTGTACTTCGCCTGGGATTTGGAACAGTACGTAAAATACCTGCGGATTTTTGAAGCGTTTGAAGCTTCCGTAAACGAGCAACTAAATACGAACTCGCAAATGATCGCCTTCGTTTATCTTTATCTTTTAAAGCTGAATATTTATATGATGACCAGCGATTATGAGGGCGGCATCAAGCTCATTCCCAAAGTTAAAAAAGGCATTGAAGCCTATAAATCCTACACGGATATTCATCGGATTCTGCTGTTTTATTTCAAATTTGCTTACCTGTATTTTGGGCAAGGTGATTACAATAAAGCGTTGGAATATCTCAATGAAGTCATCCTGCTCAAGCATGGCTACCTGCGCGAAGACCTGCACCACAATGCGCGCATTCTGCAGTTGATCTGTCATTTTGAACTGGGGCATTATGATCTGTTGTCTTACATGGTCAGCTCGGTGAAGCGCGCCTTCGGGCAGGCGAAGGACGTGAGCGAAGTGCAGCGCATGACGCTTGATTTCATCCGAAAACTTACCAATCTTTCTCCCTCTGAGCATCGGGCAGCGTTTGCAGCATTCCACGACAAGATCGTCAAAGTTACCGACAGCCCCTACGAACGAAAGGCATTGCTTTATCTCGATATTCCAAACTGGGTGAAGGGGCACTTGCAGTTTAGTCCGAAGCCCACTGCGCAGTCAGATATCCCTTCCAATCCTGGTTCCAGCTTGGAAAATTGAAAATTGAGCATAAAAATTTCAACATAATTTATCTGCTGTAAAGCCTTCCGTCTGGCGTCTTTTTTTATATTTACCGGCGTCAATATTGAAACGATCAAACCTACATTTCATGAAAAAGATATTAGTAGCCAATCGTGGCGAAATAGCAATGCGCGTTTTACGTTCGGCGCGTAAAATGGGTATCCAAACCGTTGCCGTCTATTCGGAAGCCGACCGGAACATGCCGCATGTGCGCTTTGCCGATGAGGCGGTGTGCCTGGGTGCGGCACCTTCCAAAGACTCCTATCTGCGCGGTGATAAAATCATCGAAATTGCGAAAAAACTCGGCGTCGATGGCATCCATCCAGGGTACGGTTTTTTGAGTGAGAATGCGGGTTTCGCCCAATCGGTAGAAGATAATGGCATGATTTTCATCGGTCCGCGCCCGAAAGCCATCGAGATGATGGGCAGCAAATTGGCGGCCAAAGATGCGGTGAAAAAGTTTGACGTGCCGATGGTGCCCGGCGTTGACCATGCCGTTACAGACATCGGAGAAGCAAAAAAAATCGCTGCCGAAATCGGCTATCCGGTACTGATCAAAGCCTCGGCCGGTGGCGGTGGCAAAGGCATGCGCGTGGTGGAAGCGGAAGCGGAATTGCAGGAACAAATGGAGCGCGCCATCAGCGAAGCAACTTCGGCCTTTGGCGATGGTTCGGTTTTTATCGAAAAATTCGTGACTTCTCCGAGGCACATCGAAATTCAGGTGCTGGCAGATGCGCATGGCAATGTGCTCTACCTGTTTGAGCGCGAATGCAGCATCCAGCGCCGCCACCAGAAGGTGGTGGAAGAAGCGCCTTCGGCAATTCTGACGCCGGAAATCCGCAAAGCGATGGGCGAAGCGGCGGTCATGGTGGCAAAATCCTGCGATTATTTGGGCGCGGGCACGGTCGAGTTTTTGATGGATGACAAGCTGAATTTCTATTTCCTGGAAATGAATACTCGTCTGCAGGTGGAGCACCCGGTGACGGAATTTATCACCGGACTGGATCTGGTAGAGCAGCAAATTCGCATTGCCAGGGGCGAAGAACTAACGATCAGACAGGAAGACCTGCGCATTCACGGACACTCGATCGAGCTGCGGGTGACGGCGGAAGATCCGCTGGATAATTTCCTGCCGAGCGTTGGCAAATTGAAGCGCTATCGGCCGCCAGTGGGTGAAAACATTCGCGTGGATGATGGTTATGAAGAAGGTTTGGAAGTACCAATTTACTACGATCCGCTGCTGGCGAAGTTGATCGTCTGGGGTATCAATCGCGATGCGGCCATCCGGCGCATGCTCGAAGCGATCAGCCAATATGAAGTGGAAGGCGTTGCTACGACTTTGCCCTTCGGGCGTTTTGTGATGGAACACGATGCGTTTATCAGCGGTCAGTTTGATACGAATTTTGTAAAACAATATTTCACCCCGGAATTGATCAAAGCGAAAGAAGCGGAAGAAGCCAGCGTAGCTGCCCGAGTGGCGTTGCAATTTTTTGAAGTCGAAAAACGACAACTGCGCGTACCGGATGTGCCACCGTCGCCTTGGTGGAAGGTGCTGCGATGACGCACGCGTAGCGCTAATCTTCGATTGGCGCGGAATGTACAGGAGGAATGCTAAATCTAGTATTCCTCCTGTTTTCTGAAAGTTGGCTCTTACCAATACCCCGGATTTTGCGTAATCAGCCCACCGCTTATATCCAAACATAAAGCTTTCTTCTGAAAATTACAGGATTGAGAAAATGAACCGGATGCGATAAATTAGAAATTTATTCCATTTTGCTACAAAAAAGCGGAGCCGCAGGCTGTCAACATTGGAATTTCTCAAATACACTTCCTATATTTCTGCAAAAATGCTGACTTGTTTTTATCGTACCCAAAAAGAAAACCTGACGACCACGGATGAACAAAAAATTCTGACAATCCCTAATGAGCAGATCGTCTGGATTGATTTGTACAACTCTTCAGAAAAAGAAAGAATGGCCGTGGAGGAAAAACTGGGCATCGAGTTGTTTACCCGGCAGGAAGCCGAAGAAATCGAGAGCAGTTCCAGGTATTTTGAAAATGAACAGGAAATCAACGCCAATCTCAATTACATTTACAAGCGCGAAGACGGGCGCTATGCCACCGATCCGGTGTCTTTTATTCTGAAATCCAGGCTGCTGGTCACGCAGCGCAATATTCCCCTGCGGTCTTTCGAAGAGACTAAGCGCTTGTTTCGTATCAGCAAGAAAGAAAATATGACCGGATATACCTTATTCTTGGCAATGTTTGAAGCTCGAATTGACGTGGAAGCGGACTTCCTGGAGGATTTGTCGAAGAAGATTTATGCCGTTGGAAAAAACCTGGCGCTGGATAAAAAACTGGATGAGGATGTTTTAATCGAAATTTACAATTTTCAGGAAATTATGATCCTTTTTCGGGAAGTGACGGGCGAGCTGAAGCGTTTGTTTTCTTCCATTTTGCGCAGCGAATATTTTCCGATGGATGAGTACGAGAAGATTCGGGTGCTCATCAAAGATGCGGACTCGCTGTTGCAGCATACTTCTTTCAACTTTGAGCGGCTGGAGTACTTGCAGAATACATTTCTGGGGTTGATTGAAATCGAGCAGAGCCAGATTATCAAAATATTTTCGGTGATGGCGGTCGTTATCATGCCGCCCACACTGATCGCCAGCATGTACGGGATGAACTTTCGCGTGATGCCGGAGTTGGAGTGGCCGTACGGCTATCCGTTTGCCATCGGTATGATGATTTTGTCGGCGGTTGTCACTTTGCTCTATTTCCGACGAAAGAAATGGCTCTGAAAAACGTTCTATTTGAAATCGATAAAAAACTGTTTTTTATGAAAAAAATCACTTGGGTATTATTGTTCGGATTATTGGTGGCTGCAAACCTGCGGGCGCAGCGCAGTCTGCAGATAGCTCTGTTGAAATACAACGGCGGTGGCGACTGGTATGCAGTAGTGGATGCTTTGCAAAATCTGACTGATTTTTGTAATCAAAACCTCGACATGAATTTCGACCTCGACTACGCAACGGTGGAAGTCGGAAGTGCCGAAATCTTCAACTATCCTTTTCTTTTTATGACCGGCCACGGCAATATTGTGCTTTCTGATGGCGAAGCGGAAAACCTGCGCAATTATCTGCTGGGCGGCGGTTTTTTGTATGTGGATGATGATTACGGCATGGAGAAATATTTTCAGGTAGCGATCAAAAAAGTATTTCCGGAGAAGGAACTGATTGAATTGCCTTATGAGCATCCGGTTTACAATCAGAAGTACAAATTTAATAATGGCATTCCCAAAGTACACGAACACGATAACGAACCGCCGCGAACCTACGCCATCCTGCACGAAGGGCGGGTGGTCGTGCTTTTTACGGTAGAAAGCAACATCAGCGACGGCTGGGAGTCGGAAGAAGTGCACAATAATCCGGAACCGGTGCGCCGGGTTTCCCTGCAAATGGGTGCGAATATTGTGCAGTATGCGTTTACGCACGGGTGACTCATACCGGCGACTTCAGTCGCCGATCTTGCACAAATTAATGTACTGATTTGCATTTCATGTAAAGGTTAAAAAACGTTAAAGCGCTTTTTCACGGTCAAATCTGAAATGTCTAATTGCCTCTAAAAAGTGTGACTTCTTCGGCGTAACAGGAGCATGACAAAAGTCAAGTGTTGGCATTGCAAAAATCATCGCCAAAACGGAAATGAAGGTGTAAGTTATACGGAATCAATTCCGAAAAGCGATGCGGACACGAACGAGAACAAATTGGATCATGCTCTTCGCCATTCTGGTTATCGTACTGGCGGTGATGGGTATGTTTTTCTTGCTGACCATTGACCAGGAGCGCCGGGCTACGGCAGATGCGTCAGAAAGAGCGCTGCCCGAACTTCCGCTCGACACTGTGATTGTGCCATTTGATGTTCCGTTGAATTGCTACTTTGATTATCTGGACAGCCTCGTCGCGGCTTATGATACCCTTGCGCCTTATCAACTTTCCGAGCATTTGCTGGTGCGGTTCAATTCCTGGATTATCGATACGCTGGAGAATACCGATTATTATCGAATGATGGCGCGGGATAGCTTTGCGTATGATCAGCGCGATCTGATCGTTTTAAAGCAAGGCGATACCCTTTTTATTCCAAATGCCGATCAGGCAAATATTTATCAGGAATATCAGCAAGACATTGTGCTGGATTTGAATATCCCGGAATTCAAGCTACGCATCTGGGATGGAACGGATACACTTTACACCTTGCCCGTGCGCGTAGGGCGCAATGAGCGCAAATACCTGGAAATGAGCGGGCGTGTGACGGATTTGCGCACCAAGCCCGGATGGGGAGAAATTGTGCGCCTGAATCGCAACCCGGCTTTTATCGATCCGTCTTCCGGCAGGTATTTTACGCATACCCGACGCGACGACGGCAAGACGACCATTATGCCACTCATTCCCTGGATTGAACCGGAGATAGGTGGTCAGCGGCATGGACACCTCATTCATCCCACTACCAACCCAAAAACCCTGGGCAAGCCCTATTCCAATGGCTGTATCGGTGTGCGCGAAGGTGACATGTGGCGGATTTATTACTACGCACCGGTCGGTACGAAAGTACATTTTCGGTATGATCTGAAGATCGTGAATGATAAAGGGGATACGATTCGCCTGCGGGATATTTATCGCTATGGCACAAAATAAGGTAGAACAGGGTAGGCGCGAGCAAAATTTTCTTCCGTTTTAAAATTAAAATACACGCCAGAACCATATAAAAACAGCCCGATTTTCTTATTTTCGCTGCCGCTTTCAATCAAATTAAACCTAACAACCGTATGAAAAATATTAGCGTAATTGGTGCGGGTACGATGGGCAATGGTATCGCGCACGTATTTGCCATGCATGGCTTTTCCGTCTTCCTGGTGGATGTTTCGCAGGATGCACTGGACCGGGCAATGAGCACCATTGGCAAAAACCTGGACCGGATGATCAAGAAAGAAAAAATCACCGAAGCCGACAAGGCAGCAACACTTGACAATATCAAGACTTTTACCACCATCAAAGAGGGTGTTGGCAATGCCGAACTCGTAGTGGAAGCGGCAACGGAAAACACCCATTTGAAATTTGACATCTTTCGCCAACTGGACGAGCACGCTCCGGCAGTAGCGATTTTGGCCAGCAATACTTCTTCTATTTCCATTACAAAAATTGCAGCGGTTACCAAGCGTCCGGAAAAAGTAATCGGCATGCACTTTATGAATCCGGTCCCGGTGATGAAACTCGTAGAGGTAATTAGAGGATATTCCACAACCGACGAAGTTACAAAACTGGTTTTCGATCTGTCCAAACAGCTTGGGAAAGTTCCGGTAGAAGTGAATGATTATCCGGGGTTTATTGCCAATCGCATCCTCATGCCCATGATCAACGAAGCGATCTATTCCCTGTACGAAAGCGTAGCCGGCGTGGAAGAAATCGACACCGTAATGAAACTTGGAATGGCGCATCCCATGGGGCCGCTGCAATTGGCTGATTTTATCGGGCTGGATGTTTGCCTGTCTATCCTGCACGTACTGCACGATGGTTTTGGAAATCCGAAATATGCGCCTTGTCCGCTGTTGGTGAATATGGTGACGGCCGGAAAACTCGGCGTGAAGTCCGGGGAAGGTTTCTACGATTACTCGCAGGGCACAAAGGACCTGATCGTATCGGGCAACTTCAGGAAATAGCGGCAGCTTTCGTTCGGCGATAAATTCAGGGAGTTGTACCTGTTTTCGCTACGGACAAGCAAGGAAAAAAGTAAGAAGGGGCGTTGAGCGGCGGTTAACGCCCCTTTATCGTTTAATTGAAAAGGTTGTCATAGCTTCCGCTACCGCCTCTACTTTGTTCGCGTTTTTCCGGCTCTGCCTGGCGGCTGTTCAGGTCGAGCGAATCGTCGGTAGAAATCCGGGGTGATTCGAGCAGCATAAGTGTACTTTCCTTTTCCCATTTTTCCAGCATTTGCAAGCCTTCATCCTGATAAATGCCTTGCTGCAAATCTACTGAATCCATAAAATTGGCGGACATTTCCATGAAACGCTCCATTTCACCCACTTTGTTGGCGACGTCCTCCGTAATGGATTCCATCGCCTGATCGAACATCGCGCGTTTGTCCGGATCGCCGCTGATTACGCTCATCGCCGATTTCATAGCGGAGTGCGAAGCCCGGATTGCTTTGCGTTCCTGCTCTTTCAGTTTGACCTGATCCTTCGTATCTTCCAGCAGAATTTCCGAGTTCTGATGCATTTTATTCAAGATGCGGTACAGGATTTCCATTTTCTGGAGCAATGCGTTATATTTTTCATTGCTTTCTTTCAGGCGAGCCGCTTTGCGAGAAGAAAGCAGCAGTTGGTTGTCGTTACCTTTGTCGCGTGCTGCACTGGCGAGCTTCATATTCTGCTCAATTTCCTCGGTGTTTTTTTCTACCAGGCTTTGTAGTTGTCGCATTTGTCCGCGAATGGCGCCAATCTGCTTGCGCAATTTCACCAAGTTATCCTGCATATCTTCGATATAGCTCTTCAGGATACCAATCGGATCGATCTGCACAAACCAACTCGTGATCGCCCGCATCACACTTTTATAGCTGTACCAAACGAGGTTGCGCATTTTTGGATCGAGCACCATGTAGGCGATTGCGCCCAGCACAAGGAGCATCAGCGCCAGGTACAGTGTGTTTTGCAACAATGGAATCAGCACCGGCAGTGCGCTGTACAGTAAGAAGCCGCCCCCGCCGATCAAAGCAATTAAAAATATGGCTCCGGTTATGCCTTCCGGGCGCTTCCAGAATGATTTTTTCTTGAATTCGGGATTTTGAAATTGGGTATCGGACATTTGAAATTATGGTTATTTATTATTTATTATTTGTTATTTGTTATTTGTCATTGGGTAGAAAAAGGTCCAATTAACAAAATAACAAATAACACTTTTTTACAAATATTCATTAATGTTTTCTATATCTTTATCGATTTGATTTATAATGCTTTTTAACGCAAATTCAAAATTATCGCGCGTCGATTCGATCTTCTCCACGGCAGACTTAATATCGCTGTCGGCATTGGCGATCACGCTTTCGTACTCGGCAATCTTTTGTTGCATTTCCTTGATTTTCTGCTGGTATTCTGCCACTTGCTTTTTCAGCTTTACCACTTCTTCCTGCTTTGCTTTTACACGCTGGTTCGTGTTTTTTTCCAGCGCTGCATCAAATTTTTTCTTTTCGCTGTTTAAAATATTTTTGTAATGCTCCGCAGTTTTTACGAGCTTTTCTTTCGTCAATCCAACCGTTGCCGCAGTGGCATAAGCCGATTTGAACGCCACAGATTCTTCCATGTCCATTGCCATCAGCGCTCCCAGCGATTGCTTGAATTCGATGTAGTCGAAGCCGGGTAGATTATTTTTTTCCAATGCTTTGGTCAGAAAATCAGCGCTTTTCTCATCCAAACCGTGGGCGTCGCCGAATAACTTTTTCAGGTCTTTCTGCATAATACTTGATGCTATGGTTTCTTTAGATTTTCCGGATATCTCGGTTTCTATTGCAAATTAAACGAAAATGAATTTAAAAAGGATACAATTTATCGATAATCATGGGTAGAAACTAGATTTTAGACGTCAGGAATTAGATTTTAGGGTATTTCAAAACTCACAATCACCCATCACCCAATGACAATCTCACTGAAACCATTTCCCGTCTTTTTCACTCGAATCTGGGTAGTAATCCGTTCTTTCAATTCCTTTACGTGCGAAATAATGCCGATGGTTTTGCCGCTCGCCTGCAAATTCTCCAGCGTGGAAATCGCCAGATCCAGACTATTCTCATCCAGCGTACCGAAGCCCTCATCAATGAAAAGCGACTGAATATGCGTGTTGCGCCCCGCCAGATCGGATAAACCCAGCGCCAGTGCCAGACTCACCAGGAAACTCTCGCCACCGGAAAGCGTATTCATCGAGCGGCGATTATCGGCCTGGTAGGTGTCGATGATGTCCAACTCCAGATCTTCGTCACTCCGCTTTTCGATGAGGTAGCGACCGTTCAGTTTTCCGAGATAGCGGTTCGCCAGTTGGGTTAATCGCTTGAGTGTCAAGCCCTGCGCAAAAACCCGGAACTTTTTCCCATCCGCCGAGCCGATAATCTCGTACATTTTTGCCCAGCGATTATATTCGCGCTGCTGGGCCTCTATCCGGTCGAGTAGGGTAGCGGCTTCGCGCTGCGCTGCTTCGTTTTGCTGCAATTCGCGCCGGATTTCGCCGGTTCGTTCCAGCAATTTGCGGTAAGCGTCATTCTGCTTGTTTAATTTCTCGACCAGCTCCGCTTCGTCCGTTTCTACGGCTTTCAAAGTCTTTAGCTCCGCTTCCCGGTCGGTGAGCAATTGCTTATTACCTTCAATTTTCTGCGCCAGATCATCCCGCTGCTGGCGTTGCTGCTGGACGGCTTCTTCCTGATTTTCAATGAGTTGCTGATACCGCTCCTGCTCTTGCTGCGGATCGCGGTCTCCGAAAAGCTCCGTGCGCTTGCTTTGTTGCTGCGTCAGCACTTCCTGGCGTTCGGCAAGGTCTTTTTGTTGCGCTTCGAGTTGGGTTAACAATGCTTCTATTTGTTTGGAATTCAGGTTTTTATCTTTTTGAATTAATTCGATTTCTTTCCTGGCATTTTCCAGTGTGATTTGATTGTTTTTGAAAAGCGTCGCTTGCTGTTGCAAATGTTGCACCGCTTTATGGCTTGTTTTTGCGTCGAATTTGAGGTCATATTTAGCGAAAAGCGCATCCAATTCCGCCGAAAGTTGATCTGTCTTTTCTTTGGTTTGCGCAATTTGCTCCTGCGTAGCAGACTGTTTTTCAATGCTTAATCGCAAATCGCTTTGCAAATCCTTACCACCGGATTCTAATGCTGTAACCTGCTTCTCCAGTTGATCGAGTTCCTGACTCAGCTTCGCTAATTGCTCCCGGTCCGAACGCCTGGTCTTTATCGCCTGTTCGATCTCCCTGATCTTGCGACCCAGCACCAACCCGCGCGTCAGCGCAAAATGCTCCCTGCCCAACTCCGGCGCCACCCTGGCAATGCGCTCTTCGTATGCCAGGATTTTCTGGAATTGTTGCGCTACCTGACCGCTCACCTCCTTTACTTCGTTACCGGCAAGCTGCTCGATTTGATGGGTGATTTCACTCGAACGAACCAGGTGTTTTTTGTGCGTTTCCAGGAGTATATTGTGCTGCCGCTGCGCCACGTCAAATTCCTCTTTCGCCTGATTGACAAAGGGTTTGAAATGCTTTTCGCGAAACGGGTGCTGCGTGGAAAAGCAAAGCGGACAGGGGGTACCCTCCGCCAACGTCGCGCGATCCTGCTCGTAACTGGCGATCATCAACTGTTGTTCGTACACCTGCTGTTTAAACTCAAGGCGTACCTTTGCTTCATCCAGCGCATCCATGCTGGACATGAGCATTTTATTAACTTCCAACTCCTCATTTTGCAAACTCGCCAGTTGCTCCTCGTACCCGGAAAGTTCATCCAGCAGTTCCTGATAGGTTTCGTTGAGCTGTGCCAGTTGTTGCAAATTCTCCCGCTGCTCGTTCAAGGTCTCGATGTCATTTGACAAGAGCGACAGCAATTGGCTTCGATCCTGCGCATATTGCTCCGGCGTTTGCTTCTGAAATTGCTTCTGCTTTTGCGCCAGACGCTCCTGCAATCCGTCGATTTCCTCTTGCCAGGCAGCGAGCTTTTTTTCCAGCGTTTCCTGACGCTGGGAGAGGGTAGCGGCGGTTTCGGTCAGGCGCGCGTGTTCCTGCGTCAGCGCGAGCATTTGCTCTTGCTTATGCTGGATGGTTGGCAGGTCTTCCGCCAGTGTTTTCAAATGCTGATGGGTGGACATCCACTGTTCCAGTTGCGCCTTTTCCGCCGTGAGCGTTGCCAGCCGTTGCGTGAGCGCTGCTTCCTCCGACCGGGCTTCCGCGATTGCTTCCGTAGTTTGCTGCACCTGCCGTTGCTGTTGTTGCAATGTGCTGGCTTTTTCGCGAATCTCCGAATCCAATGCAAAAATCTGACTCAAAACGGGCTGGGTTTTAGCCCATTCAGATTTAGTTTTTTTTAACTCAGATGAAATTTTCTCATATTTTTTTATTAACAAACCAGAATCTTCTGACAATACGATCAATTCGGCATCCAATTTTTCAATGCCTATCTGTAATTGTTTTCTGCGTCTAATTTGTTGTACATCAGATTGTAATGTCTCAATTTTTTTGCTGAGCTCCTTTGATTCTTCCTGATGCTGTTGCAGATCGGTCTGTAAAGTCTGTACATGCTCTTCATCCAACAATTTGAGCAATTCGCGCTCGCGCTTCAGGTTCGCCAATTGCTCGGCTTCCACTTTGTGCCGCTCGAATGCCGCTTTTGACAATTCGGAGTAAATCTCCGTACCGGTGATGCGCTCCAATAGATCGCTGCGTTCCTTTTCGCCCGCCCGCAGAAATGCCGCGAAATCGCCCTGCGACAGCAGTACCGACCGGCAAAAACGATCGTAATCCAGTCCGGTTACTTCCTCGATTTTCTCATCGGCTTCGCGGATTTTTTCGGCGATGATCTCGAATGCCTGCTTCGCTTCGTTCCACTCGGAAACCTCGCGCTCCGCCGGTTGGATTCGCCCATCCAATTGCTTGCGGGCGCGCCGCAGATTCCAGCGGGAACGGTAGCGCTTGCCATTATTCGCAAATTCCACCTCTGCCAGACTCTCCACCGCGCCGTAGCTCATCACTTCGTTCACGTCTTTGTTGCGGTGAATTTTACCGTACAGCGCCAGTGTGATCGCGTCGAGAATGGTCGTTTTGCCCGCGCCGGTGTCGCCCGTGATGGCGAACAAACCCACGTCGGATAGGGGAGAGGCGGTAAAGTCAATGGTCTTCGCTAACCGCAGGGAGTTGAGGTTTTGTATGGTTACTTTAAGGATTTTCATATTTTAATGCATGTGGCGCATTTCCTAAATGTGCTACATTTTGATAGTCTGTACTCGTGTGTATAACAAATTGCACATTTAGGCAGCGGCAGCGATAATTTTCTTGACCCTGCTCCAGGCCCCACTGTGCTTATAGCATCTGAGATTAGCAACAGCTTGTGCCCCAGAGATAGACCACTTCTGACCCGATAATTTCAAGCGCTGCTGAATAACGCTTCGATGGGCTGCCTCAATAGGTCCCGACCCAATCATCAGTCCTTGTTCTCGGAATGTCTTATACTGCATTTTTGGGAAAGAAATCTTCTACACGCCCCAAG
Organism: uncultured Saprospiraceae bacterium; assembly: GCA_964517175.1. Taxonomy (GTDB): domain Bacteria; phylum Bacteroidota; class Bacteroidia; order Chitinophagales; family Saprospiraceae; genus JADJNW01. Next base: position 32,480 of record CAZFBU010000031.1, read on the forward strand.
TGACTGACATAAACAGAGTCCATTATTTCTTTTCGCTTTGGCTGAACAGGAAGCACTTGACTTTGATAGAAGAGGCGACCCAGCTTGAGTTCACGCCATTTGTCCTCTCTGGTATAGACCATCGAGCCGTCTATCATCACATAAACCTTATCTTCCTCCTTGCCCCCTGCCAAACGAGGAATAACCGACTCACAATTAGCTTCCACCAAGGTATCAATGGTTTTACCATAGTGCGTACATACCCGCTGTATCTGTGGCGCCGAGACTTCTATGCCCAGCAGGTCAGCAAATAGCTCGCAGGCTTCTTCGTAAACCACCGATTGACCCAGCAGACAAAACAAGGCGCGCATCCGCTCACTAATCCCAAACTTGGACGTCCCCTTACACAGCACATGTGTCTTTTTTAATTCAAATCGACCCAGACTCGTCAGTACTTTTTTTTAAATTACGGCTCTTGGGCATCTTGCCTTGCGATTTTGTTATTAATGCGGCCGCAAACTTCCGCGATAGCTCCACTACCCGTTCTTCGTAGTCTGTCGATGAAGTGATTTGTGACTCTTGCTCCATGAATTGGGCGACTTCTTCTCGCATCGATTCCAATACAGCATCTACATCTACTTGCTCACTGGATTTCATAACTTATAATTTTTTTGTGCAACGCTAAGTTAC
>CAZFBU010000032.1:0-7649 GCA_964517175.1 uncultured Saprospiraceae bacterium
AGCGCTTCAGGGCTATCGGCAAAATTGCTGCCTGATTCGCCACGGACTATTGTTTAAGATTATTTTAAATTTTACTTGGAATCGAGCCAGTAGATACGCTTACCAATGTTCATCACAAACAAGTCCAAACATATTTAAAGCTTACGGGCTTGAAGTTAGGTTTACTGATCAACTTCAATGAAGCACTTATAAAACGTGGTATAAAGCGTATTGTCAACGGTCTATAGCGTCTTTGCGTAATCCTTCACCCTCTCAATAACGCCCGCATATCCACTTTCTTGCGCACGATACCCTCCACTTCATCGATAGCGACGCGAATCTGCTCCAGTGAATCCCGCTCGCGAATGGTGACGGTATTATCTTCCAGCGTGTCAAAGTCAATGGTCACGCAGTAAGGCGTACCGATTGCATCCTGGCGGCGGTAGCGCCGACCAATGGCGTCTTTCTCGTCGTACTGGCAGAGGAAAGAGAACTTCAATTGGTCATATACTTCGCGGGCTTTGGTGGTCAGTTCTTCGCGGTTTTTCAAGAGCGGCAGCACCGCACATTTCACCGGCGCCAGCGCTGGCGGGAGTTTCAGTACGGTACGGGTAGAATCCTTGCCATCGGCGTCGGGTACGGTTTCTTCCTGCAAAGCCGTGCTCATCAGCGCCAGGAACATGCGGTCAAGACCGATTGACGTTTCGATCACATACGGCACGTAGCTCTCATTCAAATCCGGATCGAAATATTGCATTTTCTTTTCGGCAAATTCTTGGTGCTTGCCCAGGTCATAATCCGTACGCGAGTGAATACCTTCCAACTCCTTGAATCCAAATGGGAATTCAAACTCGATATCCGCCGCTGCATCGGCGTAGAACGCAGGCGGGTCGTGGTCGTGGAAGCGGAATTTATTTTCTGGCGTGCCCAGCGCAAGGTGCCATTTCAGGCGGGTTTCTTTCCAGTATTCGTACCACTCCTGCTGCTTGCCGGGCTGCACGAAGAATTGCATTTCCATCTGCTCGAATTCGCGCATGCGGAAGATGAACTGCCGCGCTACAATCTCATTGCGGAAAGCTTTTCCAATCTGCGCAATGCCGAATGGCAGCTTCTGGCGGGTGGTTTTTTGCACGTTCAAAAAATTGACGAAAATACCCTGCGCCGTTTCCGGTCGGAGGTAGAGCTTGGTTTCTTCGCCGGCGATATTGCCCAATTGTGTAGAAAACATCAGGTTGAACTGGCGCACGTCGGTCCAGTTGCGCGAGCCGCCTTCCGGGTCGCCGATTTCATACTCGTCGATCATGGCTTTCAGCTCATCCATGTCGCCTTCGGTCATGGCTTTCGTCAAACGCTTCTGCACTTCCCCGATCTCGTTGGCGTATTTCAAAACCCGGTCGTTGGTCTGCCGGAACATTGCCTCGTCGAACGAATCGCCAAAACGCTTGCGGGCTTTGTCCACATCGCGCTGGATTTTGCCCTCCAGCTTCTCCATGTAGCCCTCAATCAACTGATCGGCGCGGTAGCGCTTTTTCGTATCCTTATTGTCAACCATCGGATCGTTGAACGCATCCACGTGCCCGGAAGCCTTCCAGGTTTTGGGGTGCATAAAGATCGCCGCGTCAATGCCCACGATATTTTCGTGCATTTGCACCATCGAGCGCCACCAGTATTCCTTGATGTTGTTTTTTAATTCCACACCATAGGGACCATAGTCATACGTCGCAGCCAAGCCATCATAAATTTCGCTCGACTGAAAGATGAAGCCATATTCCTTACAGTGCGCTGTCAGGTTTTTGAATGTATCCGTTTGTTGACTCATTTTTGTAATGTTACCTGTTATTTGTTACTTGTTCAAAGCTAACTTCAAACTAGAAACATCAAACGTTTAATCAGAGAAGGTGCAAATTTCGTAAAAAATCGGGTTTATTCTAGCAAGTAAGCTATTTGTTTCTGGAAGCTTTTACAAGGTGGTTTTCTGGAAGTTGCTCCGGAGGAAAGCAAAAAATAGGGGAGTCGGGGTAAAAATTGCATCCTGATAGAAAATAAAAGCAGAATATTATGAAGAAATTGTGTTTTATCCTTCTTTTGCTGGCAACGCAGGCGGCATTTGCACAAATGGAATATACCCTCGATAACTTTGATGCCGTTTCCGTAACGGGCAATATCAAGCTGATCCTGCGCCCGGGCGATGCAGAGAAAGCGGTGATCGAGACCTACGGCATTCCGGAGAGCGATGTGAATGTATATGTAAAAGGTCAAACGCTCAGAATCAGCCTCCTCAATTCGCTGGTTCGCAGAGATGCGGAAGTGAAAGCAACGGTTTACTATAAAAAACTGCGCTCCATCCGTGCCAATGCCGGCTCGCACATAGAATCCACTGCCATTTTGGAAGGCGACTACCTGGAAGCGCAGGCGACCAGCGGCGGTATGCTCGAACTGGAAGTGAATGTGGACAAGCTGGAGTCCAACGCGACGGAAGGCGCCATCGTTCGCCTGAAAGGCAAAGCCAACAGCCAGAAAGCCAGAGCAACCACCGGCGGACAGTTGGAGGGAATGGAAGTGGCCTGTGACAACACCTACGCGCGCGCCGGCACGGGCGGCATCGTGGAAGTGACCGCGCTGGAAAACCTGGACGCCTACGCCAGCCTCGGCGGCGAGGTCAGATACAAAGGCGACCCGGCGCTAAAAGGCAATCGAAAGATGCTGGGCGGCGAAGTACGGCGGGTAAATTGAGAAAAAGCCCGGGCTGCCAGAACCAATAAGAAGTTCTCCCGGATCGTTTTATTTCAATTCCGCTTTTCATCCAAATCCGGCAGTATAAAATCATCAAGCGGGCTGGGCATCGCCATGACGCGCTCGATGTCGGCTACCGTACGGGGAGCGCCCGCGGAAAGGTTTATCCAGCCATCTTCCGTGATGAGGATGTCGTCTTCGATGCGTACCGCAATACCCCACCACTTTTCGTCGCAGGGGCTGCCTTCGGGGATGTAAATGCCCGGCTCAACGGTGATGACCGTGCCCGGCTGAAAGTTGCCGCCCGTACCGCGGTCGTGCACATCCAGGCCCAGGTAATGAGACGTACCGTGCGGAAAATACATGTGGTTTTCGCCTGCTTTGATCAGCCCGATTTCGGCGAGGCGACGATTGACAACCTCCCGCGCGGCCCGGTCCGGTGCGCGAAAATCATTACCAACCTGGCAAGCCTCAAAGCCGGCTTGCTGCGCTTCCAGCACAATTTCGTAAATGATGCGCTGCTCTTCGGTAAATTTGCCGTTTGCCGGAATGGTGCGGGTCACATCGGCGGTATAGCCGTGATATTCTGCCCCTAAATCCATGAGTACCAATTCATTGCCAACTTTGGGCTTGTTATTTTCGATGTAATGCAGAATGCAACCGTTTTGCCCGGCACCAACAATGGAAGGATAGCCCTCGTACTCAGCGCCATATTTTTTAAAAACAAACTCGTGGATGCCCTGAATTTCGGTTTCCGACATGCCCGGCCGCATGGCTTTCATTACTTCTACCTGCCCAACGCAGCTAATTTCCACAGCTTTGCGCAGCAGCCGCAGTTCTTCCGCTGATTTCACCTCGCGCAATTGCCCCATGAGGCTGCCGAGGGTGTTCACGTCGAGGTTATTATCGGGAATTTTAGCCCCAATTTTCATCGCCACTTCGTTATCCTTTGCCGCCATAAAATCCTTCACGGTCGGATCATCGAGTGCCTTAGGGTTGCGGCGACTCATTTGATAAAGCGCTTCCTTTTTTTGCCGCAGGTTCATAGCGCTGTCTTTGATGATTTGATGCATTTGGTGAGTGGTGGCGTTGAAATTCGCCGGTATGCGCGCCTTCGTGCGGAACTGCTGTTGCAGATCGTACAGATCGGCTTCATCGCGCGGGTCGTCCCGAATGTCATTTTTAAAATCAAAAAACAGCACCCGGTCAAATTTCTGAAAACGCAATCCGTAATCCTTAAAAGCTTTGTGGTCAACAACAGTCGCCAGCCCCAGTTGCTCGCGCACGCCCTCTGTACCCAGGCGACGCCCGGTCCACATTTCCATGAAAGCATCGCGTGATTGCGCAAAGACGATCTCATTGTAGCGATCGCCACCCTCCGCTTGCTGCCAGTCGGCGAATATCAGCAACACAGAGTGGGGTTCCTTGTAGCCGGTGAGGTAGTAGAAATCCGGATCCTGATGATAAACGTAGTCCACGTCGTTGGCGCGGTTGCGAACGGGATTGGAAAAGAAAACCGCCACAGAATTTTTGGGCATCAGCTTGCGCAGCGCTTCGCGGCGTTCTTTATGAAATTCATTGGAAAGGTAGTCGCCTGGGACTTCCTGTGCCCACGCCCCCATCACAAAGCAGAGACTCAGACAGAGCATAATCAGTATTCGCATCAGTTGATTTTTTTTTTGGATTAGCAAAGCGGCAGGAACGATCAAAGAATCCCGAAGAGATAGCAGTGCCACAACTTCTTACTTTGTAACGGAGCTTTTGGCGTATTCTTTGCTTATTCCTAATGCCTAAAGCTACATCATTTTGCAAAAACTACCAATACCTGCAAACCGGTTTTAGCATACTTTTTGTGCAAAACCGGCATCGTCGGCTCATTTTGCCCTTGACCCATGCGAAAAAAATCTATACCTTTGGAAAATATTTTATTTGAAAAGCAGGTTTTTATAAAGGTTGGAAAGCAAAAGGATTGACGCCTGTTAGTGCAAGAGGGCAGCTTCCGACCATTCTATTTATCAAATTGGACAGCAGTATGCAAATAGACGTTGGAGCGAGCATTGCGGCGCTATTGTACGAGCATAAATCGGTCAGCATTCCCGGTTTGGGAAGCTTTATGTCTGCCTATCAACCGGCAAAAATCGATCAGGTGGAGGGTAAAATTTATCCGCCCGCCAAAGAACTGACTTTCAACAAAAACCTCTTACTCGACGATGGTCTGCTGGTACAGCACATTCGGCAAAAGTACCAGGTAACCTACCCCACGGCGCTGAACGCGATTGAGGCATTTGTGGAAAAAATCAGAGCAACGATTGCGCAGCGCGATATTTTCACGATCAAAGGGGTGGGCAGGTTGTATCAGGATTTTGAGGGAAATCTCCGGTTTTTACCGGCGGACGATGTCAATTTCAATACGGATTCCTATGGCTTGCCGATGGTGCAGTTTTATCCGGTGGTGCATGGGCAAAGCACCGCCGGCGCATCCGGGCAGCCGCAGCAGGCGAAGGCTTCTGCCCCGGCGGCGGCGTCGGTGGCGAAGCACCGCAATTCTTTCGGAGGGTGGTTGCAGCGCAATGTCGTTGGCGTGAGCAGCATACTGGCGGTGGCAGCAGCGGCACTGGTGTATTTTCAGTTTTTCTATAATCCGTCGGTTGCAAACGATGCAGAGTCGGCAGTTGATGACATCCGTTACAATGTCAGTCCTTCCCGCATGACGTCGGATACCGGCGCGGATGAATCGGGGGCGGTATTAGAGGCGGAAACTTCAACCGAAGATGACGATGATTCGGAAGCAGATGGCGCTACGTTGCGCCCGGAACAACAATATGCGACCATTGCGGTAGGCATGTTTGGCAACCCCGATAACGTAGAACGACTGGTGAAGCGCATTTACGAAGCTGGTTATGAGCCTTATACCGAGCCAAATGGCAAGCTGACTCGCGTTGGCATTCAAATGACGTACGAAACCCAGGAGGATATTCAACGGGCATTAAAAGACATCCGGGCAAAATTCAATAAAGATGCGCAGGTGCTGAAGCGCCATCAGAAGTAAGAATCAAGCGCTCGAAGCTTTTTATTTAGCGGTTGTGACGATATTCGGAAATAGGATTTGACCGATTCAACTCCTGAATGGCTCGCTTGACCATCGGGTCTTCTTCGTTCCAAACCGAAAAATAACCTTCCTCTCCAAACAAATTGCTGGCAAATATAGCCTTCAGCGCCAGACTGATGCGCTGGCGGGCAGCCTTGATTTCTGTTTCCTGCATGGCCAGTCCATTGGCATCTGCAAAACGCACAAATTCATTGAAAACGGCATTGCTGATCTGGAAGCGTTCTTTAAAATTTTTCAACGAGGGATAGTCGAATTGTTCCGAATGTTGTTTCAGGTATTTAAAAGCAAAAGGGCGCATGTGCTGCTGAGAGCGCAGGTAATATTCGTTGATGAGCGTAGTGTCGAGCGGGATGAAAATATCCGGAATAATGCCGCCGCCGCCGTAAACGACCCGCCCTTCGGCTGTGAAGTACTCGGTAGAATCGAAAATAGCAATTTGATGCTCGTCGGAAAGCTCGCCGGAGTCGAGTCGGGCGCGCAAATCCTGGCGGTATCCTTCCCGGTCGTCATACGATTTCTGAATCAATCTGCCCGAAGGCGTGTAATAGCGGGCCACGGTGAGCCGCAGCGCGGAGCCGTCGCGCAGGCGGTAGTGTTCCTGCACCAGCCCTTTGCCAAAAGAGCGCCGCCCGATGATGTAAGCCCGATCCTGATCTTGCAGTGCGCCCGCCAGAATTTCACTGGCCGAAGCAGAGCCTTCATCAATTAATACGGCAATATCGTCGATTTTGAAAAAAGTTCTTCCGGTCGATTCGTACTCACTGCGATAAACGGAACGCCCCTCGGTATAAACCAGCATCTTTTTGCGTTCCTGAAAAAGCTGGCTGAGAATATTGGTGGCCTGCTGGAGGTAGCCACCGGGGTTTTGTCGCAGATCAATGACCAAATCTTCCATTCCGTGCTTTTCGGTCATCTCCTCCACTCCTTTCATAAACTCCTCATACGTCGTAGCGCTGAAGCGATTGATCTTGATGTAGCCGGTTTTGTCATCCAGCATGTAGGAAATATCCACACTTTCGTTGGGAATGGCGTCGCGGGTGAGGGTGAAGTAGCGTATTTTCTGCTCATTGCCGCGTATGATGCCCACCTTGACCTTTGTACCTTTTTCCCCTTTCAGTAAACTCGAAATACCCAGAGGCGTGACACCAATGCCCGCCACGACAGAATCTTCCACCTCCACGATCTTATCGCCCGCCAGAATACCCGCCATTTCCGAAGGCCCGCCTTTCATCGGGGTAACGACCGCCACCGTATCATCAACAATAACAAATTCAACGCCGATACCATCGAAGCTCCCTTCCAGTTGCTCATTGACGGCGCGCACCTGCTCCGGGTTGTAATAAACCGAATGCGGGTCCAGTTGCTTAAGAATATTGCTAATCGCTTCATCGATCAGTTCACTGCGGTCCACCTCATCAACATACTTCGCTTCGATGTAGCGCAGTAATTCTTCAATCTTGCTGTAATTTTGAGCATTGAGCGCACTGCCTTCCTGCAAATCCACTACTGTTGGCGCTTCCGATTGCAGCCGCATGCCAATCAGCATACCGACAACCAGTACAATGGCGAACAAAAGCGGCAACCAAATACCAAGCCTCAGGGATGTTTTTTTACTTTCCTGCTCCATCTTCAAATGCTTAAAATCGGGTAAGTAGAAATAAAAGCTTCTTTACTTTTTATCCCACTCAATACAAAAATACGCAATTAAATGTTGAAAATTTTCAGGTTTTTCTGCCGGTAGCGGTCATTTCGCCCAAAAATGCAAATGCGGTGGATGGCATAGCGCGCAGATTTCAGGCATCTTTGCCATTGATTTTTATGTTTTCTG
>CAZFBU010000032.1:7749-29511 GCA_964517175.1 uncultured Saprospiraceae bacterium
CTGGACGTGGACCACAGCCTGTTGGGGTATGATGTGAGCGCTTTTTTGGGTATTTATCTCGACAAGAGTTCGCTGTACGACAGCGTAGCGGCGGAATTGCAAAAGATACCGGAGATCGTGGAATCCTACTACACCACCGGTGTGTATAGCATTTTTGTAAAAATCATCTGCCGCGACACCAAGCACCTGCGCCAGGTGTTGCACGATAAAATTCAGAAGATCAGCGGCATTCAGCGTACCGAGACCTTCATCGCGCTTCAGGAAAGTGTCAATCGTCCCATTGATATTGCCGGAGCGGAAGAAACAGAACCCGAACTATAAAAAAAGCGCCCCCGATGAGAGGGAGCGCCATTTTCTGTTAAAATACCCGGGGAGATTAAGCCCCCAGATAGTGCTTGAGCAGCTTGCTGCGATTAGCTGAGCGCAATTTATTGATTGCTTTATCTTTGATTTGACGAACGCGCTCGCGCGTCAGTCCGAATTTATCTCCAATATCTTCCAGCGACATCGGGTGCTCAACGCCAATGCCAAAGTACAGTTTGATGACGTCACACTGGCGGTCGGTGAGCGTACCGAGTGAGCGCTCAATCTCCCGGCGCAGTGATTCGCGGTATTCCAGTTCCTTGTCCGTTTCCGGGGTGCTGCTGTTTTCCAGTACATCCAGCAGGGAGTTATCTTCTCCTTCCACAAAAGGCGCATCCATAGATACATGACGGGCGGCAACGCCGAGGGTGGTTTCCACTTCTTCCGTTGGAATTTCCAGAATGTCCGCCAGTTCATCCGGGGATGGTTCGCGCTCGAACTCCTGCTCCAGCTCGGAAAAAGCCTTGTTAATTTTATTCAGCGAGCCCACTTTATTGAGCGGCAGGCGCACAATGCGCGATTGCTCCGCCAGCGCCTGCAGGATGGATTGGCGAATCCACCAGACGGCGTAGGAGATGAATTTGAAACCCCGGGTTTCGTCGAAGCGTTGCGCCGCTTTGATGAGCCCCAGATTGCCTTCGTTGATGAGGTCACTGAGTGAAAGCCCCTGGTTTTGGTACTGTTTCGCTACCGAAACGACGAACCGCAGGTTTGCTTTAGTTAGTTTTTCAAGTGCGATCTGGTCGCCCTGTTTAATTCGCTTGGCCAATTCCACTTCCTCTTCCGGCGTCAGCAAATCCACTTTGCCAATTTCCTGCAAATATTTTTCTAAGGACTGACTCTCCCGGTTCGTAATAGACTTTGTGATCTTAAGCTGTCTCATGCACTTAAATCAATTTTTTTGAAGTTTACAAAAGAGAAACTTGTTTGTTAATAAAAAGAAGATTAGCGGGCAAGGATGCAGATGGGAATTTGCAATGCACGTATCGGACATCAACTGTAGAAACAGTCTGCTGTTTTTTCGTAATTTTCCCCTTATTTGTATGACACTTTTTCAAGCCCTGCTTTGTGTTTCGTACCAAACCACAAAAGTAAGTTAAATAGTGGTACTTGTCAAGTTCTAATGTTCAAATTCCTTCTGCACTCATGCCAACAAGTTTGGACAGCAAATAGTTGGTGCGGTCACACCGGTAAAATTTGCATAAGTCATTTTTTTCCTTTTTATTGCGGGTGCGCTATATTTATTCGACAAATGGAATAGGGTAATTATTCCTGTTCGCCGAATAAATTGAATTTTTTCGGCTAAAAAGGCAAATTTCCAATCTTTCGGTGCCGAAAAATTGCTTTTATTTATTCTTTAAAACAAGCCAGTTTATCAACAAAAAAGGTCTATGGAGAGAGTAAAAATAACCCTGGAATTCCTGTTCAGAGCGTCGCCCACTATTTTATACCAGTTTCTGACGACGCCCTCCTGCCTGATTCGGTGGTTTTGCGACGAAGTGGATATTCAGGGCGATACCTATATCTTCGTGTGGGAAGGCAGCGAACAGGAAGCAGAACTGATTGACGACATGGAAGAGGAACTTGTGCGCTTTCGCTGGGACGATGCCGACTACGAGGAGGAGTACCTGGAATTCAAAATTTCAAAATCAGATGTGACCGACGAGACGATACTGGAAATCACGGATTTTTGTGATGATGATGAAGTGGATGATCAAAAGCGGCTCTGGCAAACGCAAATCGAGCAATTGCGGAAAGAAACAGGAGGTTGATCCCCCTGCTTCCTTTCCTTATTTTTTGTTGCCTCAGGCGTTTTCTATCAATGCGAGTACAATCAAAACCAGACCTGCCAGTATTAATAATCCTCCCAGAAAATTGAACAAGCCGGACAAAATGCCCAGGGCGGCGATCAAGCCTAAGCCCAGAGCGGCCAGCACCAGCAATACGCCCAGCCGGAAGTTGCCATCATCCCACAGATTATAGGCGGGGGGCTGTGCCTTTTGTCGGGCAGATCGCTTTTTCAGCTTTTTCTCCATCCGATCCAGTCGCTTTTCCAGTTGTGCTTGTTTTTTTTGCGCTTTGCGCGTGAGGGCAGTAGGTTGTTCCTGCGTTCCGACCACCGCGTGTGCCGCTTGCGGTATCGTATTCAGGCCGATAAAAAAGACTGCCAGCATCATCCATTTTTTCATGCGTAGAAATTTTTATGCTGTTTAGAAAATATAATTCAATTGTTTATTTTTCGGACATGTACCAAACTGTAACTTTTCAAGAAGGATGAATTTGAGGCGAAGCACCCTCTTACGAAAATGTTAAAATTCCAATGCATGACGATATACTTTGGTTTGGCGCTCGATGATCCTGCTCAGCCGCTACCCCACCAAGGGCAGGGCGGAGTACATTACCTCGGTCCGCAGGGAATGCTCTTCACCCTCGAAGCACATTTGGGATTGCTGGGGCATCCGCCGGAGAATGAGTATCTGCGCATTGAGCAGTACCGGCAGGTGTTGCAGGCATATCTGCGCGACCGTTCCGGCGCTTTTTTCCAAACCTCTTTTGAGGCGGATCAATTTGCTACGGCTACCGAATTGATCTCCCGGCGCGACGAACTGCTGCTCAGCGGCTGGTATTTTGAAGCAGATGACCGCACCCCGCCCCGCCTGCGCGTACTCGCCGATCTTGAAATGATGTTACAAACATCCGATCGATCGCTGGCGCCCGGCTTCGCCGACCGATTCACAGCGGTTTTGCACCAACTGGGCATTCGGGAGCAGCCATTCACGGATTTGTACATCAACGAGCCATTGGCATTTTTGCCGGTACACTGGCAAACCCTCTTACAAAAGCTAAAACAAACCGGCGTACAGCTTCACCAATTACCAGCGCCCGAAATTCTGGGCGAAAGCGATCTGGCGACTTTCCAGCGCGCGCTTACCAGCGAGCGGGTACAGGCAAAATTACAACAAGATGGCTCCCTGCTCATTTTACGCGGCAAGCGCGAAACCGACCTGGCTGGCTACCTGGCAAAATTGTTCCGCCGAAACCCCAACTTCCAACCGCTCTGCCTGATCCCGGAGAAAAACCGGGCGCTCGATTACGCACTGGTGCAGGAAGGGCTGCCGGGCATGGGTATCCCCTCTGCCTCTCTGGCGCGGCCAACGTTGCAGGTATTGAAACTGGTCACCGTTTTCCTCTGGAATCCGATTGATCCGTTCAAAATCATGGAATTTGTCTCTCTGGCAATTAAACCCCTGGAAGAAGAACTATCCAATCGCATTGCCGCACAAATGGCGCAGGCACCGGGTCTCAACAGCGATAGCTGGTACGCCATGACGGCGCGTTACTTTGAAGAAATGGAGCGCCGGGCAGCCCAGGACAGCAGTATTGATCTGGAGGAAATCCGCTACCAGTATCGCTTTTGGTTTGAACGCAGGCGATACGATATTGCGGGTGCTGTACCCAAAGAAGACGTCATTCAGGTTTTTGCTTACCTCCATCGCTGGGCGCGCCGGCAATTTGAAGAAACGAGTAGCAAAACCAACTCCCTGCTCATGCTGAGCGAGCAAGCCAAGCGCATTGCCGACTTGCTGGAGCAACTGCCCGAAACGCAACTCTCCAATCTTGAACTGGAGCGCATTGTACGCACGATTTACGAGCCGACACCGGTTCATTTTCAGGAGCAGGAATTGGGGCATCTGCTCCATATTCACCAGCCCAATGCTATTCTGGGGGATGTACGCGATTTGCTTTGGTTCAATTTTTGTCAAAACGAACCCGCTCACTTTTTTTCGCGTTGGTACGAAACGGAGCGCCGATTTTTGGCGGAATGCAACGTGCGTCTGCGCACGCCGGAAGACGAAAATACCTTGCTCATCTGGCAGCGTAGTCAGCCCGTACTGCATGCTCAAGAGCGTCTGATACTGACCATGCCGGAGACCGTAAACGGCAGCCCGGTGAACCTGCATCCGCTGTATGGCAATCTGGAAGCGACTTTTGGCAAGCTGAGTGCTATTACCCTTGACGTGGATGCAGATCATGTTCCATCTGTTTTTGCCGAGCATTTTGAATTGCCGCAGCAGGTACAACTGAGGCACCGCCGCCTGGGTACGCCGCGTCCGTTCATTCAACTGAGCAGCCCGGCAAATTTTGCCGAGCGCGACGAGGAAACCTTCAGCAGCCTGGAATCGCTCTTTTATTACCCATACCAATGGGTATTCCGGCATAAAATAAAGTTGAAAAAGTCATCCATCCTCAGTGTTGTGCAAGACCATACGCTGATGGGCAATCTGGCGCATCGCTTTTTTGAGCGTTTGTTCAAGCAGGATATTCGGCAGTTTTCCAAACCCCAGGTAGAACGCTGGATAGACGAGGAGTCCAATCGCCTGCTCCGTCGCGAAGGCGCTGTTCTTCTAATGTACGGGCGAGAACCGGAACGCATTGCATTTGTGAAAAAAGTGAAATTTGCTGCCTGGAGCCTGATACACCTCATTCAAAATAATGGCTGGCGGGTGGCCGATACGGAAAAGGCGCTGGCGGGCAAGTTTTTGGGCATTCCGGTCAACGGGCGAGCGGATCTGGTATTGGAAAAAGACGGCGAAATGGCAGTTATTGACCTAAAGTGGCGTGGCGCGCGGCGGCGGGAAGAGACCATTCGCAATGAAGCCGATTTGCAACTGGTGCTCTATTCCAAATTGCTGACCGACGACCATCAATGGGCGCACACCGCTTACTTTATCATGGAGCGCGGGCAACTGCTGGCACGCAACAACCAGGCGTTTCGCGAAGTGAACGCCATCGCTCCTGATACCGACTGGATGGACGCTCACCGGCGAATCCTCGATAAAATGCAGGCAACTTTTCAGTGGCGAATGCAACAGATCAAGGAAGGCAGGGTGGAAGTGCGCTGTCGCCAAACCTGGGAAACGCTGGAAGAAATACACGGCAGCGAGCTTCTGGAGCTACTGGAAATGAAAAGCGATGACGCCCCTTTCGACGATTATCGCACCTTGATTAACCTCATCGAATGATAAAATACAAATGGGAGCATACATTGCATACTCCCATCGGTTTTTCTTTTGCGTGGTTTCTCTCTTTACCCAATTACGGCCTTATCTTTCGCAACGTGCTGCGCATACATCAGTGCTGCGCCTGCCAGCATAATATCCTTCAGGAAACTTCCGGTGGCATTCGGATCGCCCTCAATCGCGCCATTGAGGTGCACCAGCAGCGCTGTCAGAATCAGGAAAAGTGCCAGCAGAACAGCCGCCAGTTTGTCCAGCTTGCCAATCACCATGCTGATGGTAGCCGCGATAAGCGCAGCGCCCGTTACATACACCAGAATGTCACTACCAAAAGCGGCTCCCGCTAATGCTGATGTATTCATAAAGTGGAACGCTCCAAAAACGAGGAAAGGAATGGCGAACAGGTACTTTCCAATGTTGAGAACTGCATTCATAGCTGTAATAATTTTAGGTGTTTTAACATTATTTGTGTAAATTTATAAATTGTACACCACATTTCAGAATATTTTTCTAAAAAATCCGTGATAACAAAATTTGATGGTGAATCTTCGAAGGAAAAACAATAAATACGCCAAAAAAGAAAGCTGCGCAACATATAAATCACGCAGCTTTTTCTCAAAATATGGATTAGTATAAATGCTACTCACAAACAAAGACGCGGCAATCGGTAATTTAGTTGGCTCGTAGTGGCGATTTAAGAAAAAACGCAGTGAACTTTGGCACACGACTTCGGTTTATTGAATGAAAACGATGAAGGTGGCATTCTTTGTCAGGCGCTCGTAAAATATATAGCACGGTATGAATGGTGCTGACCATTGGTTGCTCTGGAATCCCTTGAATTTTCCCGCTTTTCACAAAATCGGGCGTATGGTGAGCGTACGATGGGAAGAACTACAAATTTTGCCTCCCATCGGATTGTAAAAAGACGTATATTTGCATTCTATGAAAAATATCAGGAATTTTTGTGTAATCGCGCATATTGACCACGGAAAGAGTACGCTCTCTGACCGTTTGCTGGAACATACCAAAACGGTATCCGAGCGGGATATGCTGGAGCAAACGCTGGATAGCATGGACCTGGAGCGCGAGCGGGGCATTACGATTAAAAGTCATGCCATACAGATGTATTACGACCGTCCGTCGGATAATGAAATATATACGCTAAACCTCATCGATACGCCCGGTCACGTAGATTTTTCCTATGAGGTATCGCGTTCCATTGCTGCCTGCGAAGGGGCACTGCTGCTGGTGGATGCGACGCAGGGCATTCAGGCGCAGACGATCTCGAACTTGTACCTGGCAATTGAGCATGATCTGGAAATTATTCCGGTGCTCAATAAAATTGACATGGTGAGTGCGATGGTGGAGGAAGTCTCCGATCAGGTAATCGATTTGATTGGCTGCAAGCGCGAAGATATTGTGCTGGCAAGTGGAAAAACCGGACAGGGCGTGCAAGATATTCTGGAAGCCATTGTCAATCGCATTCCGCAGCCCAAAGGTGACCCCGAAGGTCCGCTTCAGGCATTGATTTTTGATTCTATTTTTAATCCTTTCCGGGGGGTTATTGCCAATATTCGCATTTTTAACGGAACGCTTCGAAAAGGCGATAAGGTACACTTTTTCCATACCAGCCGCGATTATGAAGCCGACGAAATCGGGGTGATGCGCCTGCAGAATTTTCCGAAAGAAGAGCTGGCTGCCGGCGACGTAGGCTACATCATAACCGGTATTAAAGTTTCCAAAGAAATAAAAGTAGGGGATACAATCACGCACACGGAGCGCCCCTGTCCGGCGGCAATCAAGGGTTTTGAAGATGTGAAACCGATGGTCTTTGCAGGTATTTTCCCGATCGATAACGATGACTTCGAGGATTTGCGAGACAGCCTGGAAAAGTTGCAACTCAATGATGCTTCGCTGACGTTTGAACCGGAGACCTCCGCTGCGCTTGGTTTTGGCTTTCGCTGCGGGTTTCTGGGCATGCTACACCTGGAAATCATCCAGGAGCGCCTGGCGCGCGAATTCAATCAGGACGTGATCACGACCGTACCAAACGTATCTTATTTTGCTTACGATAGAAAAGGCAAACAGATGCCTATTCGCACGCCGAATGACCTGCCCGACCCTACGGTGGTGGACTATGTGGAGGAGCCTTACATCTCGGCTCAGATTATCACCAAGCCGGAATACATTGGCGGTATTATGACGCTTTGCATTGAGAAGCGCGGTATTCTCAAAAAGCAGCATTATCTCACAGAGGATCGGGTAGAACTGGCGTTTGAGTTGCCGCTTGCAGAAATCGTATTCGACTTTTATGACCGGCTCAAGTCTATCTCCCGGGGCTATGCCTCTTTTGATTATCAGCCGCTGGATTACCGGCAGTCGGATTTGGTAAAGCTTGATATGCGCCTCAATGGCGAGCCGGTAGATGCTTTGTCGGCGCTGGTGCACCGGGATAAAGCGGAGTCTTTCGGGCGCAAAATTTGTAAAAGACTGAAGGAACTGCTGCCGCGGCAGCAGTTCGTCATTGCCATTCAGGCGTCGGTTGGTGCCAAAATCATTGCGCGGGAAACCATCTCTGCCATGCGCAAGGATGTAACGGCAAAGTGCTACGGTGGCGATATTTCGCGTAAGCGCAAGCTGCTCGAAAAGCAAAAAGCCGGCAAGAAAAAAATGCGCCAGATCGGCTCGGTGGAAGTGCCTCAGAAAGCATTTCTGGAAGTGTTGAAGCTCGACTGAGTCTTTTACCCTCATAAACTGGGCAAAAACAATTGGCTGCGGTGCTCTCTCTCACCGGCAGCCAATGTGATCTTAACTGAATTATCATTCTTACCCGATAATCAGCTCAAGTTGGTTTTTCATTTACAAAAAACAGCCTAAGTTCATGCAGTTGTCATAACCGACTACCTCAGGCAATATCAAAATTGCCAGATGCCGGGGGGCAACATCTGCAAGAGACATACGTCCATAAATTTCTCCTCATGGCAATACAACCGTATGCTACCAAAGGAAAATGCACGTTCGGGATCGCCCGAATGATAATTTGTTGTACAATTATATGCAAGCAGTTTTTGGGAAAACCTGATGGGTTATTATGCTACCAATGGGTAGCATTAAACATAGTGTTGCCATTTGTGTATGAAATTGGAGACTGCGCAAATTTGCTAAATATGTTCTGATGGGATGTGGCAGCCGAAGCTGCTGGGGTTTGTTTTGAAATGGCTTCGAGGGATTAGGGCTCATTAGCCTCTGCGGTAAGCTTGTCTTTTGCTACGTGAAAAAAGGATATCAGAAGCAAAAATAAGACCGCCGCCCACGAAAAAGGCTCCTAATGCAACGTACAGAACTAGCATGACCGTGTAGTTTTAAGGTGAAAAAATAAAGATGCTTTTACTTTGAGGATTTGTTCATGAGGGCACTGCTAATATCTAAAATTTCCACACATTGACCTAATTTTTTAGCGAATTTTCACAAAAAAAATTGATTGCTTGTTTTACCGCAAAAAAATCGTAACAAAATGAAGGGTGTACCAGGTTCCAAAAATCAATGTAGCTGTATGTAAATTCCTTTCACAGAAGCGGGGATACATATTTTTTGGATTACATTTTTCCATTTGCCACCAAAAACGCTACGGTCGGATGTTCGCTACCGCCTGCCGGTTCAATGGTAATATTGAGGCTTTCGGCGTCGGCAATGACCTGGATCGGCTGCAGGTCGTTGGAGTCGGTTTGCAGCAGCCCGGCATTAATCATAACGCCTTCCACATCTGCCCATATCTGATATTGTTTGCCCGGAGGCGGTGTCGGCATGTTCACCATGTTCAGCATGGCGCTTTGCGTTGCTTCGTTCCAGTAAACCACTACGTGCGCCTCGGGACTGATATCGGTGCCGGTAAGATGTACTACCTGGGTGGCATCCTCATTGACAAATGCCACTACCTGGCGGTTTCGTTGCTCCTGTTTTTGCAATTGGTCGCATTGCCGCACCAGGGTAGCATATTGCGAAGCGAGATAATTATAGTCTTTTTCCAGCGATTGCGTACGCCACCAGGACCAGCCCCCGACGGCCACCGAAAGTAACAAAATAGCTACGGAAGCATAAAGAAGGTATCTGCCCCCGTTGCTTCCGTTTCGGTTGGTTTTACGGAGTCTGCCTTGTTCTTCCGCTTCTATTCCTGATAATATCTTATCTTTCAATTCTTGTGATGGAGGCACGGCATACTGAGCAGCGTACTGCTCAATGGCATTGCGCAGTGCGTCAATTTCTGCCTGTACGTCGGGGTGAGCTTCGGCATAGCGTTCCACTTCCCGTGTCTCTTCGAGTGTTGTGAGACCAAGAACGTACTGTTCAATCAATCCGGATGCTAAAAAGCGTTCTTTATTCATTTCTGTTCACGATATAACACTTGTTCATGTATTTGAAAACCAATGACAAATGGTTACAAGCAAAAAATTGACTTTTTGTTCGCCAAAATACTTTCGCAACTCGCGCAAAGCGATACGAAGCCTTGTTTTGACGGTTCCCAGAGGGATTTTCAAGTGCTCCGTCACCTCTGCATGGGTGAATCCTTTAAAGTAAATAAGGTCGATGATAACGCGGTGCTTTTCTTCCAGGTCGTTCACCATTTTGTTCAACCCAATGTGTTCCGGGTTCTGTTCTACGCTGAGCGTAGGGTCTTCGCAGATGTCACCGTCGATCGCCTGCATTTGCCGGGAGCGCCGGTAATTTGCCGAGCGCGTTTTATCAATAGCGGCATTGCGGGCAATATTGAGCAGCCAGGTAAACAGCGTACCTTTTCTGGCGTCATAATGGTGGCTGTTGCGCCAGGCCTTTATAAATGTCTCTTGCACAACGTCTTCCGCCAGTTCCTTTGAATGGACAATCCGCAGTACAATACCGTAAAGCGCTGGTGCGTAGCGATCATACAACAGGGCAATAGCTTCCCGGTTTTGTTGCTGCAACAGTGCGACGATATGTAATTCTTGCTGCTTCATACCTTGAGCAAAAGATGGCGGTGTTTAAAAATTCAATGATCGTCAGTATGCTACTCCTTGCCGAGTTTATTGCCAGGCTGCAGCTATTCTAACTTTCCATCCGAACAACCACGTTTAAGAAATGTTTAACGATTTCTTTTTTTCTAAAAAAATCCAATCTGCCCGAAAGCTCGTATATATAGTAGTTTTAAAATTTTATAACCAAAAAAGTGTTAAACATGAAACGTATTGTATTATTTGTAATGCTGGTGTTGTTCAGTATGAATATGGGCTTGGCTCAGGATAGCTGGAGTTCAGAGCCGAAAAAAGATGTGGTGGATATTGCCATTGAATCGGAAGATCACACGACGCTGGTAGCGGCAGTTAAAGCTGCGGGCTTGGTAGAAGCGCTGAAGGGCGAAGGTCCGTTCACGATTTTTGCACCGACGAACGCCGCTTTTGAGGCGCTACCGGAGGGCACAGTGACTGCATTGCTGGAACCAGAGAATAAAGAAAAACTGACGGCTATCCTGACTTACCACGTAGTGGTTGGCAACCTCGACTCCAAGTCGGTTCTCGCTGCTATTGAAGCCGGAAAGGGGGAAGCATCCGTAACCACATTGCAGGGAGGAACGCTCACCGCTATGCTGAAAGACGGAAAGGTTTACCTGAAAGATGAAAATGGCGGAATGTCAGCGGTTACGGCAGTCGATCTGAAAGGCTCCAATGGCGTTATTCACGTCATTGACACCGTCGTGATGCCGAAGTAATTTTATCTTTCTGACAAAAATTACCCGATTTACAGAAATGTCATCGGCTCTGATGGGAGTCGGTGGCATTTTTATTTTTGCTCCTTCTGCTTGTCTGCGATGTAGAACCATTCCGATAAAATAAGGTCTTTGTTCAGCACCAGCGTGCCGATTGCCAGAATGGCTAAGAGTATAGCATCTCCTTCCATGATGAAATGATTTGTTATTATTTAAAAACAAAAATGGTATCGGTCATCGATATTTGCCCCGAGTAATGTTTGTGTGAAATTGCCTGGGAAGTGGACTTCAAACTAAAAAATTTGAAGGCGTTTGTGAAGTTAGGATGGGTTATTAATTTGAGTGTAAAAGTAAAGTCTTTTTGAAAGATAGTCAAGTCTGGGAAGCGTTTATTTTTAATTTTAACCATAGCTTCATTTGAAATGCGGGAAGCGCGTCTGCATTTTGCGGGCGCGAACCTTTGGTCTTAACTTTCCACCAGTGTGCCCACTGCTTCGCCTAGTACGATTCGCTTCAGGTTTTCCGGGTTGTTGATATCAAAAACGATAATTGGCAGATCGTTTTCCCGGCAAAGGGTGAATGCCGTCATATCCATCACGCTCAAGCCCAGGCTGATGACTTTTGCGAAGGTGAGTTTATCAAATCGCGTAGCGGTGGGGTCTTTCTCGGGATCAGCGGTGTAGATGCCATCCACGCGCGTGCCTTTCAGGATGACGTCCGCACTGATTTCATTTGCGCGCAGGGCTGCCGCCGAATCTGTGGTAAAATACGGACTGCCCGTTCCGGCAGAGAAAATAACGACCCGCCCTTTTTCCAGGTGGCGAATGGCGCGTCGGCGGATGTAAGGTTCCGCAATTTGCTTCATCTCAATCGCCGAGATCAGGCGCGTATAGATGCCTTTGCTTTCCAGTGCTCCCTGCAGCGCCATACCGTTGATTACCGTAGCGAGCATGCCCATGTAGTCGCCTTGTACCCGCTCGATGCCCGCTGCCTCTGACTGCAAGCCCCGGAAGATATTGCCGCCGCCAATGACGATCGCAACTTCCACCCCTAAGTCGATTAATTCGCTAATTTGCTCTGCGTAGTGCCGAAGCATGTTTGGCGAGATTCCAAATCGCTGGTCACCCATCAATGATTCGCCGCTCAATTTGAGCAGTACGCGCTTGTACTTTACTGTCATCCTATCTGTTTTAAAGTATGTTCGATAAAAATTGCCTGAACATTTATTGCTACTTGTACGAAAGGTGTACCACCCGCAACCGCGATGAGGCACACCTTGTGTTTTGTGCTTAGGGTCCGGGATACTTTTCCTTTTGAAAAGCATGGACACAAAAAAGGCGAACTACCAGGTAATTCGCCTTTCCGATTCATTTATCCGAGTGTGACGTGCTTGAAGTCTGTCACGGTCAGTTCTTTATCTATTCCCTGTAAGAATTCTGATACCTTTTTGCTATTATCTTTTACGAAGGCCTGATTCAGCAAAGTTACCTCCTGGAAGTACTTGTTCAAACTACCTCTGGCAATTTTCTCCAGGATGTCTTTCGGCTTGTTCGCATTTTTGGGATCGGTCAAAGCAGCTTCGAGGCGAATTTCCACCTCCTTATCCTGCACTTCCTGCGGTACACCCGCTTCATCCACTGCGATAGGCTTCATCGCCGCTACTTGCATGGATACAGAACGCAGGTCATCGTAGTTGTCGTCCGTAACTTCCTTGTTGAACGCCGTCAGAACGCCCGCTTTGTTGCCCATGTGGATGTATGGGGCGATCATCGGCGCCTCGAGGCGCTCATATTCTGCCAATTCTATCTTTTCGCCAATAACCCCCACTTGCTCGGTCACCTTTTCACCCACGGTTATGCCGTCGAAAGGCAGCGCCAGTAGTTCCTCTTTTGTAGCCGGGAAGTGTTGCAGTGCAATTTCTGCGAATCGATTCGCCAATTTCACAAAGTCCTCGTTCTTGGATACGAAATCCGTCTCGGAACTTAACTTGATGACAACGCCCCGCTTCTTATTGTCAGAAACCAACGCAATCACGGCACCTTCGGTAGCCTCGCGGTCAGCTCGCTTTATCGAAAGCTTTTGCCCTTGCTTACGAAGTACTTCAATAGCCTTATCGAAATCACCCTCGGCTTCTACCAGGGCTTTTTTACAGTCGCTCATACCTGCGCCGGTCATGTCACGCAGTTTTTTTACGTCAGTGGCGGTTATGGTTACGCTCATTGTTTTATATTGATTTTAAAGTTAAAATTAGGATTTCAAACCATTGATACTCCTAGAGTTTCCCATCCGATTCATCCCTGAAATCCCCGTACTGTAGCTGTTCCTTAAAAAAATATTTTGATCTGAAAAAATTCTGCTCAACGAAGCAGCATTAGCTTAGCCTTGCACCGCTTCTTTTTCGCCTTTTGTCTTCTTGCGCTCTTCCAACCCCTGACGAATAGCCTCTGCCATATAGTTGGTGATGATGGCAATCGACTTGGAAGCATCATCATTCGCCGGAATGGCAAAATCAACCTCATTGGGGTCAGAATTGGTATCCACCATAGCGAAAGTGCGCAGCCCCAAACGATGTGCTTCTGCCACCGCAATGTGCTCGTTGTGGATATCAACGATAAACATCGCAGCCGGCAGGCGGTTCAGATTGGCGATACCGCCCAATTGCTTTTCCAACTTATGGTGCTCGCGAGACATGGTCAGGCGCTCTTTTTTCGTAATGCTGGTCAGCGCCTTATCATTCAGCATACGCTCAATGCTCTGCATTTTCTTCACCGAACGACGGATCGTGGCAAAGTTCGTCATCATGCCACCCAGCCAGCGCTCGGTTACAAATGGCATATCAACACTCTTCGCTGCGTTCATCACGATGTCGCGCGCCTGCTTCTTGGTCGCTACAAACAAGATTTTTCTGCCCGACTTCGCGATGTTGCGCATTGCATTTGCTGCCCGATCCATGCTTTCCAGCGTGCGATTCAAATCAATGATGTGAATGCCCTTAATTTCCTTGAAGATATAAGGTGCCATCTTCGGGTTCCACTTTTTCTTTAAGTGCCCAAAGTGCACACCAGCATCCAACAGTTCTTTATAGGTAGGTTTTTCCATTTTTTAAAATTATTATTTGGTGTTTGTTATTTGGTGTTTGGGTGAACGGGACAAGCGCGAAAACCCAATAATCAATAACCAATAACCACTATTTTTAACGCTTAGAGAACTGGAAGCTCTTTCTCGCTTTCGGCTTACCGTACTTCTTACGTTCCACCTGACGGGAATCACGTGTCAGGAATTTCCTTTCTTTCAGAGGTTTGCGGAAGTCTTCGTTCAGTTGCACCAGGGCACGCGACACTGCCATGCGCACGGCCTCTGCCTGTCCTTTGAATCCGCCGCCATTTACGTTCACCTTCAGGTCGTAAATATTCTCTGCGTTGACCGTTGCGAACGGCGCCGTGATCGACGACTGCACATGGACCTGCGGAAAGTATTCCTTGAGATCCTTGCCGTTTATCTCGATCTTGCCCTCGCCCTTCGTGAGGTAAACACGCGCTACGGATCGCTTTCTTCTTCCTATGGCATTAATCATTTCCATAATGATACCTTGCTTATTGAGGATTTTTAAAATTTAAATGGTTCTGGCTTCTGTGCTTCGTGCGGATGCTTCGCACCTTCGTACACAAAAAGCTTCTTGAACATCGCACGCCCCAGCTTGTTCTTGGGCAGCATACCGCGCACCGCATTTTCTACGACCGCAATCGGCTTTTTGTCCAACAATTCTTTGGCGGTCTTAACCTTCTGACCACCAGGATAACCAGAGTACGTAATATATTCTTTATCGTTCAGTTTGTTTCCGGTGAAACGCACTTTTTCTGCATTCAATACGATGACGAAATCGCCCGTATCAACATGTGGCGTATAAGAAGGCTTGTGCTTGCCACGCAGCACGGTGGCAATGCGGGAGCAAAGGCGACCTACCGTCTCCCCTTCCGCGTCGATCACGTACCACTTTTGCTCTATGGTCTCCTTCTTCGCCGATATGGTTTTAAAGCTCAAAGTATCCACTTCGATATTGATTTAAAATGTGATAAAAAACACTGCATCTTCTATTTGAAAACCCGTCTTCGAAGAACCCCTCGAAAAAGGCGAGTGCAAAGGTAGTTTTCTTTTTTTCAATTTGCAAGCATTCTATCAAAAAAAAGTATGCTCTGAAATGTGTAAATCGTTGAAAAACAGTAAAAATTTCGCACAAAAAAATTAGCAGACTTGTTTTTGGAAAAACAGACCCGAAATCAAGGGACGGTAATCGGAACCTCGCTCTCCATCTTTTTTTCGATTGTAAAGAAACAACGCTCGCAGGCAATAGTTACCGATAAAATTTTTAAACCTTTTTTCAATCAAAAAACGTTTATTACGCAGCCAACGTTGTAGCCGGGCCGGATTTGCGAAATCTCAAAGATTTCGCAAATCTCGCCCGGGCAACGGAAGCAGCCGTGTTTATCATGCCAAAACCGCGAGATTTTATGCCGGGCATTTACCTACATATTCCCTTTTGCAAGCAGGCTTGCCACTATTGCAATTTCCACTTTTCGACTTCCCTGAAGTACAAGTCGCAAATGGTGGATGCCTTGGTGCACGAGCTCGAACGCCGACACGATTTCCTGGGTAATGCAGCCCTCTCTTCCATTTACTTTGGTGGCGGCACGCCCTCTTTATTGAATGAAAATGAATTGCAACAAATTTTCGATAAAATTTATCAGCTTTTTAAGGTCGAACCGGACGCTGAAATAACACTCGAAGCCAACCCCGACGATCTGACCAAAGCCAAACTCCAGGCTTTACGCCAAACGCCGATCAATCGCCTGAGCATTGGTATTCAGTCTTTTTCGGAGGAAGATTTGCAATTCATGAATCGGGCGCACAATGCGACCGAAGCGAAACTTTGTATCGAATATGCCCTGGCTGCCGGTTTTGAGAACCTCACGGTCGATCTGATTTATGGTTCGCCGACCACCAGCGATGCCCGCTGGGCGCAAAATATTCAAACCGTTGTAGATTATGGCATTCCGCATGTTTCCTGTTATGCCCTTACGGTAGAACCAAAAACCGCGCTCGACCATTTTGTGAAAATTGGCAAAGCGCCTCCGATAGATGAAGAGCAGGCGGCGCGCCAGTTTGAAATGCTGATGCAGATACTTCGCGCCAACGGCTACGAGCATTACGAGATTTCCAACTTCGCTAAGCCCGGCAAATACGCCAGACACAACTCCAGCTACTGGACCGGCGAGCCGTATCTCGGCATTGGCCCGGCTGCGCACTCCTTCGATGGCAACCGCACGCGCCGCTGGAATGTGGCCAATAATGCAAGGTATTTGAAGGGAGTGGAGGATGCTTGTCCGCCTCTGGCGGAAGAGGATGGGAAAATGGGAGCATTGGAGGAGACTTGGTTCGAGCAGGAAATCCTCACCGATGCACAACGCTACGACGAGTACGTAATGACCGCACTTCGCACCACGTGGGGCGCAAAGCTTACCAAAATCGAAACCTTCGGGCAGCCTTTCGCGGAATACTTTCTGCGGGAAGTAGAGCCATTTTTGGCTCAAAACCTGGTCGTCGGGCAAGACGACATTTACACCCTCACCGATGCCGGTAAACTACTGGCGGATTTCATCGCGGCGCAACTGTTTTGGGAGGAATGAGCGGCAGTTTTGCAGTGCCTGGGCAACTGCGCACTGCCGCTGCTTTCTGCTCTTAAAGTTCAATCTTTGTACCCAGCACTTTCAAAAACGCGGCGATCCACTTCACGTGTCCCGGCCAGGCTGGGGAGGTAACCAATTTACCATCCACCACGGCTTCGGTAGCGGGAACTTCTACAAATTCGCCGCCGGCAAGCGTCACTTCCGGCCCAACGGCGGGGTAAGCGGTCAGTTTTTTGCCACGCACCACATCGGCTGCGGTCAGTATCTGAATGCCGTGGCATACGGCTGCAATCGGCTTGTCCTGTTCAGCAAAGTGTTTTACGATTTCGATCACGCGATCGTTCCGGCGCAGGTACTCCGGTGCCCGGCCGCCGGCGATGGCGATGGCATCGTAATTTTCCGGTTTTACATCGTCGAAAGAATAATTGAGTGCGAAGAGGTGTCCCGGTTTTTCGGTGTAGGTCTGGTCGCCCTCAAAATCGTGAATGGCGGTCTTGATCGTATCGCCTTTTTTCTTGTCAGGGCAAACAGCATGTACTTCATGTCCCACCATTTGCAGCATTTGAAAAGGCACCATCGTTTCGTAATCTTCGGCAAAATCACCGGTGAGGAAGAGAATCTTTTTCATGGTATGAAAAGGTTTTTAGGTTGTAAAATCACATGATACATTTATTCAACGTGATTACACCCCGGCTAAGTTCATCCCATCTTCCTGTTATTTGAAAATCACCTTCTGAATTGACAAAAGTCATAGTAAATGTGCCATAAGACCGGTATTTTATCGAAGTTAAGAAGCATTGAAAACAAAGAACTTGCAGTCATGAATGAGGAACGCCTCCCAACCTCCTGGAGGAGATGAAGAGGCGTTCTTTTATTGTTTTCACTTCATTTTATCGTCGTGGCGCACTTTTGTAGTGCGGCTTTCGATGCTTGGCACGCGAGCCAGCTGCCGGACGACGCGGCTTCGAGTGCCCGTTGCCATTACTGCCGCCGGATGGTCGGCGCGGGTTGTGATTCGTCGGATAGTTTATTTCTTCCACATAGGGATGATCTTCAACGATCGGAATCCGCTTGTTCAGCAATGCTTCTATATCGAACATATACTTCTTTTCTTCATCTGCACAAAACGAAATGGCGATGCCATCAGAGCCGGCGCGCCCGGTACGCCCGATACGGTGCACATAGGTTTCTGCCTGTTCCGGTATTTCGTAATTGATCACGTGGGTGATGTCATCGATGTCAATGCCTCTGGCAGCTACATCCGACGCCACGAGAATCTGAATACTTCCTTTGCGAAATTTATCCAGCACCCGCTGGCGTTGGCTCTGGCTTTTGTTGCCGTGGATGGCGTCCGCCGGAATAGATGCTTTCGACAAATGCCTGGCAAGCTTGTCTGCGCCATATTTCGTGCGGGTAAAAACGATGCACTTCTCAATGGATTGCTCCCGGATCAAGTGACGCAGTAGTTTTGATTTGGCGGTTTTTTCCACAAAATAAAACGACTCATTAATGTTCGCTTGCTTTTTTGCATCCAGTTCAATCGTCACATTTTCCGGCTTGTACATGAATTGGTCAGCGATTTGCTGAATTTCACGGGAAACCGTAGCCGAGAATAAGATCGTTTGGCGCTTTTCCGGCAGCAGGCGAACAATGCGGTTGATATCATGAATGAAGCCCATGTCGAGCATGCGGTCCGCTTCGTCCAGAATCAGCGTATCTACATGGCGCAGGTCAACGTGCCGCTGGTTGATTAAATCGAGCAAACGCCCCGGCGTTGCCACCAGCATGTCGATGCCTTTGCGCAGTTGACCAATTTGCTTGCGCACCGGCACACCGCCAAAAATGACGGCACTTCTGATTGGCGTGTAGCGGCTGTAAGCACGCAGACTTTCGTCAATCTGAATAGCGAGTTCGCGCGTAGGCGCCAGAACGAGCGTCCGGATTACCTTGTCGCCCACAGTCGGGTTTTCCAGCAGGTACTGCAATGTTGGCAATGAAAAAGCGGCAGTTTTGCCGGTGCCGGTTTGGGCACAGCCAATAAGGTCAGCGCCATCCAACGCAATGGGGATGGCTTTTTCTTGGATTGGGGTTGGATGAGTGTAGCCTTCGTTGTCTAAAGCGCGGAGGAGAGACTCATGGAGACCCAGGTCTTTGAATGTCATAAATATTAGAGATTGTTAGATTTTAGACACTAGACGGGAGATGCAGTAATGACATCTGATTAATGGATGTTGTTTTGTTGGACACCCATTGTCTAATATCTGCTTGTTAAATTATTTACGCCCCGCCGGATCTTATGGTAAGCTATAATTGTCCAAAAATCTGAAGAAGAGTAAAATCTTATAAACCACAAAGATGTAATAATAGTTCGAATAGTACTAATTAAATGCCTGATTTCTGAAAAAAATCACTTAACCAATGGCTCTGCGTCTTTCATTCTCACTTTTTTCTGTGACTTCCATCGAATTGTATCGTCAAAAACATAGTACAATTTCCGAATCTTGTTTAAATTCAAACTTTCTGTCAGAGTAATAATAACTGAACTATGGTGGATCAAATCGATATTTCAAATGTCCTGTTTTTAGATGTAGAAACCGTTCCGGGATTTGTCGGCTACGAAGAACTGAGCGAAGAAATGCAGGAGCTTTGGTACATTAAGTGCCGTTCGCTATTGCGCAAATCGGAGGAGGAACTCTCGATGGAGGAAGCAGCGGAGCAGTTTTTTGATCGGGCGGGTATTTATGCGGAATTCGGGAAGATTATCTGCATTTCGGTGGGCGTCGTGCATCGTAGCCGCGAAGACAATCGCCTGCGCGTGCGCCTGACTTCCTTTGCCAATAAGGATGAAGCGCAGTTGCTACGCGATTTTTCCAAGATGCTGGGACAATATTATAATGACCCAAACAAGCACTTTCTCTGTGGCCATAATATAAAGGAGTTTGACATTCCTTACATCTGCCGACGCATGGTGGTGCATCAGTTGGAATTTCCGGCGCTGCTCGATATTTCCGGCAAGAAGCCCTGGGAAACAAAGCACTTGCTCGACACCATGGAGATGTGGAAATTTGGCGATTACAAAAGCTATACTTCGCTGCGCTTGCTGGCGGCGCTGCTGGGCTTTCCTTCGCCCAAAGACGATATTGACGGCAGCCAGGTCGGGCGTATCTTCTGGGAAGACGACGATCTGGAGCGCATTGCCCATTATTGCGAAAAAGACGTGCTTGCTACCGTTCAGCTATTGCTTCGCTACAAACGCATGCCAATTCTGGAAGCAGACCAGGTGCAGCATGTGAGTTGATGTTATTTGTGAATTGTTATTTGGGGGGTCTGCCATTCTAGGATGGAAGCTTTTCCGAATGATGCTTTCCCCAAATAACAATCTTAACAAATAACAATCCTAACAATTAACAATTTTTACGCTCCCGGTTTTCCGATCGTCAGCACCTGTGCATTACTCGGCTTGCTTTCGATGTGTGCCCGGTTCACCGCTTTGATGACGTAGGTGTAATTGGCATCCGCCTCGCTAATGGTATCGATGAAGCAAAACTTCGGATTGTCGATATGCATAGCGGAAACATGCACGATATTCGCCGAATCTTCAAAATCGCCCGGTTTTTTGCCATAGAAACGATATACAACATAATAAGCCGGTAGATTTTTCTTATCGGCTGCTTTCCAGCGCAGGAGCACTTTCCCGGGTTTGTGCTTGATTTTCAGCAACTTCGGCGGGTCAAATGCTTTCATATCTGCTGCGGGAGGTGACGGCAGCAGCGCGGGCGTCTTGTAATATACCCGCAGCGAATCCGCTAGTCCCAGCCGGTTTTCCATGATCGATTTAGAACTGAAGTAAGCACTGCCCTTACTGATGGCATTGCGCCGGTTCAGGCGTATCTGCCGCGGAATCTCATTCGGATCGAACCAGGCTTCTTCCGGATTATTTTCTACCTTATATGCAGCATGACCGATGTAGAGGTTCTGCTCATAATTGCGCGTACCCCACCAACCCAGCAGCGTTGCGTGATCCGCCGGCGCAAAGCCTATATTCCAGTACAATTGCGGGATAACGTAATCAATCCAACCCATACGGAGCCATTTCACCACATCGGCATAGAGATTATCGTAGGTGGTAGCGCCGGCGCGCGTGTCGGAGCCAAGCGGATCGTCGGCCCGGTTTCGCCACACGCCAAAAGGGCTAACGCCAAATTGCACATGCGGCTTAATGTCCTTGATCGTCGTTGACAGGTTTTCGATCAGCGAATCGATGTTGCTGCGCCGCCAGTCGTCCACATTGTTAAATCGGCTACCGTAACGCCAGTATTCCACACTATCGGGGAAAACCTCGCCCTTGATTTTATACGGGTAGAAATAATCGTCAAAGTGGATAGCGTCGATGTTGTATTGGTTTACGATCTCTGCTACGACGGCGTTGAGGTGCTGCCGCACTTCGGGCAGAGCCGGGTTGAAGTAGAAGCGGCCGCCATAGCGCACCATCCAGTCGCGGTGGGTGTTGAAAGCGTGATTGGGCGCCAGGCTCGCGGTATCCAGGTTTACCGTAGCGCGATAGGGGTTCAGCCAGGCGTGAAACTCCATCCCGCTTTCATGGGCTGTTTCGATCATGAATTTCAGGGGGTCGTACTCCGGCACAGGGGGCGTGCCCTGGCGTCCGGTTAGGTATCGCGACCAGGGTACCAGTTCCGACGGATAGAGCGCATCGCCTGCCGGGCGTATTTGCACGATCACCGCATTGAAGCCAACATCCCGATAGCGGGCCAGTAGCCGCTTCCATTGCTCCTGTTGCGCGATTGCATCCGGCGTGGGTGCGCGCGGGAAATCAATATTGGCAACGGTAGCCACCCAAACACCTCGAAATTCGCGCTTCGGCGTGTCCACCGTTCTTTGGGCTTTCGCAGCAAAAGCCGACAGCAACATCAGCAGTAGTAGAAATATTCGCATGGTATTA